>JAWOIV010000165.1:0-24290 GCA_046484465.1 Gaiellaceae bacterium
ACTGCGGAGGCACATCCACGAACCGCACGGCGTGAATGCGATCGGCCGCTCGCTGAGCGTCAACCCGGGCGCCTTCGGGCGCGGCCACTACGCCCTCGTCGAGGTCGGAGACAGCATCTCCATGACGCTCGACTGAAAGCTCCTTCGACTGACGACCTGTCGGGTGCGCGCTGGGTGGGGTGTGCGAACGAGACGTAGGGGCGTCCGAGGACGCCGCAGCGTGCCCGCACAGAGCGTTCCGACGGATCGAGGCGTCAGGTCGAAACGAGTCGAGAAGCGCGCAGCGCCGTGAGGCTCCCGCGGTAGGCTCGCGCCGCGTGGCCGCCGTCGGGACAGCTCTCTCCGCTCTCTCCCGTTGGGCGATCCTCCGCGCAGCGGAGAGCAGACGGCTGCGCGGGCTCGTGGAGCGGCACGGGATGCGGCTCGGTGCGGCGCGCTTCGTGGCCGGGACGACCCTCGACGAGTGCGTCGCCGTCCTGCGGAGCCTGAACGACGCCGGGTTGCACGCCAACACGACGCTCCTCGGCGAAGCGATCCGAGACAACGCGGAGATCGAGCAGGTCGTTCTCGAGTACGAGCGCATCCTCGACCGACTCGTCGCCGAGGGACTACGGGCCAACCTCGCCGTGAAGCTGACGCAGCTCGGCCTCGCGCTGGACGAGGAATCGGCTCACGCGAACGTCGAACGCCTCGTCCGTCGCGCGGAGAAGCGCGGAACCTTCATCCGCATCGACATGGAGCAGTCGGAGCACGTCGACGCGACGCTGCGCGTCTACGAGCGGCTGCGTGCGAGGGGTCTCACGAGCGTGGGCACCGTGCTCCAGTCGTACCTCTACCGCACCCCCGACGACCTCGAGCGGCTCCTCCCGCTCGAGCCGAACCTGCGGATCGTCAAGGGCGCGTACCTCGAGCCCACGTCGATCGCCCACGCGGACAAGCGCGAGGTCGACACCGCGTACGTGCGCCTCGTCGAACGAGGCCTCCGCGCAGGCGCTTACGTCGCTGTTGCGACGCACGACGAACGCATCATCCGCCACGTCCTGGCCTTCGCCGAGCGGGAGGGGATCGCCCGCGACGGTTTCGAGTTCCAGATGCTGTACGGCGTCCGCCCGGCGCTGCAAAGAGCCCTTGTGGCTCAGAGCTACAAGGTGCTCGTCGCGACGCCGTTCGGGCCCGACTGGTTCGCGTATCTCATGCGCCGCCTGGCAGAGCGCCCCGCAAATCTCCTCTTCCTCCTGCGGAACCTCGTCCGCAGGTGACCTCCCTGCCGAAGCGCACCGGGATCGTCGTCGTCGGTGGGGGCGCGATCGGGACGAGCATCGCATTCCACCTGGCCGAGGCGGGAGCCGAAGTCTGCCTGGTCGAGCGCGACGCGCTCTCGTCCGGCTCGACGAGCCGGGCCGCCGGAGGGATCCGCACCCAGTTCTCGGACCCGCTCAACATCGCGATCGGGCTCCGCGGCGTTGAGGCGTTCAGGCGGTTCTCCGAGCGGCCGGGAGGCGAGATCGACTTCCGCCAGGTCGGCTACCTCTTCCTCCTCGACACGCCAGAGGACGTGGCCGTGTTCGAGCAAAGCGTCGCGCTCCAGAACGATCTCGGCGTCCCGAGCAGGCTCGTGGGCGCGGCCGAGGCGGCGAGGCTCTCTCCGCTCGCCTCCGTAGACGGAGTGCTCGCTGCGACCTTCTGCCGCCTCGACGGCCACGCGAGCCCCGAGGCCGTGACGCTGGGGTACGCGGGCGCGGCACGCACCCTCGGGGCGGTCGTGGTCACCGGCGTCGCCGCAACGGCGATCCTCGTCGACGGAGGCGCCGTCAACGGAGTGGCGACCGAAGCCGGCGTCGTCGAGGCCGATGCCGTCGTCTGCGCAGCCGGAGTCTGGTCTCCGACGCTGACGCGGACAGCGGGAGTCGAGCTCCCCATGGAGCCGGTGCTGCGCGAGGTGGTGACCACCGCGCCCCTCCCCGACCTCCCAGCGAGCGTCCCGCTGACCGTCGACTTCACGACGGGCTTCTACTTCCACCGCGAGGGGCCGGGCCTCCTCTTGGGCATGGCCGACCGCGACCAGCCAGCCGGCTTCGACGAGCCCGCCGATCCCCGGTGGCTCGAGCGCGTCTCGGAGGTCGCCGCGCGACGGGCGCCAGCTTTCCTCGACCTGGGCATCGCACATCGCTGGCAGGGCTACTACGAGGTGACGCCCGACCACAACGGGCTCGTCGGCGAGGCGCGCGACGTCGAGCGCCTCTTCTACGCGACCGGGTTCTCGGGGCACGGGTTCATGCAGGCCCCGGCGGTCGGGGAGATCGTCCGCGACCTCGTGCTCGGTCGCGAGCCGTTCCTGGACGTCTCGCCGCTCTCGGTGGAGCGGTTCGCGCGGGCCGCCCCGCGCCCGGAGCACAACGTGATCTGAAGAGCCGTGCGCGACGCTGGGCCTACGATGTCCCGGTGCCCGACACGCTCGTCTTCATCCCTGCCTGGAACGAGGAGGACAACCTTCCCGCCGTCCTCGACGAGCTCCGCTCCGAGCTACCGGACGTGGACGTGCTCGTCGTCGACGACGGCTCGACGGACGGAACCGCAGGCGTCGCTCGCGATCACGGCGCCGAGGTTCTGTCCTTCGGCGAAAACCGCGGGCTGCGAGACGGGGTCGCTGCCGGCTACGGCTACGCGGCCACCCACGGCTACGCGTTCGCCGGACGGGTGGATGCCGACGGGCAGCATCCCGTCGACGAGCTCGCGAAGCTCCTCGTGGTCGTTCGCGCCGACGAGGCCGACGCCGCGATTGGATCGCGGTTCGCGACGGGAGACGGATACGAGGCCTTCCGGTACGAGCCGAGCCCGAGCCGCCGCTTCGGAACCGCCGTGCTCCGGCGCGCGATGCGCGCCGCACTCGGGCGTCCGTTCCACGACGCGACCAGCGGCATGTACGCGGTGAATGCGGCGGCGATGCCGATCCTCGCTGTGCCATACGAGAGCGGCGCGCCCGAGGTCGAGTCGCTGCTTCGCCTCCGCGAAGCCGGGTTGCGAGTGCGGGAGATCCCGGTCGACATGCGCGAGCGCGCGAGCGGCGAGTCCAAGCTGCAGGGGCGCCGCGCCCTCGAACTCGTCGTCACCGTCGCCGGAACGCTCCTCCTCTACGGGCTCTGGCGCCGCGGTCGCAGGGGCCGGTCGTGAGCGCGACGCGCCTCGTTGCCGTGCTCGGCTACTCGGACGGGAGCGGCGACCTGCACCCCGTCTGCTCGGCTCGTCTTGCACGCGCTGCGGAGATCGCAGGGCCGACCGACACGGTGCTCCTCTCCGGCTGGGCGCGCAAGCGTGACCAGGCCTCGGAGGCCGAGCTCATGGCGCACGCATGGCCCGGGGCGACAGACGGCCTGCTCCTCGACCGAGACGCGCGCTCGACCTACGGCAACGTCGTCGGTGCGGGCGCGACCGCACGTTCGCTCGGAGCGCGCGAGCTCGTGCTCGTCACCTCGGGCTGGCACGCCCGCCGAGCCGCGGCACTCATGCGCGCCGCGGTGCGCGGCACCCAGGTGCGCGTGGAAGTCGCGCCGACCCGTGAGCTCGGATCGAGGCGCGCGCGGGTTCGCGAGCTCGCATGCTGGACACTCGTGCCGGCCCAAGCACTGCTGGCGCGACGCAGGAGGTAACGTGCCGCCCGTGAAGCCCGCGGTCCTGGTCGCCACCCTGGTCACCGCCCTCGCTCTCGGCGCGGCGGGTTGCGGCGGCAGCGACGAGCCGGAGGCCTCGGCAACGGTCGAGTGGGCGGACGGCTTCTGCACCGCGCTCACGAGCTGGACCGACTCGCTGAAGCAGATCGGCGAGCAGTTCACGGATCTCTCCAACCTGAACCAGGGCAGCCTCGAGGACGCGGTGAACGACGCGCGCGAGGCGACCGACACGCTCGTCGACGACCTCAAGGATCTCGGGACGCCCGACACCGAATCGGGCCAGGAAGCCAAGCAGGCGGTCGACGATCTCGTATCGACGCTCGAAGGCGGAGTCTCCGAGATCGAGGAGACCGCCGAGGGCGTGTCGGGGATCGCCGAGCTGCCCAGCGCGATCTCGTCGCTCACGACGACACTGACGGCGATGTCGCAAGCGCTCTCCTCGGCAGTCAGCACGATCGAAAGCGCCGACGTCGACGGCGAGCTCGAGTCGGCATTCCGGCAGGCACCCGCCTGCGACGCGCTCACGTCGTCGAGCTGACTCGCGGTGTCTCGGGCGGCATGCCGGGACTCGGTGCGTGCTGCGGGTCGAGGTACGCGTGCACCTGCTGGATCACGACCGACCCTTCGCCGACCGCTGATGCGACGCGCTTGACCGACCCGGCTCGGACATCGCCGACCGCGAACACGCCCGGAAGCGCGGTCTCGAAGAGGTGCTCGCCGGCTCCGGTCTCGACGAACCCGCGGTCGTCGAGGATCTTGTCGGGGAGCCAGTCCGTCTTCGGCTGAGCACCGATGAGCAGGAACAGCGCGTCGGCCAGGAGCGTCCGATCGCCATCGGGGCCGCGCAGCGCGACCTGCTCGAGATGCGCGTCGCCCTCGACGCCGACGACCTGCGTGCCGAGCTCGACGCGGACGTTGTCGATCGACGCGAGCTCGTCCTGGAGATACTGCGACATCGTCGCTGAGAGCGCCGGGCCGCGCACCACGAGCGTCACGGTCCTCGCGTAGCCGCTGAGGAGCACGGCCGCCTGCCCCGCCGAGTTCGCTCCCCCCACGACGTAGACGTCGCCGCCCGTGTACAGCTGCGCGTCCGAGCGCGATGCACCGTAGAAGACACCCGATCCCACGAGGTCTTCGAGGCCGGGGATTCCGAGGCTCCGGTACTCGACCCCCATGGCCAGGACCACGCTCCGCGCCTCGATCTCTCCACCTCGGTCGAGGGTTAGCACGAAGCCATCCCCGTCCCGGCGGAGCCCCTCGATCTCGCGGAGGAGGAGGAACTCGGTGCCGAAGACCCAGGCCTGCTGGTACGCACGCTGCGCGAGCTCGCCCCCGGTCACGCCCCGGGAGAACCCCAGGTAGTTGCGGATCCGCGCGCTGGACGTGGACTGTCCCCCGATCGACGTCTGCTCGACGACGAGCGCACGGAGACCCTCGGACGACGCGTAGACCGCGGAGGCCAGGCCGGCAGGCCCGGCGCCGACGATCGCGACGTCGAATCGCCCGGTGGCCGTGAGCTCGGTGGGCATCTGGTACCCCTCCCGCGCGAGGACCTCGGGCGTGGGGTTGTCGAGGACGGTGTCGTCCGGGAGCAGCACGACCGGATGCGGCGAATCGGCCTTCTCGCAGAAGGCAAGGACCCTCTTGCCTTCGTCCGAGTCGCACGAATGGAAGACGTGAGGCACGCCGTTGCGGGCCAGGAGGTTGCGGAGCTCGTACCCGCTCGGCGAGCGAGGGTCGGCCACGACGGTGATCTCGCGACGCCCGATGGAGCTCGCACGCCGCCACTCGAACAGGAACTCCGACACCGTGCGGTGGAAGAGCTCGTCCGGCTCGGACCAGGGCTTGAGCACGTAGTAGTCGATGTGCCCGCAGGTCATCGCGGTGCGGATGCAGTCGGCCGTGTCCGGGTCGTTCCAGCCGCCCCATTCGATGAGGAGACCTCGCTTCGCGTGCGGATGCAGCTCGTGCACCCTGGCGAGCAGGTCCTCCCCCTTCAGCTCCGCAGTACCGCGCGCAGCGAGCACGAGCGCGACGTGCTCGCCCTCGGCGCGGAGGCGCTCGAGCTGCGAGAGCGCCGCCTCCGTCGACGGCCCGCAGACCACCCGGTAGTCACGTGCGTAGCGCTGTAGCTCGCCGGTGAGCCGCGTGATGCATGCCCCGTCCTCGTCGACGGCGAAGATCAGCGGGCGTTCGTCCATCGACGCGCTCATTGGACCTCCTCGACGTACGCAGCCAGCGGGCGCTCGCCGTCGAGCCCCTTGAGCTCGTGCAGCCCGCGATCCTCGAATGCGAGGCCCGAGGCGGACGCGAGCATGCGGGTCAGGTCCGAGACGAGGATCTCGTCCTCGCCGGCGGCGCCCATGATGCGCTGAGCTTCGTGGACGGCGACACCACGGATGTCGTCACCTACGAGCTCGACCTCGCCGACGTGTGCGCCGGCGCGGATCCGCAGGCCGTCGCGGCTCGCTAGACGTCGTATTGCCGCAGCGCACCGCAGTGCCTGCCCGGGACCGTCGAACGTCGCGAGCAGCCCGTCGCCCGTCGTCTTCACCTCGCGCCCGCCGTGGCGCTCGAGCTCGGCCCGCGCGCCGTGGAAGTGGTTGGCGAGAAGCTCGCGCCAGCGAAGATCGCCCATCGACGCGGCGATGGAGGTCGAGTCGACGAGGTCGGTGAACAGGAGCGTCGCAAGCACGCGGCTCCTGCTCCCGATCAGGAAGCTCGCGAAGAACGGACGATTCCCGGCCCAGTCGATCTGGACGCAGGGCTCATCGCCGACCGTGTAACCATCGTGCCCCGGAGGGATGTCGATGACGTCCTCGGGCTCGTAGACGACCTCGGTGCCGTCCGGGAAGGCGATGCCAAGCCGCCCCGAGACGATCACGCCCACGTGGCGCACCTGGCACAACTCCCCTCCCACGATCGGACGGATGTGCTCCGACCAGCGCCAACCGGGCTGGCTCACCGTGCGGCTGACCGTGAGCTCACCGAGCTCGACGAGTGACGCGGTCATCAGGGGCAGTTCGACGACCTCGTCCGGCTCGCGGAATGTCTTGGCTCCGGTGCGGGACACCCGACTCAGCGTGCGGAGACCGTGTCTCCGACGTCGGCGATCGCACGCATCGCCTGCGCGAGCGCGATGGGGATCGTGGCGATGAACACCGACACCGGCAGGCCGATGAGCAGCACACCGATCGTCTGCCAGAACCCGTCGACCTCGAACGCCCACACGATCGACCCGATCGTGGCGATGATCATCCCGAACACGCCGACGAGCGTCGCGATGAATGCCCAGGCGCGAAGCGTCCCGTAGTGCGTCATGCCTGCCTCCTCCATGTCGATTCCCGCGAGTGTACGTCGCTCCCTCCGACGACGTAGAGCAGCGACGATCGCCACCACACGGAGCGTTCGCTCAGCCTCCCGCGTGAATGGAGCGAACCGTTTCGACCGTGTCGGCCTCCTCCGGCCGCTTGTCGGGGCGGTAGCCCTTGACGCGCGCGAAGCGCAGTGCCATCCCGCCCGGGTAGCGCGAGCTCGACTGCACGCCGTCGAAGGCGATCTCGACGACGAGCTCCGGCCGCACGTGCACGACGTGCCCGTCACGATGGGTCTCGAGCGCGAGGAGCCGCTCCGTCTGCCAGACGAGCATCTCGTCGGTCAGGCCCTTGAACGTCTTGCCGAGCATGACGAAGCACCCGCCTGCCGGATCGCGCGCGCCGAGGTGCAGGTTCGAGAGCCTCCCCTGACGCCTTCCGTGCCCCCACTCCGCGGCGAGCACCACGAGATCGAGCGTGTGCGCGACCTTCACCTTGAGCCACCCCGCCCCTCGACGGCCTGCCTCGTAGGGCGCGTCGGGCGCCTTCACCATCACGCCCTCGTGGCCGCGGGCACGCGCCTCGTCGAGGAACCGTTGGGCCGCCCCGACATCGTCCACCTCGATCCGTGGGACGCGCAGCTCGGGCGAGAGCCTCTCGTCGAGCCGCCCCAGTCGCTCACGCGCCGGCAGGTCGACGAGATCTTCGCCGTCCAGGTGCAGGGCGTCGAAGAGGAACGGCGAGAGCGGAACCCCGCCCCGGAGCCGCGTCGCGTCCGTCTTGCTCCCGAAGCGGCTCATCGTCACCTGGAACGGCCGCGGCCGACCGTCCGGGGCGAGAGCGATCGCCTCGCCGTCGAGGATCGCCGCCCGCGCGTCCAGCGCCTCCACGGCCTCGACGATCTCGGGCACGCGATCCGTGATCTCCGCGAGATTGCGCGTGAACACCCGAACGTCGTCTCCAGACCGGTGAACCTGGATGCGCGCCCCGTCGAGCTTCCACTCGACGATCGCCGGGGAGATGCGGCCGAGGGCGGCTGCGACGTCGGAGGCGGTCTGGGCCAGCATCGGCTGCAGCGGACGTAGCACCGTCAGCCGGAATCGCCCCAGCGCCTCGCGCCCTCCCTCGATCGCGGCGGTGGCCACCGCGCCCAGGTCTCCCGAGAGCATGAGCGCCCGCCGCACGTCGCCTGCCGGCACCGCCGCGGCCTTCGCGACGGCGTCGATCATCACACCCTCGAGCGCGCCCTGGCGGAGCTCACCCAGGAGGAGGCCTCGCAGGAACGCTTGCTCCCGCTCGGTCGCCGCCCGGAAGAGCTCAGCGAGCTCGGCGCGACGGGCGGCCTGCGAGCCCGGCCCCACGATCGCGGCGATGCGAGAGAGGGTCGCATCGACGTCGAGGAGCTCCAGGCTCGGCGCGTTCGCCGGCATGGGAAGCTCGCGGAGAGCAGCCCACCCGACACCGATCTGTCCCTGTGGCAGCGCTCCGGCGAGATACGTCGCCGCCACGGCGGCCTCGTCGGCGCCCGTGTGCTCGAAGCACGCTACGAGGCGTGCGACCTTGGCGAGCCGGGAGGACGTTGCCGCAACGCCGGCCGAGGCATCGGCGATCTCGTGGAGGAGCACGAACGAACTCTTGCACCCTGTCCGCTGCGTGCGCCGGCGCCGCCGCTCCCTCGACTCAGAGCGAGAGCGCGGCGAGGCCCGCGAGATCGTCTGCGCTCAGGCGCCAGTCGGCGGCAGCGGCATTGGCTCGAACCTGCTCGGGCTTCGTAGCGCCCGCGATGATCGACGCGATCCCCGGAGTCGACGCGAGCGAGCCGAACGCGAGCTCGAGGAGCGAGCGGCCCCGCTCCTCTGCGAAGGCCGAGAGCGCCTCGACGCGGGCCAGGTGGTCGTCCTCGATCGTCCTGCCGAACATCCTCGTCCCCTCGGCCGGCTCCCCTCCACGGCGATACTTCCCGGTGAGCAGGCCGCTCGCGAGCGGGAAGTACGGGACGTATCCGACCCCGGCCTTGCAGCACAGCGGGAGCACGTCGGCATCGTCACCTCGCTTCAGGAGGCTGTACTCGTTCTGCAGGGCAACGAACGGCGCCGTGCCGAGCTCGCGCGCCGTCGTGTTCGCCTCCGCGAGCTGCGCCGCCGAGAAGTTGGAGCAGCCGATCGCACGAACCGTTCCGGCCCGGACGAGCTCGTCGAGCGCGCCGAGTGTCTCCGCGATCGGCGTGTCGGGATCCGGCTTGTGCAGGTAGTAGAGATCGACGTGATCAGTGCGGAGCCGCTCGAGCGACCCCTCGATCGCCGAGCGCACGTGCTCGGGCGCTCCGCGGCCACGATCCGGCTCCCAGCCGAACTTCGTTGCGATGACGACGCGGTCGCGCCTGCCCTCGAGGATCTCGCCGAGCATCCGCTCGCTCCCTCCGCGGTTGCCGTAGACCTCGGCGGTGTCGAAGAACGTGATCCCTGCGTCGAGCGCAGCCTCGACGACGTGGCGCGTCGCCTCGAGATCGATGCGCGAGCCGAAGTTGTTGCAGCCGAGCCCCACGCGCGACACACGCAGGTCGCTCGCTCCGAGACCGAGGTACTCCACGGTATGGACGGTATCGAGGGCCGCGGCAGGGGCGTCGGAGCACCGGTCACTCGCGCCGATGTCGGTGGATCCCGCGATCGGTCGTCCGTGTGCACGCGGATGCCGCACGCACCAGAGCGGTCTAGCGTGAAGCCAGAGGAGGAACCCGATGTCCGGAACGATGGCCAGCAACCGCCCTCCGTCGTCCTGGCGGCGCGGGTTCTCGCTCGAGCGCCTGATGTGGATCGAGGTGCTCGTGCTCGCACCCCTCGCCGCGATCCTCGTCCTGCTGGTGATCCCGTCGTGGTTTCAGATCGACTGGGGCTGCATCAGCACCACGGGGGTCACCCGCACGCCGGGGGACACGTACATCACGACCTTCGGTGTCCTGGGCACGCTCGGGTGGCTCGTGGTGGTGATGGCGGCGCTCTTCGCCAACATCACAGGCTCCAACCGGGTCGCGTCGATCCTGCCGATCGCCTGGTTCACGACGCTCGTCCTGGCCGCTCTCGTGACGGCAGCAGCGATCGGTCCGCAGCTCTGCAGTTGAGCCGGCGAGGTGGGGTGGTAGGCGATACTGGACCCATGACCCACGCCGTGACCGATCTCTTCACACGCGTCGTCTGCGCCGTCGGTGGTGCCCGTGGAGGGACGGAGGCCGTCCGTCAGGTCGAACGGCTCCGCTCGGGAGAGGGCACGGTCGTCCTCGCATCGGTGGCCGAGACTCGAGTGACCGTTCGGACCGGCGCGCAGGCACCCGCGTGGCGGAAGGAGCTGCGCGCTGATGCGCAGCGGGCGATCGACGAGGCGCGGACGATCGCACCGGACGCGGACGCCCGGCTCGCAGACGGACGGGCGTCCACGGCGCTTCGCTGGATCCTCGAGGACGAGGAGGCGACGCTCGTCGCCTGCGAGAACGGGCACAGCCGGACCGCCGGAATCGTCCTGGGCAGTGTCGCCACGGCGCTGCTCCACGATGCGCCGTGCTCCGTCCTGGTGGCGCGGGCTCCCGCTGAGCCGGACGCGTTTCCGACGTCGATTGCGGTCGGCGTCGACGGCTCCCCGGAGTCACTCCGCGCCGCCGAGGTCGCGAGGGAGCTCGCCGAGCGGTTCGGCGCACGGGTTCGCGCCGTCACGGCGACCGGCGGCAAGCCCGTTTCGGTCGCGACCGTAGGCACGGACGAGCTACCCGTCGAGTTGGACGAGCGGGCCCCGGTGGACGCGCTGGTCGCCGCAGCCGAGGAGTCGGACCTGCTCGTCGTCGGGAGCCGCGGGCTGCACGGGATCGGCTCGCTCGGGAGCGTGAGCGAGAGAGTCGCGCACCGCGCTGCATGCTCGGTGCTGGTCGTGCGGCCGCCGGCAGTCAGCGCGTCGTCGGACGGCATCCGTGTCCGAGACGTGATGACGCGACCTGCCGTCACGGCCGGCCCGGAGACGTCCGTGCGCGAGCTCGCGCGCCTCATGGTCGATCGGAAGGTCGGATCGGTCGTGGTCGTGGACGCTTCGGAAGCCATCGCCGGGATCGTCACCGAGACCGACTTCGAGATCTCCGACGAGCCCGTTCAGGACACGACGTTCAAGTGGCCGCGCTTCCTCGGCCGGCACGTCTGGTCGGGGGGGTCGCTCGAGGAGGTCTTTGCGGAGATAGGGAACGAGCAGGCCGACTCGATCATGACCTCGCCCGTCGAGACCGTCGACGCGGGCACGGAGCTCTGGGAGGCCGTCCGGACGCTGACGGAGTCGGGGCACAAGAGGCTCCCGGTGCTCGACGGCGGGCAGCTCGTCGGCGTCGTCTCGCAGCACGACCTCCTGAAGGTCCTGCTGGCCGGGCCTGCGGGCTAAGAACTCGTTTCGAAATGGAGCCTTGAGCCTCCGAAACGAGTTCTAGGAGACCTCTCACGCTCTCGCGTGCAGGCGTCTGCGCACGACGAGCTTGTGCAGCTCGACAGCGACGATGACGCTGGAGGCGACCGCGACCATCTCGATCCAGATGCCGATATCGAGCGGCTCGACGCGGAGCAGGTACTGCGTCGCCGGGAGGTGGAGCGCCGTGACTTGCAGGGCCAGCGCCGCGGCCGTCCCCAGGAACAGGAAGCGGTTCGAGAACGGGCTCTTCGAGAAGACCGAGCCGTGCTCGGAGCGGCAGTTGCCGACGTGGAACGCCTGGAACAGAACCATCGTCGTGAGAGCGACCGTCCGAGCCCGGTCGAGATCGTCGGTCAGGTGCCACTCCTTCAGGAAGAGCGCGAGCGTGCCGGCCGCCATCACGGAGCCGGCGATCGCCGTCCGGCTCCAGAGCACGCGCGAGATGACGCCCTCGCTCCGCGGGCGAGGCGGCCGCCGAAGGACGTCCTTCTCACCCGGCTCGAACGCGAGCGCGACGTCCTGGACGCCGTTCGTGACGAGGTTGAGCCACAGGAGCTGCGTCGGCAGGAACGGGAGTGGGAAGCGCAGGAAGATGCTCGCGAGGACGGCGATGATCGCGGCCGCCCCGCTCGAGATGAGGAAGAACGTCGTCTTGCGCACGTTGTCGAAGGCGACGCGCCCCTCCCGGACGGCCGCGACGATGCTCGCGAAGTTGTCGTCGGTGACGATCATCTCGGCCGACTCCTTCGCAACGTCCGTCCCGGAGCGGCCCATCGCGGCGCCTATCTCTGCCGCCCTGAGGGCCGGCGCGTCGTTGACCCCGTCTCCGGTGACGGCCACGGTCTCCCCCTCTGCCTGGAGAGCCATGACGATGCGCAGCTTGTGCTCCGGGGACACGCGCGCGAAGACCGATGCTCGCGTGACGACATCGCGGAGCTCCTCGTCCGAGAGCCGGTCGAGGTCGAGCCCCGTGAGCACCTCGCCGGTGGAGGAGATCCCGACCGCCTCCGCGATCGCCGAGGCCGTCAGCGCGTGGTCGCCGGTGATCATCACGACCCGGATCCCCGCCTCCTGGCACTCGCGAACGGCGGTCACGACTTCCTCGCGGGGCGGGTCCATCATTGCCTGGAGACCGACGAACGTCAGGCCCTCGACCGCTCCCTCCGCGGCGAGCGCATCCGCCGCATCCGCGCCAGGAACCGCACGGCGCGCGAGCGCGAGCACGCGCAGGCCCACGCGGGCCAGACGCGCGGCCTCGGCGTGGATCTCCTCGCGATCGAGCTCTGCCCCGGCCCGACCGGTGCAGAGCCGGAGCACCTCCTCGGGCGCCCCCTTGACGAGCGCCGTCACCTCTCCGTCGACCTCGTTAAAGGTCACCGCCATGCGAGTGTCCGCGTCGAAGGGGACCTCGGCGATCCGCACGTAGCGCTCCTCGAGCTCGTCCTTGTAGAGGCCCGCCTTCGCCGCCGAGACGAGCAGCGCGATCTCGGTCGGGTCGCCCGCGACCTCGAACTCCTCCCCGGCGGGCACCGCCGAGGCGTCGTTGCAGAGAGCTCCCGCCACGAGTGTCCACCAGAGCGGCGATCTCTCCTCCACGGTGACCGGCTGATCCGCGGGGTCGGCGTCGGCATCGGTCGAGCCTGCCGAGTGGATCTCCCCTGCGACGCCGTACCCGCCGCCGCTCACCTCGAAGCGCTCGCGCCCGGCGACGATCCGCTGCACCGTCATCCGGTTCTGGGTCAGCGTCCCCGTCTTGTCCGAGCCGATGACCGTGCAGCTCCCGAGCGTCTCGACCGCCGGTAGGCGCCGAATGATCGCGTTGCGGGCCGCCATCCTTCGCGTGCTGATCGCGAGGACGAGCGTGAGCACGATCGGGAGCCCCTCCGGGATCGCCGCGACGGCGAGCGCGACGACGGCCAGGAAGAGCTCGTTCGGGTCCTCGCCCAGGAGCACGCCCGCGGCGAGCCCGAGCGCAGAGGACGCGAGGATGGCCACGGCGATGATGTGCGCAAAGCGCGCCATCTGCCGTTGCAGCGGCGTCTCCTTCTCGCCGATCTCCTGAACGCTCTCGGCGATCCGGCCGAGCTCGGTTCTCTTGCCGGTATCGACCACGAGCGCACGACAGTGCCCGCGCGTCACGATCGTGCCGGTGAAGAGCATGTTCGTGCGATCCCCCAGCACCGCATCCTCGGGTGCCGGGCCCGCGGACTTCGCCACCGTCGTCGACTCTCCGGTCAACAGGGACTCGTCCGCCTCGAGCGCCACCGCATGCAGGATGCGGCAGTCGGCGGGCACCTTCGCGCCGGTTTCGACCAGGACGACGTCGCCCGGAACGAGCTCCCGCGCGTCGATCTCCCGCTCGCGCCCCGCCCGAACGACGCGCGCGCGGGAGCGTGCGAGGTCGCGGAGGGCCTCCATCGAGCGCTCCGCCTTGTGCTCCTGGCTGAATCCGATGACCGCGTTCAGCACGAGCACGGCCGCGATCACGGCGGAGTCGATGTACTCCTCGAGCACGACGGTGACAGCGGCAGCGACGAGCAGGATCGTGATCAGTGGACTGCGGAACTGGTGAGCGACGAGCCAGGCGATGCCCGGGCCCTTGACCTCCTCCAGCGCGTTCGGGCCGTACTCGGCAAGGCGGCGCTCGGCCTCCGCCTCGGTCAGCCCTGCGTCACTGGAAGCGAGACGCTCGACGGCGTCCACGGCCGGGATCGCCCAGACCGGCGGGGACGCGGGCGCGACCGACATCTACCAGCGCAGCAACGCCGCGACGCCGTCGTACTCGGCGATCGCCTCCGTCGACGCCGCCGAGAGCGGCGTGACCCGAGCGTCGGTCGCGAGCGCTCGCTCCACCAGGTGCCCGGCGAGCGAGGGAATCTCGACGAGCTGCGTTGCCTCGACGCCGGGCGGCACCACCCCCGCCGGGACGAGACGGCCGTCCGGCGTCCTGGCACCCGCGTAGGAGCGATCCTCGTCGAACAGAAGGTGACCTACGCGACCTTCGTCGAGCGCGGTGAGAACGTCGGCCAGGCCGACTGCCCCGGCGTTCCCCGAGAGCGCCGCGTCACGTGCACGCGTGACCAGGAGTGCCTCGCGTCGCACCACCGCAGCTTCGAGCTCGGGCGCGACGGCTGCCAGGATGTCGCCGGGCGCGAGCATGCCGAGGCTCCTGTCGACCACGGCGACGTCCATCCCCTCGCGGGAGAAGGCCGCGGCGAGCCGATCGGCCAGACGCCGCTCGCCTGCGACGAGGATGCTGTCCCAGCCACGCCTGGCGGACAGATCCTCGAGCGACTTCGTCGCCGCCTCGAGGGCCTGCACGCGATGCTCCTCGAGTCGCCTCTCGAAGCGGTCGTGCTGTGGCGCCGCATGCTGCGCCAGCGCGGGATTCGCGGCGGCCGGCCCCTTCATCTCCCGCCACTCCGAGGTGTCCGGCTCGAGCGAGACCGCGGTCACTTCGTCGACGAGGCCGAGACGGCGCTCCAGCACGCGGACGTCCGAGTGGGAGACGGCGAGGATCCCGACCGGCCGGCCGCGGTCGAGAGCTGCCACGAGGGGCGTGAGATGGGCGATGTCGTCGAGCACGACGCGATTCGTCAGCGGCAGATGAAGCCCGGCCGTCCGGAGAACGCCTCCGTCGATCGTCGCGAACAGCGCCCTGCCGCGCCCGGGGCGGCGCGGGTCGAGGAGGTTCGAGATCTCCGGTTCGAGCTCGTCGAGCCGGTCGAAGACCGCCGTCCAGAGCGCGCGGTCACCCTTCGACTTCACGCGCTCGCGGATCTCCCGCAGGCCGTTCTCGGTCGAGACCACCCAGCTCGGCCGCGCAGCAGCCTGCTCACGCGGATCCGCGTCAACGTAGATCGTCAGGACGCCGTGCGGATCGCGAAGCCTGCCGACCTCCAGCGGGTCGGCGACCTCCGGAGCATCTGCATGGATCCCCACACCCTCAGTCAACCACGTCAGCGCCCGACGAGGTCGCGGCGACGGAAGCCGTACAGGCCCAGGCCGAGCGCCGCGGCGGCCAGAGCGAGGAGAGCGAGGCTCGAGCCGAGCGCCGGATCCACCGCAGGCGCCGGCTGGACGTGGTGGAACGGGGACGCGACGAGGATCCACTCGGGAAGCTCGAGGATCCCTCCCACGAACTCCAGGAGGAAGCCTCCGACGACGACCGCGTACACCGCGGGTGCGGTGAGTCGCGGTCTCAGGCCGTAGACGGCGACTCCCACACCGAGGACGAGCGCCGAGACGGGAAGCAGGTTCAGCGATGCGAGCGCGAGCCGCACGGGATCCACGCTCTCCCCGCGCAGCACGACGCCGAGCCCCGCGGCGAAGCCGACGACCGCCACCACGAGGACGAGCGTGGCGACCGCTGCGACGAGCCGCTCTCCGAGCCAGCGCACCCGAGCGAGGGGCTGAGCGAGAAGCGTCTCCAGACGCCCTGCGGCCTCCTCGTCGCGGACGGCGCCTGCCTGCTGGGCCGCAACGAGCGCGACGAAGACGACGATGATGGAGAACGGAAGGCCGAGGAAGCGCTCGGGCGTGTCGAGCTCCACGAGCCCGAGCAGCTCGACGAGCTCCGCGAACTGCGGCGAGTCGCGGAAGAACTCGAGCATGTCCTTCACGAGCAGCCCGATCAGCAGCGCGTAGGCGCCGATCCCGACCGTCCACCCGACGGCGGCCGGACGCACCGAGCGGAGCGCCAGCGCGAGCGAAGACCCGACAGGCCTCCCGGGAGATCCCGCTCGGTTCGAGTACCCGAGCGCGCTCGCGCCGAGGTCGCGCCGACCGGCCGAGAACAGCGCGAGCACCGCCAGCGCGGGCACCGCGATCGCGAACGGCACGAGCGGCGCCGCGCGAGGATCGAACGCGAGCTCGCTCCACCAGCCGAGCGGCGTCGCCCAGGCGAGCACGTCGAGATCAGCGCCGGTCGCGAGCACGCGCAGCATGTACGCGACGGCAAGCGCTCCACCGGCCACGGCCGTCGTTCGCGCGCGGCTCGAGACGAGCTGGGCTGCGAGCGCGGCGATGCCTGCGAACGTCACGCCGACGAGCGCCTGGCCGCCGCCGACGAGGAGCGCGTCCACCAGCCCGACGCCGAAGACGAGCATCACCGTCACGACGAGCGCCGCGAGCAACGCCGCGCCCGCGGCGATTACGAGCAGCGTCGCCCCCAGGGGCTCTCGCCTCCCGACGCCGCCTGCCGCGACGAGCTCCGCGTACCCTGGGTCTTCCTCCCCGCGCGTCAGCCGCCCGGCCGCGAGCAGGAGCCAGACGGCGGCGAGGAGCGTGGCGACGCCGTTGATCCGCCAGACCGCGAATCCGCCGAGCGTGTCGATGTCGCGCGCCGGACCGAACAGCGCCTCGAACGACGGGTTGCCCTCGATCTGCTCCGCGAGCGCGGCACGATCCGCCGCCGTCGGGTAGGCCGACTCGTAAACGCCGACGACGAGCGCGGACACCACGAGCAGGCCGACGATCCAGACGATGCTCGTGACCCTGATCGTCCGCGCCTGGTGGGCGACGAGTGTCGTGAAGCGCGCCCTGTGACCCACGGCCTCGGTCTCGTCAGCGCCCATCGCTCGGCGCGTCCGACGCGCGCTCACCATCCCCGTAGTACGTCAGGAACAGCTCCTCTAGCGACGGCTGCCGCACCTGGAGCGACGTGATCTCCGCAGATCCCAGCGCGGTGATGAGCGGAGCCGTGCTGCCGCTGACCTGGAGGCGCAGCACCCCGTCGGCGACCTCGACGTCGTCGACGCCGGGGATCCCTGCCAGCGACGGCGGGCTTCCCGAGAACGTCGCCTCCACCGTCGAGGCGGACAGGTGGCGGAGCTCGTCGAGCGTGCCGCTGTCGACAAGGCGTCCCTGGCGGAGGATCCCGACCCGGTCGCAGACGGCCTCGACCTCGGCGAGCACGTGGCTCGAGAGAAGCACCGTTCCTCCTCCGGCACGCGCCTCGCGGACGCAGTCCTCGAAGGTGACCTTCATGAGCGGGTCGAGCCCACTCGTCGGCTCGTCGAGCACGAGCAGCTCCGCACGCGTTGCCAGCGCCGCGATGACCGCGACCTTCTGGCGGTTGCCCGTCGAGTAGGAACGACCCTTCTTCGTGGGATCGAAGTCGAAGCGCTCGATCAGCTGCTCCCGGTACGCGGTGTCGACGCCCCCGTGCAGCCGGCCGAGCAGCTCGAGGATCTGCCCCCCGGTGAGGTTCGGCCAGATCCCGAGCTCGCCCGTCACGTATCCGAGCCGGCGATGGACGGCAACCGGATCGGCCCAGGCGTCGAGCCCGAGCACGAGCACCCGCCCGGCGGTCGCGCGCAGCGAGCCGAGGAGGACGCGGAGCGCCGTCGTCTTGCCCGCGCCGTTGGGCCCGAGCAGCCCGAAGACTTCCCCGGGTCGAACGTCGAGAGAAAGCCCGTCGAGCGCCCGCACGCGCCCGTACAGCTTCGTGACGTCGTCGAACCGGACGACCGCCGCATCAGACCCCTCCCCGCGGGCGCCGACGGTCGCGGTCACGCGGCCCACCTCATGCACGGATCATGCCGCCCTCGGGCCGACGGAGACACAGGAGCCGGCAGCAGGGGGCGCATCTAGGCTTGCCCGGGATGAGCCTTCTCGCCCGGCTGTCGGCGGCCGCTGCGGCGCTCGCGTTCGTCCTCGTCCTCGCCGCGTGGGCGATCGGAGGTGTCAGCGTCGACCTCCCGTGGGCCCCGGCGCTCGGCCTCCGGCTCGCCTTCGAGCTCGACGGGCTCGGAATCCTCTACTCGCTGCTCGCAACCGGGATCGGCCTCGCGGTGATCGTCTACTCCGGTGGCTACGTCCCGCTCCACCTCGCCCATCAGGGACGCCCGCCTCGCGACGAGGTGCGCTTCCACGGGTTCCTCCTCCTCTTCATGGTCTCCATGATCGGGCTCGTCACCGCCCAGGACCTGATCCTGCTCTTCGTCTTCTGGGATCTGACGGCGATCGCGTCCTACTTCCTCATCGGGTACGACCGGCAAGAGATCGAAGCGCGCATCGCAGGCCTGATGGCGCTCGTCGTCACCGGGGTCACGGCGGTCCTGCTCCTGATCGGGATCCTGATCCTGTACGTGGAGTACGGCACGTTCTCTCTCCCCGAGCTCATCGAGCGTGCGGAGCCGGGAACGGCGGTCACCGTCGCCGCAGGGCTCATGGCAGTCGCAGGGCTGGCGAAGAGCGCCCAGGTGCCGTTCCAGTTCTGGCTCCCCCGTGCGATGGCGGCGCCGACACCCGTCTCCGCGTACCTACATGCCGCTGCGATGGTCGCCGCGGGGGTCTTCCTGCTCGGCCGCGTCTATCCGCTGCTGGAGACGAGCGAAGCGCTCCTGAACGGGCTCGTCGCCGTCGGGTTCGCCTCGATGTTCGTCGGCGGCGTGCTCGCGCTCACCCGCGACCGGTTGAAGCAGCTCCTCGCCTACTCGACGATCTCGCAGTACGGGTACGTGGTCGTGCTGTACGGGCTCGGCGGCCCGGTTGGCGCCGTGGGGGCATCCTTCTACGTCATCGCACACGCCCTGGCGAAGAGCGCTCTCTTCCTTGCGGCGGGAGCCGTTACCGAAGCCACGGGCGAGGAGCGCCTCTCGCGCCTCGGCGGCCTCCGGCAGCCCATGCCCGTGCTCGCCGTGGCCAGCGGCCTCGCAGCAGCCGGCCTCGCGGCGCTCCCGCTCACGATCGGCTTCTTCAAGGACGAGCTGTTCTTCAAGGCCGCGCTCGAGCGCTCGACGGCGGTCTCGGTGCTGACCGTGCTCGGCGCGGCGCTCACGTTCGCCTACATCGGGCGCTTCTGGCTGGGCGTGTTCCTGGGACCGTTGCGGAGCCCCGCACACCCCGTGACGGCACTCCTCGTCGCGCCGATCGCGGCGCTCGGAGGGCTCGTCCTCGTGGGAGGCCTCTACCCGGAGCCGTTCGTCCGCCTGGCGAACGCGGCAGCCGAGGCGAGCCTCGGGACTGCGACGTCCGTCGACGTCGCGTACCACCTCGACGCGCGCGCCGAGAACGTGATGGCCGTGCTCGCCTACGCGGCCGGGGCGCTCATCCTGTCCAGCCAGCGTGTCTGGCAGGGAGCTGCGCAGGCCTTCGCCTCCCTCGGCGAGCGGATCGGGCCGGAGCGCATCTACGCGGCCAGCATCCGCGGGCTCAACGAGTTCTCGGACCGGATCCACGGGATCGAGGTCCGCGACCTGCGCACGCGCATCGCCGCCATCCTCGTCCCGGGCGGGATCCTCATGCTGCTCGGACTGGCTGCGACGCCGACGACCGGCTCGTACACGCCCGGGTCACTCGACCGCGGCGACATCGCGCTCGTGCTCGTCCTCCTCACCGCCGCCCTCGCGGCCGTCGCGACGACGCTTCCGCGCCAGCACCTCACACTGCTCCTCGTCGCAGCGAGTGTCGGCTTCAGCCTCGCGGTCGTCTACGCCTTCCTCGGGGGACCGAACGTCGCGCTCGTCGCAGCTCTCGTCGAGACGACGTTCACGCTCCTGTTCATCGGGATCTTCGCGCTCATGCCGCGCGCCTCCCTGCGACGCCTCGCGGCATTGCGGACGCCGGCGACGCGGCGCTGGCGCGACCCGCTCATCGGCGGCGCGGCCGCGCTGGGGGCGTTCCTCGTCGTGTGGGGAGCGCTGTCGCGTCCGAGCGTGGGCGACAGCGTGGCCGAGGAGCACGTGCGCCTGACGCCCGACGCGCACGCGAAGGACATCGTGACCGCGATCCTGACCGACTTCCGCGGCCTCGACACGCTCGGCGAGATCACGGTGGTCGCGATCGCGTTCTTCGGGATCGCGACGCTCCTGCGCCGCGGGAGGCTCTGGTGACGACGCTCATGACGCAGGTCATCGCACGGCTTCTGCTGGCGCCGTCGCTCGTGCTCGCCGCCGCCATCCTCGTGAAGGGCTACTCCAGTGTCGGCGATGGGTTCAGCGCGGGGGTCGTGGCGGCACTCGGCGTTCTGACGCAGTACCTCGCCTTCGGCTTCAGGGAGGCCGACCGGCTGCTCCCCGTCCGGCTCGCACCAGCCGGTGCGATCGCGGGCCTCCTGCTTGCCCTCGCGGTGACGTTCTCGTCGGTGCTCCGCGGCGAGCCGCTCCTGACACACTCGCCGCCGCCAGGCTCGGACGTGATCCACCTCGGCACGCTCGAGCTCATCACGGCGGTCGCGTTCGACGTTGGCGTCTTCTTGCTCGTGTTCGGGGCGACGGTGGGGATCCTGCGCACCGTCGCCATGGCGCGCGCGGAGGATCAGTCGTGATCCTGCTCCTCTCCGCCGTCATCGCCGTGCTCTTCGGCGCAGGCACGTTCCTCGTGCTGAAGACGGACCTCCTGCGCGTCGTCGTCGGCATGGTGCTCATCTCGCACGCCGCGAACCTCACGCTGATGGCGAGCGGGCTGACCCGCGGCAAGGCGCCGATCTACCCGCTCCCGGACGGCCAGGTCAGCGACCCGCTCGTCCAGGCGATGACGCTGACGGCGCTCGTCATCGGATTCGGCGTGACGGCGCTGCTGCTCGGGCTCGCGTATCGCGTGTACTCGACGCACTTCGCCGTCGACTTCGACCGCCTGGCCGAGGAGGAGGCGCGCCGCGAGGCGGAGCTGGAGCGCGAGGAGGTGTCCGTATGACACTCGTCCTGCCCCTCGCGATCCCGTGGTTCGCCGCCGTCGGCCTCGTAGCCTTCGACGGACGCCGGCCGGTCGTCGGCTGGCTCGCGGTCGGCTCGCTCGCAGCGACGCTGGCCGCGGTCGTCGCGCTCTCGGTGTCCGTGTGGCAGTCGGGGCCGATCGAGAGCGTGACCGGCGGCTGGCCGACGGGCGTTGGGATCACGTTGCGCGCCGACGCGCTGAGCGTCCTCTTCGCACTCCTCACGACGGCCGTCCTCCTCGTCTGCCTCGCGCACGAGGTGCTCGCCGGAATCGAGTCGCGACGCTTCCCGGCGCTCGTCCTGTTCATGACCGTCGGGCTGACCGGCCTCTTCCTCACCGGCGACGTCTTCAACTTCTACGTCTTCTTCGAGATCGCGATGATCTCCGCCTACGTGATCACCGGCTACGGCGGCGAGCCCCGCCAGCTGAGCGCCGCCTTCATCTTCGCCGTCGTCAACCTGCTCGGCTCGTTCCTCTTCCTGATGGCGATCGCCGCCATCTACCACGTCACCGGCTCGCTCGAGATGAACGTGGTCGCGGAGCGGATCGCCGACGTCGAGCCGAACACGGTCATCCTCATCGCGGTCACGGTGTTCGTCGCGTTCGGCGTGAAGCTCGGGCTGTTCCCCTTCCACTTCTGGCTGCCGGTCGTCTACGCGAGCGTGCGGCCCGCGATCGCGGCCATCCTGAGCGGGGCCCTCGCGAACATCGGCACCTACGGCCTGCTCCGCTTCGGCGCCGACGTCTTCCCACGCGAGCTCGAGTTCGGTGCGACGGCGCTCGTCGTTCTCGGGGGCATCACGATCCTCTACGGCGCGCTGCAGGCGATGTCGCGGCGTACGGCGTCCGAGGTCATCGCGTACTCGTCGATCGGCCAGATCGGATACGTGCTCATCGCCCTGGCGATCGGTGGGCCCGTCGGGTACGCCGCCGCAGTCCTCTACGCGGTTCTGAACGCCCTCAACAAGGTGCTGCTGTTCCTGGCCTCCGGACTGAGAGGATGGCTCGTCGGAGCGGCCTTCTTCATCGGGGTGATCAGCGTCGCCGGCATACCTCCCGCAGCCGGGTTCTTCGGGAAGCTCGAGGTCTTCCAGGCCGCGATCGAGGACGACAGCGCCGCGATCGTGGCACTGGTCTTCGTCGGCGGTGCCCTCTCGGTCGTCTACCTGCTGCAGATCTACCAGCACGACTACTGGCGGCCAGGGAGCCCGGTTGCGCGCGCCGAGAGCAGCCCCGTGGTGCTTCGCGCGCTCACGTTCGGCGTCGCCGCCCTCGTCCTCGCGCTCGGGCTCTGGCCCGAGCCGCTGCTCGCCGCGAGCCGCGAGGCAGCCGAGGTGCTCCTGGGGGGCGCGGGGTGAACCGGGTCGTCCTCTCCGTCGCACTCCTGGCGATCGTCTACGCGCTCGCGCTCGCGAGCTTCGACCCGTGGGACCTCGCGCTCGGTATCGGTGCCTCGGCGGTCGCGCTGCTCATCTTCCGCCGGTTTCTCTTCGGAGAGAACGCGACGTCGATCGATCGCCTGGGGGCTCGCGCCCTGGGCCTCCCCCGGCTCGCGTGGGAGGTTCTGATGGACATGACCCTCGGGACGTGGCGTGTCGCATCGGTCGTCCTTCACGTGCGACCGCTGGAGCACCCCGGGATCGTCGCCATCCCGCTCGGCGATCGCAGCGACCTGGGAGTCGTGGTCAGCGCGTTCGCGGGCACACTCTCGCCGGGCGAGTACCTCGTCGACATCGACTGGGACGAGCGGCGACTGCTGATGCACGTGCTCGACGCGAGCGACCCGGACGCCGTGCGGGCCAAGTTCGCGGACTTCTACGAGCGCTACCAACGGAGGGTCTTCCCCTAGGACGCCATGCACACGATCGTCTTCTACCTCGCCGCGCTGTGGATGACCATCCTCCTCGCGACGAGCATCGTCCTCGTCATCCGGGCGCGCTCGATCCCCAGCCGGATCCTCGCGCTCGACATGGCGGTCCTCATTCTCATCGCCCTGCTCGTCCTGCTCTCCGACGTCGAGCGGGTGCCGTACTACCTCGACGCCGCGCTCGTCCTCACGCTCCTCTCCGTCGCGGCGACGATCGCGGCCGCCCGCTACCACGAGCACGAAGGAGACCTCTTCTCGTGAGCTTCGACCCCTTCCCCTGGCTCGCCGACGCGCTCGTCGTCCTCGCGATTGCCGTCATGACGATCGGCGTCTACGGGATTCGGCGCATGCCCGACGTGTACACGCAGCTTCACGCGACGAGCAAGGCGGTGTTCCTCGGCGTGATCGCAATCCTCGTCGCCTCGGCGGTGAGCGGCGACCCTGCGATCATCCTGCGACTCGTCCTCATCGGGACGTTCCTGCTCCTCACGACACCCGTGTCGGCGCACGTCGTCGCGCGTGCCGCGTATCGTCGCCGGGAGCCGATGATGACACCGGGTGCCATCGACGAGTCCGGGCGCGGTCTCACCGCGTCTGCGAGGGACGGCGAGGACGGCTCCACGGGGCGCTCGCGGACGGACCTCCGCGAGGTCGTGGTCGGCTACGACGGCTCGGAGCAGTCGAAGCACGCGCTCGAACGTGCCGCGCAGATCGTCGCGGAGGACGGACGCATCACGCTCGTCACGGCGGGGTCGATCCTGCCGTCCGCCCCACAGGCGGACGTGGAGGCCCGCGCGGACGAGCTGGACGAGCGCCGGCGCGTGCTGACCGAGGGACGCGACCGCCTCGCCGAGCTCGGGATCGACGCCGACGTCGTCGAGGCGGTCGGCGACCCGACGGACGCGATCATCGAGACGGCCCGCCACCTCGACGCCGACCTCATCGTCGTCGGGACGCGCGGGCGCAACGTCGCCGCCCGCGTGCTCCTGGGCTCGGTCTCGACGACCGTCGTGAACCAGGCCCACTGCGACGTTCTCGTCGTCCGCTGACGCCGCCGACACAGTGGAAAAGCCCCGTTTCCGGGGCCTTTCCGATAGCGGGGGCAGGATTTGAACCTGCGACCTCCGGGTTATGAGCCCGGCGAGCTACCTGGCTGCTCCACCCCGCGGCGTGGCTCACAGTATAGCTACGATCGGCGCGTGCCCTGGTGGACGATCGTGGCGGCGTGCGCGTCCGGTGCGGCCGTGCTGGTGGCGACCGGGGTGGTCATACGCTCCGGGATCGTCCTGTCGCGCGCCGCGCGGGGGCTGGGTGAGGCGCTCGAGCCGGCGCTCGAGCGGCTCGAGC
>JAWOIV010000053.1:0-5046 GCA_046484465.1 Gaiellaceae bacterium
CACCCCAAAACCCGGGATAAGGTGCCAAAACCGATCCGGCCGCCCAAGGTCCACGTTGACGAAACACAGCGTCATCACAATCGCGGCGATGGCCATCAGTTCGCCGTAGATCACCACGTCGTGGATTTCTTTTTTGTTGTACACGTACGCCGGAATCACCAGCATTACGGCCGACGCCGCCAACCCGACCAAGAACGTGAAGTTGGCGATATAAATGCCCCACGACACTTGATCCGTCATCCCGGTTACGGTCAACCCTTCGACGTACTGCCGCGGGGCTTCACCGGCTCGGTCGTGAACGCGCGGAGATCCATGTACGCCGGGAACTCCGCGGCGGGCTCGACGCCCTCGGCGGTCACGAGGCCCGTCGTGTAGGGGGTGATCGTGCGCACAGCCTCGGCGCGGTGGAGCGCGCGGCGGGCGAGCACGTCGGCAACGGGGTCGAGCAGCCTCCTCCCACGCGACCCGTACAGGCGGGTGGGAACGCGCCAGTCCCCGTGGAGGTCGAGTACGACAGCCGGTTTCGTCCGGGACAGCGTCCGTGCGAAGAGCACGAGCGCGGTCTCCTGGGCACCCTGGACGATGACCGCGTCGGGCCGGACGCGGCGCAGCTCGCGCCGGACGCGAAACGGGAGCGCGAGGTGATAGGCGAGGCCTTCGAGGCGCGCGATCGGGAAGGGGCGCGCCATGCCGAAACGCTCGCTCGGCGGTGGAGCGCCATCGGTTCTGGTCCCCAGCTGGCGCCAGTCGAGCTCCGCGGAGAGCGCCTCGAAGCGCCGCTCGAGCCCGAGCTCGAGCGGGAAGCGCAGGCGAGCGCGGCCGACGAAGAGGACGCGCGGAAGAGCTGTGTCGGTCATCGCCCGGCCGCCTGCTCGAGGATCCCCTCCAGCCGCGCGTACACGCGATCCGATGCCAGCTCCTCGACCGAGGCTGCCGTCTGTGATGCAAGCAGGTCACGAAGCCCGGTCTCACTCGTGACCCGGCGGATCGCCTCGGCCAGCGCGACGACGTCGCCGGCCGGGACGAGGAGGCCGTTCTCACCGTCGCGTACGACCTCTGCGACACCGCCCACGGCCGTGGAGACGACGGGTGTCCCGACGGCGAGCGACTCGACGACCGTGTGCGGGAAGTTCTCCCACGACGACGAGAGCAGCGACGCGTCGGCAGCGCGGAAGAGTGCGAGGACGCCGTCGCGGTCGAGCGGCCCGAGGAACCGCACGCGAGCGTCGACGCCCAGCTCGGACGCCGAGGCTCGCACCGCTTCCAGATCGGGCCCTTCGCCCGCGACGAGCAGATCGACGCCGTCGACCCGAGCCAGCGCGGCGAGCGCGACCTCCAGCGACTTCTGGCGCGTGATGCGGCCGGCGAAGGCGAGCGTGGATCCCGAGACGCCGAATCGCTCCCGCGCCTCCTCGCGCCCGGGGAGATCCGGAAGCATCGGCGCGGGGTTCGGCAGCACGACGACACGGCTCTCCGGCACCCCCCAGGTGACAGCGAGAGAGGCCAGGTACGAGCTCGGGCAGACGAGACGGTCGACGCGTCGGAGCGCCTTGTTGCGGGAGGCCCGGAGCGCCTTCACACGCAGCCCGCCCTCGAACCGCTGGAAGGCGTCGAGGTCGCCGTCGAAGAGCCGGAACCGGCGCGCACGCTCGTACGCCTCGTCCGCAACGAGCTTGACCACGAGCGGCGTCCGCGCGAGACCGGCCCCGAGCGAGGCACGCCCCAGCATGCTCGTCGCGTACACGACGTCGGCGCGAGCGGCATGCCTTCGGATCAGCGAGACGCAGCGCGCGTGGCGAAGGCCCCGCGGCGCAGCCCGGTCGACCCACGCAACCGGGTACGGCTGCTCGGCGGGCCGCGCATCCGCGGTGACCACGACCTCGACAGCATGGCCCCTCGAGCGGAGGAACGCCCCGAGCTCCGGGGCGTGGCTCGCCGGGCCGCCGACATCGGGCGGCCAGATCCCCGACACGATCAGTACCTTCACGGCGCGACCGCCCGTTCGAGGTCGCCGGCGCCGCCGCGAGATCCGAACTCTCTGCGCAGACGAACGAGTGCCACCGCCCAGCTCGCCGCGAACACGAGCGTCGAGACGAGGACGGCGACGGCGGCGCCGGTCGCGCCCCATTCGGCCCCGAGCACGACGACGAGCGGGATCGCGACGAGCGCCTCCAGCCCGTGCGTGACGATCCGGAGGCGGGGCCTCCCGATCGTGACCGGGAACGACTTCGTCCAGCCGAGCGCGAAGTGGACGGCCGCCGCCACGAGGATGATCCGCGCGGCGGTGACGGCGCCCTCGTACTCGGCGCCGAACACGACGTCCACGAGCCACGGCATCGCGACGAGGAACACGGGGACGACGACGAGCATCATCGCCCCCGCCCAGCGCGTGTAGGCGCGGATCCCGGAGAACACCTGTGCGCGCTGGCCGCGCTCCCAGTCCCGCGTCTGCTCCGTGAGGAGGACGAGGCGCGCGGGCGAGCTGGCCGCGGCGAGCCCTTGCATCGGCGCCTGCGCGATGCGGAAGAGCCCGACCTGCGTCGGCCCGGCGGCCACGCCGAGCAGAATCGGCACGAGTGTCGTGCGCAGGGAGATCACACCGGTGGCGACGCTCGACTGCAACACGAACGACCGGATCTCTCGGACGTCGCCCTCGAGCCGGCGCTCGGGCGCTGACGGGAACCTCCGCAGCGCGACCAGACCGACGATCGAGATCACGGTCGACGCGATCAGCTGGGCGATGACGATCGCGACGAACGTCTCGGTCACCCCCGACGACACGCCCACCACGATCGCGAGGAACCGCAACGCCCCCGAGCCCGCCTGGTAGGCGCCGCGGAGGTCGTAGCGCGAGTGGAGGAGCAGCGCCGTCGCGCCGACGTTCTCGACGGACTGCACGACCGGCAGCAGAGCCGCGGCGAGGATCGCCGCGGTGACGCCATCGGCGTCGAACAGCGCGTCCGCGAACGGTGCCAGCACGAGCAGGATCAGCGTGGCGAGCACGCCGCCGACGACCTTCAGGACGACCATCGACCGGAACAGCCTCCGGAGACGACCCCAGTCGCCGGCTGCGACGTAGCGGAACCCGTACTTGGTCAGCGACTCCTCGACGGTGAGGTCGACGAGCGCCTGGAAGAAGCCGACGACCGCGAACGTCGTGGCGAAGACGCCGAACTGCTCCAGACCGAGGCCGCGAGCGGCGACGATCGTGCCGAGGATGCCGAAGGCGACCGCGACCCAGACCCAGAGCGCGGTCGCCGAGCGACGCCTGAACAGGCGGGAGGACACGAGGCGTCAGTCTAGGGTGCCCCTTGGGTGGAACGACACCGCGTGTGGCCCGCCGGCCCGACCGATCCTCCGATTCGAGTTCCTATAGTGACGCGGTGGCGACGACCCCGATCGAGAGCCCCCCCGGCTCGAAGGGACGCGCCCGTCAGCTGATCGGAAGCGACGACCTGGGTGCGCTCGTCCTCGTGGTCGCGATCCCGCTCCTCTTCCTCCACGAGCGCTACCACCCCGCCCTCGCGATCGACCTCGGATCGACCTCCGTGGACGCCCGGCTCTCGGATCTCGCTGTGCTGGCCGTCATCGTTGCCGCATCCGCGGCGGCGGCGCGCATCGGCTTCGCCCGACTTCGCGCGGCACGCATGCTCTGGATCACGGGCGCTGCGCTCCTCGGCTGGCTCGCGCTCCAGCTCCTCCGCCCCGCCTCACTCGACGACGCGAGGTTCGCCGACCACGCCGTGAGCTACCTGAAGCTCGTCGAGTACGCGCTCCTCGCCGTTGCCGTCCCGCTCCTCGTCCGCCGCCCCCGTGACCTTGCGCTCGTCCTCGGGAGCTTCGTCCTCTGGGGTGCTCTCGCCACCGCCGTCGCTGTCCTCCAGTTCGCGGGGTGGGACGTCTTCGAGGCGTGGAACCCGGGCTGGCGCCAGCCGTCGTTCCTGGGCCACCACGACCTCGCAGCCCTCGCCGCGATCGGCGCCGCGCTCGCAGCCGCGGGCATCGTGGCCGGACGCGCGCGCACGCCGGCTCCACGCCTGTTCGTCGTGGCACTGGTGGGGGGAGTCGTGGGACTCGTCCTCGCCGGCTCAGTCGCAGCCGCCGCCGGCCTCGCGGGCGGAGCGGCGCTCCTGTGGATCGCCGCCCGGACGAGATTCGCACCCAGCGGACGCCAGACGCTGGCGCTCGTGGCGGTCGTCGCAGTCGTCGGCGGCGGCGTGGTGACCATCCGCGACAGCGATCTGGGAAACTTCCTGCGCTTCCTCGGCCTCCGCGGCGACGCGCCGGTAGAAGGTGTGGAGTCGTACTCGCAGCGCACGGTGCTCTCCTACATCGGCCTGCGCGTGTTCGTCGACCACCCCGTCGTGGGAGTCGGCTGGCTGCGCTCGTCGCGCCCCGAGGTGTTCGAGCCGTACCTCGACGACGCACGCGCGCGCTTCCCCGACGTCGTGGACGAGGCGTTCCCGGCCGCAGGGCGCGAGTGGGGCGTGCAGAACCTCTACATCCAGATGCTCGCCGACGCCGGGGTGATCGGTCTCGCGCTGCTGCTCGCGGTCGGAGCGGCGGGGATCGCGCTGGCCTGGCGCACCGTGCGGCGCGCACCACCCGTCTGGGCGACGGGTGCGGGCCTCGTGGGAATCTGCGCCCTCGTCACTCTCGCCGGAGAGTGGGCGTCGATGGGCATCGTCGCCGGTATCCCGCTCCAGGCCGCAACCTGCCTCCTGCTCGGGCTCGCAGCGGCCGGCGCGGCCGTCGTCGCGGAGGAGCCCAGTGGCTGACCCGCGACTCGACCCCCCTCGCTCGATGCCGACGTACGCCGTGCGGGCGCCTCTCGTGCGCTGGCTCGCCGACGAGGCGCGCCGGGCGCACACCGAGCTCGGCGCGAGGGTTCTCGACCGGGTCCACGCCCACGTAGCTCTCGGCGTGCGGCGAGAAGAGCGGCTCGTACGGCTTCGCGCTGCAGCCGACGTCGAGCACTCGGTAGCGCCCGAGCTCTGCGTGCGCGCGGCGCGCCTCGTCGGCGAGCCAGCGCACGAGAGGCGCCCG
>JAWOIV010000129.1:0-13741 GCA_046484465.1 Gaiellaceae bacterium
TCCCTGAAGCCGGCCGCTGCACGGCCGGGTCGCGGCGTTCCGACAACGAGCGCCTTCGCTCGCGCAAGATCCCTGAAGCGGGCCGCTGCGCGGCCGGGTCGCTGCGAGCTGACGCCGAGCGCCACGGTCGCCTATGCCGTCGAGATGCCGGCGGCCCTGATGAGCCGCGACACGGGCTCGGTCGGCTGCGCGCCCTTGGAGAGCCAGTCCTTGACCTTCGCCTCGTCGAGATCGATCGTGGACGGGTCCGTCTGCGGGTTGTAGCGACCCACGATCTCGATGAACCGGCCGTCCCTCGGCGAGCGCGAGTCGGCGACCACGACGCGGTAGATCGGGTTCTTCTTCGACCCGACGCGCGTCAACCTGATCTTCACTGCCATGTGTGCCTTGCTGCCCTTTCTCGGTGGGTGAGCGGAAAGGCTAGCGACAACGGCAAGTCGCCGGCCTCGAACGGTGCCCGGCTCCGGCCCGGCACCTACTTTCTAGCGCGGCGGCATCCCGGGCATGGCCGGCATCTTGCCCTTCCCCATCTGCTTCATCATCTTCGCCATCTGCTTGCGCGCGGCCATGAGCTTGTTCACCTCGTCGATGGACGTCCCGCTCCCCGACGCGATGCGACGACGGCGCTGCATGGAGATGATGTGCGGCATCCGCCGCTCCTGCGGCGTCATCGAGAGGATGATCGCCTCCACACGCGCGAGCTGCGACTCGTCCACGTCGAGGCCCTGGAGCTGCTTGCCGACGCCCGGAATGAGCTTCATCACTCCCTGGAGCGGCCCCATGCGACGCAGCATGCGGTAGCTCGTCAGGAAGTCGTCGAAGCTGAACTCCCCGGAGCGCATGCGCTTCTCGAGCTCGGCCTGCTCGTCCTCCTCCACGGCCGCCTCGGCCTTCTCGATGAGCGTGAGGACGTCGCCCATGCCGAGGATGCGCGAGGCCATTCGGTCGGGGTGGAAGTAGTCGATCTGGTCGAGTTTCTCGCCCGTCGAGGCGAGCTTCACGGGCTTGCCGGTGACCGCCTTCACCGACAGCGCCGCGCCGCCGCGCGCGTCGCCGTCGAGCTTCGTCAGCACGATGCCGTCGAACGCGACCCGCTCCTGGAACGCGAGCGCGACGTTCACGGCCTCCTGACCGGTCATCGCGTCGAGCACGAGGAGGACGTTCAGCGGCTTCGTCGCAGCGGCGACGCGCTGGAGCTCCTCCATGAGGGCTTCGTCGACGTGGAGCCTCCCGGCCGTGTCGAGGACGACGACGTCGTGACCCTCGCGACGTGCCGCGTCGAGCCCCCCGCGCGCCGCGGCAACGGGATCCGAGCGGTCGAGCGCGTAGACGGGAACCTGGATCTGGCGGCCGAGCTGCTCGAGCTGCTCGATCGCAGCCGGGCGCTGGAGGTCACAGGCGACGAGCGCCGGCCGCTTGCCCTCGCGCCGGAGAAGCAGCGCGAGCTTGGCGGCGGTCGTCGTCTTCCCGGAGCCCTGCAGCCCTGCGAGGAGAATCACGGTCGGCGGCTTGCCGAACGCGAGCCGGGAGTCGCCCGAGCCCATGAGGGTCGTGAGCTCCTCGTGGACGATCTTCACGACCTGTTGACCAGGCGAGAGGCTCCGTAGGACGTCCTGCCCGAGCGCACGCTCCTTGACGGCCGCGGTGAAGTCCTTCGCCACCTCGAAGTTGACGTCCGCCTCGAGGAGCGCGAGCCGGATCTCGCGCATCGCCTTCGAGACCGACTCCTCGTCGAGTCGCCCCTTCCCTCGAAGGCCGCCGAGAGAGGCCTGGAGCCGGTCGGACAGCGTGTCGAACATCGCCGGCGCAGTGTAGAGGCGCGTCGTCGGATGACCAGCTCTGTTCGAGGTGCCCGTCGCCTCCTACACTCGCAGGACATGTCCGAACGTGGCGATCAGCGCGAACGGCTCCCCAGCGGGACGGTCACTCTTCTCTTCGCCGACGTCGAGGGCTCGACAAGGCTCCTCACGCTCCTCGGCGACCGCTACCTCCCCGTCCGTGCGCGGTCTCGCGAGCTCGTCCGCGAGGTTGCGGGGGCCCATCGCGGGCACGAGGTGGACTGGGCGGGCGACGGTGTCTTCCTTGCATTCGAGCGCGCGGGCGACGCCGTCTCGGCCGCCGCCGAGCTCCAGCGCGCGCTCGCACGAGAGCCGTGGGCGCCCGACGGGGCGGTTCGGCTACGAATGGGGATCCACACGGGCGAGCCCGAGCTCGACGGCGAGGGCTACGTCGGGATCGACGTCGTCGTCGCCGCACGGATCTGCGCCGCCGCTCACGGGGGCCAGGTCGTCGTGTCGACGACGACACGACAGCTCGTCGGAGACGAGCCCGTGCCCAGCGGGTCGTTTCAAGCCCTCGGTACGTTCCGGCTGAAGGACGTCCGCGATTCGGCGCCGCTGTTCCAGCTCGTCGCGCCGGGTCTCGTCGAATCGTTCCCGCCGCTCACCACGCTCGGGGGAGGGACACTCCCGACGCTCCATCACCGGCTCGTCGGCCGCACGGCGCAGGTCGCGGAGATCGAGCGCCTTCTGGGACGAGCGGACGTCCGCCTCGTGACCATCACGGGATCTGGCGGTGCGGGGAAGAGCCGGCTCGCGCTCGAGGTCGCTTCCGCGGCGGCCACGGCGCGACCCGTCTACCTCGTCGGGCTCGCGCCGGTCTCGGATGCCGAGCTCGTCCCCGAGGCGATCGCCCGCGTGCTCGGAGTCCAGGAGTCGCCCGCGAAGCCACTCCTCACCGGCATCTCCGAAGCGCTTGAGGGAACGCGCACGCTCCTCTACCTCGACAACCTCGAGCACCTCCCCGAAGCGACCGGGCATGTTCGCTCACTTCTCGACGCCGTCCCCGACCTTGACGTTCTGGCGACGAGCAGATCGCCCCTGCGCCTCTCGGGAGAGCACGTGTTACCCCTCGAGCCGTTGACGACCGACGAGGCCGTCGAGCTGTTCGTCGGGCTGACCGGGGCGCGCGGGCTGAGGATCGGCGACGACCTCGTGCCGACGATCCGCTCGATCTGCGAGCGGGTGGACTGCCTACCGCTGGCGATCGAGGTCGTGGCCGCCCGACTCGCCGTCTTCTCGGCCGGGCAGCTCCTCGACGCCCTCGACCAGGGCGTCGTCCTCGATCTCGAGGGGCCGGTCGATCTGCCGGAGCGCCAGAAGACGCTCCGTGCCACGCTCGACTGGAGCTACGACCTCCTGACGGAGAGCCAGCAGGCGCTGTACGGGGCGCTCGCCGTGTTCTCGGGTGGTTCCACGCTCGAAGACGCACGAGCGGTCGCCGGCAACCCGCCACGGTTTCTCTCCGACCTGGAGACGCTCGTCCTCGGAAGCCTCGTGAAGGGGAGCGCGGGGGTCGCCGAGACGCGGCTCACGCTCCTGGAGACCGTGCGCGAGCACGCGTTGTCTCGACTCGTCGCGGGCGGGCAGCTCGAAGCGCTCCGCGCTCGCCACGCCGAGCGCTTTCTCGAGCTCGCGTTCGCGGCGGAAGAGGGTCTCGAGGGGCCCCTGCAAGCCTCATGGCTCGAGCGACTCGAGAGCGAGCTCGACAACATCCGCGCCGCACTGGGCTGGTGCCTCGCGTCCGGACGCGTCGAGGAGGCGCTTCGATCCACGTCTGCGCTCCTCCGGTTCTGGCGAGCACACGGACACGTCGGCGAGGCACGCCGCTTCCTGGCAGCGGCGCTCGCGAGCTCGGACGGCGTTTCGCCCGAGATCCGCGGCGATGCGCTTTGGACGGCAGCGCAGCAGGCGACCGCTCAGAGTGACTGGGATGCCGCGATCCCGCTTCTCACCGAAGCGCTCGACCTCTTCCGTGCAGGCGAGCGCGGGCGGGAGACGATCTTCGTGCTGTGCGACCTCGGCTGGATTGCGCTCATGCAGGACGACCTCGAGCGGGCGGCGGAGCTCTGCGAGCAGGCGCTCGCCGCCGGTCGCGCCCTGGAGGACCCGCGGGCGCTCTCCGCGGCGCTGAATGGGCTCGGCGAGATCAGGTCGCTCCAGGGCGACCACGACCGCGCGCTCGCCTGCTACGAGGAGGCGGTCGCCCTCCGCCGCGCGCTCGGCGACCCGCTGCTCGTCGCGGACGCGCTGTACCACCTGGGCGCGACCGCCTCACGGAGCGGCGACACGACCCGCGCCCGCGGCGCATGCGAGGAGGCGCTTGCGATCGCGCGCGAGCTCAGCGAGGCGCCCCACATCGCCTCGGTGCTGTTCACGATCGCCGAGCTCGACCTGGGCGATGGGAACCTTGCAGGCGCCGAGGCGGCGATCACCGAGAGCCTTGCGATCTTCACCGAGCTCGACAACCAACGCGCTCGCGCCGGCTGCCTCATCGTCCTGGCCGCAGTCGTTGCCCGGAGAGGCGAACGCGAGACCGCCGCGCGTCTTCTCGGCGCGGCGTCGTCGCTGCGGGGCGAGTCTCCCCCCAACGCGCTCGAGGCTCCCATCCTGAACAAGCTCGTGCCCGAGCTCGAGAACGCGCTCGGCAGAGAGCACGCCGCGACGCTCATCGAGGACGGAGCGCGCGCGGGCGACTCCCTCGTGCTGGAAGTTGTCACGATTGCCACCAGCGAGTAGTGTCCCGCATCAGTGACCGGGAACCGAGGAGAGGAGCCTGGAATGTCGAGCCATGACGGGGGACCGCACGTCCCGGAAGAGATCGCCGAGTTCGTCAAAGGCGTCGTGGGCAAGGGTCGAACGCTCGACGGAGCGTACGAGAACTTCGCCCAGAAGGTCGCCGAGAGAGCCCAGGAGCGGGGTCTCTCCGCTGACGAGGCGGAGCGGCTCTTCGACGAGCACTCGATCCCGACGTACGTCGAGATCGTCGTCCTGCCCCACAACGAGTGGGTCAAGGCGTACTGGGTGAAGGCGTACTAGCTCGGGGACGCCGGTCAGCCGCTGCTCGGGTCGTCCGCAGGCAGGCGAGCCTCGTTCATCGCCTTGAAGCCGCCGAGCTCGGCGACGGTCACGTCGGCGACGACGCCCGCGAGGCCGATCCCGGCGACGAGCCGGCTCCGCACGAGAATGCCGAGGACGAGGAGACCCCAGCCCGCGAGGCCGACCGGGCCGAAGGCAACCGCGACGTCGCGCTTCTCGTCCACACCACGATCATAGGCGGCGCGGGCCACTCGGCCCGCGCCGCTCTACGAGATCAGCGCGCCCACTCGGCGACCATGCCGGGAAGAGCCACGGCGCCGATGCGGTCGATCATGTCAGGGTCGGCGGCGTAGAGGTTGCGCAACGCCATGACACGGAGGTCCGGATCGGTCTTGACGCCGAGCTCTCGAGCGATGGGCAGCAGCCGGCGCTCCAGGAAGCTGTGGGCCGCCTGCTCGGTCTGCCATACCTCGCACACCTCGAGGCCCTCCTCCGTCAGCGACGCCACGTGCAGGATCTCGCCCGCGGCAGGATTCGCGTCGAGCTCGAGCCTCGACATGATCGAGTCGTACTGGTCGGATGTGATGCCCGGCCAGCGCATGAACATCGCGACAGCCATCCCGTGCCTCCTTCCCTGTGTCACTCCAGGGTGCTAGCCGAAGCGTACGCGGGCGGGCGGCCTGACGCAACGGAGGTACCCCACGAGGCGCTCATTTCCCTCGACCGAGGGATGTCGCACCCCCACTCGAGGGACGCGCGCCGCACGTGCGTCGGGCGCCCATCCGAAAGGCTCACTAGCCGGCGACGAGAGCACGCGCGAAGTCGCCGGCGTCGAACGGACGGAGGTCGTCCACGCCCTCCCCCACGCCGACGAGCTTCACCGGGAGCCCGAGCTCGAACGCGATGGCGATGGCGACCCCACCGCGCGCGCTCCCGTCCAGCTTCGTCAAAGCCACTCCGCTCACGTCCACCGAGTCCTTGAAGAGGCGCGCCTGCTGCAGCCCGTTCTGCCCGGTCGTCGCGTCGACGACGAGGAGCGTCTCGTGCGGCGCTCCGTCGACACGGCCCGCGATGACGCGCCGCACCTTCTCGAGCTCGGCCATGAGGTTCGCCTGGGTGTGGAGACGCCCAGCGGTGTCGACGATCACGACGTCCTTCTGGCGAGCGCGCGCCGCTTCCACGGCGTCGAAGGCGACGGCAGCGGGGTCGGCGCCACGCGGCGCGCCGACGAAGTCCGCTCCCGCGCGCCCCGCCCAGACCTCGAGCTGCTCCTCGGCGGCCGCGCGGAACGTGTCCGCAGCGCCGACCAGGACGGAGCGTCCGTGCTCCGAGAGCTTGAGCGCGAGCTTTCCGATCGTCGTGGTCTTCCCGGTGCCATTGACGCCTACGACGAGGATCACCGCCGGCTCGCCGGAGAGCGCGAGGGCGGGAGCCCCGCCGAAGAGGCTCTCGACCTCCTCGACCAGCGCGTCTTCCAGCGACGTGACGGCACCGCGGCTCTCGAGGCGCTGAACGAGCTCCGCCGTCGCGAGGACGCCGACGTCGCTCCGGATGAGCGCCTCCTCCAACCGCTCCCACGCGTCCGCGTCACCGGGGTCGAACGCCGCTGCCGAGAGCTCCGCCGTCAGTGCCCGGCGGCTCTTGGCGAGCGAGTCGCGCATGCGCGAGACGAGGCCTGCACGCTCCGGCTCGTCGGCCTCGGTCGGCTCGTCGCCGAGGAGCTCTGCCCAGCTCAGGCTCACGGGCGGAGCCTACGCCGCAGCGTGCTCGTGCTGCGGCAGGCGGCGCGAGACGACCTGCGAGATGCCGTCGGATCCCATCGTCACTCCGTAGAGCACGTCTGCTGCCTCCATCGTGCGCTTCTGATGTGTGACGACCACGAACTGCGCGCGATCGGAGTAGCGACGGAGCAGCTCGACGAAGCGCGCGATGTTCGTGTCGTCGAGCGCTGCCTCGACCTCGTCGAGGAGGTAGAAGGCGCAGGGCCGCGCGAGGAAGAGCGCGAACAGGAACGAGAGCGCGCCAAGGGCCTTCTCGCCCCCGGAGAGGAGTGAGAGCCGCGTGATCCGCTTCCCCGCGGGGCGAAGCTCGACCTCCACGCCCGGCTCCGACTCGCCGTCTTCGAGCTCGACGAGCCGTAGCCGGCCCTCGCCTCCTGGAAAGAGGGTCGACGCCACTTCCTCGAAGTGCGCGGCGACCGCGTCGAACGTCTCGGCGAACCGGCGCTCGACGGTCTCGGCGAGCTCGGTTCGCAACCGCCCGAGCTCCTCCAGGCTCTGCTCCAGGTCCTCGCGCTGCGTCCGGAGGTCGGCGAGCCGCTCCTTCTCGGCCTCGTACTCCTCCTTCGCGAGCGGGTTCACCTGGCCGAGCGCCAGCCTGCGCGCCTCGAGCCGCTCCGCGCGGATGGCCAGCTCGTCGCGGTCGTCACCCTCAGCCGCGTCGATACCGCCCACTGCCTCGAGCCGCCGATTCGCTTCCTCGGCCTCGGCGCCGAGACGCGCGAGCTCGACCTCCGCCTCCGTCAGCCGGCCGCTCACCTCCTCGAGCTCCTGACGAAGCCCGACCTCCGCCGCTCCAAGCTGCCGAAGCTCGTCCCCCAGGGACGCCGCTCGGAGCGCGCCCGCGTCCACGCGGGCGCGAAGCGGGGCATCGAGCCGCTGTGCCGTCGACCCGGCGCGCGCGAGCCCGTCGGCGAGTGACGCGGCCGCCGATGCGAGTCGCGCGAGCAACGCCTCATCGATGCGGGGAACCTGCAGCTCCGCCCCGGCGCTCTCGAGCGCCAACCGGTGCGCCTCCTCGGCGGCGACAGTGGCCGCTTCGGCATCGACGACACGCCGCTCCGCGGTCTCGGCACGCGCCTCGAGGTCGCGCGCCTCGGTCTCGAGCGCCGCCCGCCGGGCTTCGAGCTCGAGCAGCACGGCCTCTGCCGCCTCGCCCGAGAACCAGAGCTCGCCTCGGTCGGGGTCGTAGCCATAGCCCTCCTGCGTGACCGACGGCACGCGAGCCTCCAACAGACGCGGGAGCGGGACGACCGGCAGCGACTCCACGAGCTCGCGCGGGCTGCGCCCGGCGAGGACGACGAGGCTGCCGAGCCCCTGCGCGCGCGCTCTCTCGAGCAGCGCGAGCCCCGACGCCGGATCCGCGGCGAGCACCGCCGACGCTCGCCAGCCGAGGGCGGCCGCGACCGCGCGCTCCGAGCCCGGCTCCGCACTCACCTCGGCCAGCGCCAGGCGCTCACCCGCCTCCGCAAGCGCGCGCGCGGCCGGCCCGATGCCCTCGCGCTCGGCGAGCGAGCGCTCGAGCGCGACGAGCCTCTCCTTCGCGGAACGTGACCGCTCGACGAGGTCGTCTCTCTCTCGAGCCGCTGCACGAGCGGCACCGGCTTCGTCCTCTGCGGCGCGCCGGAGATCGCCGACGCGTGGCCCCTGCGTCGCACCCGGCGCGGCCTGGACCTGCACCGCGGCCAGCTCACCTGCGAGTCGATCGCGCAGCTGCTCCGACGACTCGATCCGCAGGGCCAGTCGCTCACTCCCGGCCTGGAGGCGGTAGAGCGCGGAGACGGCCGCCTCTCGCCTCCCGGCGGCGTCGGAGAGCTCGTCCTCGGCGCGCGCACGATCCGCGAGCAGTCGCTCCAGCCGCGCCCCGGCGTTCCGCCGCGCGAGCGAGGCAGCGTCCTTACGCTCCTCGACCTCGGCGCGCCGCTGTCCCGCGTCCGCGAGGTCGAGCTCCGCGATGCGCGCCCGCAGGCCCGCGATCTCGACGCCGAGCTTCTCGGCGCGCTCGGCGGCGGTCGCCTGGAGCGCGAGAGGCCGGATCCTGCGCCGCACCTCGTCCTCCACGTCGCGCGCGCGCTCGACCTGGATCGCGACCCGGGCGAGCTTGAGCTCCGCCCGGTGACGGCGCCGCTTGAACTTCCCGAGCCCTGCCGCCTCCTCGATCATCGCGCGGCGCTCCTCGGCCTTCGAGGCGAGCACCTGCTCGACCTTGCCCTGGCCGACGATCGAGTGCATCGCGGAGCCGAGGCCGACGTCCGCGAGCAGCTCGACGAGGTCGGTCCGGCGAACAGGCGCGCGGTTGACCAGGTACTGCCCCTCCCCCCCGCGCACGAGACGGCGCATGATCGAGACCTCGCTGAAGTCGAGCTCGGGCCAGCTCCCCTCCGAGTTGTCGAAGACGAGCTCGACCTCGCAGTGCGCGGCCGGCTTCTTGTCGCCACCGCCCGCGAAGAGCACGTCGTCGGGCTTCTCGGCGCGGAGCTCCGACGGCGTCAGCGAGCCCGCCGCCCACACGACCGCGTCGGCGATGTTCGACTTCCCGGAGCCGTTCGGGCCGACGACGACTGCGACGCCGGGCTCGAAGGTGAGCTCGAGCGGCTCGGCGAACGACTTGAAGCCGCGGATGCGGATGGTCTTCAGGTGCACCGGCGCGCATTCTCCCGATGCGCGCGGACGGCGGGGACGCACGGGCGCGCCGCGGGGAACAGGAGGGTCCGTTTCCCCGCGACGCTTCCTTTCGTCGCGCAGCGGCCTACCTCCCGCTCACCGTCACGCTACGGGTCTCCGTCGTGGGACGTCCGTTCGTCTTCAGGACGATCGTGAACGTCGCCTTCCCGCTCGCGGCCTTCGAGAACTTCATCGTGATCACGTTCTTCGCTCCCGCCTTGAGCTTCAAGCCGGCGGCCTTGCCCGAGATCCCGCTTCCGCTCACGGTCGCGGTCGCGCCGACCACGGCCGGGCACGCCACGCCGCTCAGCGTGTACGAGATCTTGGCGACGCCCTTGGAGACCTTGACCGCGCCGGGGACGTTCGCCGTCGCCGGCTTGGACTTGTCCTCCGCGAAGCGGATGACTGCCTTGCTGCTCACGTCGTAGGCGTAGACGTCCCCTTTCGGGCCGACGGCGATGTCCTGCGCGATCAGATCGGGCGATACCGCGGTGGCCAGCAGCTTGCCCGAAGGCGAATACTTCGCGATCCGGCGTTGCGAGATGTCTCCGACCCACACGTTGCAGTCGAGATCGACGCCGACCCCCACGGGTGCCGAGGGGCCGGCCTTCATCGTCTTGAGCAGCTTCCCGTTCGCGTCGAACCGCTTGACATTGAGGGCTCGGTTGTCCGAGACCCAGACCGTCCCATCGAGAGACACCTCGACGTCGTGCACGGCCTGGAAGCCACCCCACGACTTGCGCTCGGCGTAGGCGCCCCCGGCCTTCTCGTAGCGAGTCACACGCGCGACGTTGTCGCTGTCGGTCGCGATGTAGATGTTCCCCGCGGCGTCGGCGCCGATCCCCAGCGCCTGCCTCGCGGTCGTGACCGTCGCGAGCGGTCGACCGTCCGGTGTGAACTGCCGCGCCTCGACCTGCGTGCCCGTGGTGCCCCACACGTTGCCATCCGCGTCGATCGCGACGTCCGGGGCGACGACGAGGCCCCCGAACGAGATCTTGCCCTTGAAAGCGCCGCTTGCGGAGAAGCGCTGGATTCGGTGGTTGTCCGTGTCCGCCACGAAGACGTCACCGTTCTTCGCCGTCGCGAGGCCGTAGGCGTTTGCCAGGAACTGGCCGTTCCCGGTGCCGCCCTTGCCAAACTTGCCGACCTGCTTGTAGGTCGGTCCCGCCGTTGGGGCCTGGCTTCCCGCCATCGCCCCGGCGGCAAGCGTCGCGCCGACACCCAGTGCCGCCGCGACCATGATCGCTCTCCGACCGCTCATGCTTCCCTCCTCTGCTTCGCTTGACAAACGGTCGCCAGCGAGCGTACGGCCGCCGGAGAGGGCTTCGCACTGGGGAATTCCCTAGGCTTGCGGTTCAGCCCAGGCGCTCGGAGAAGCCGCGCACGAGCTCGCTACGGGAGCGTACGGCCAGCTTCCGATACACGTTGCCGAGGTGGAACTCGACGGTCTTCGGGCTGACGAAGAGCGTGGCCGCGGCCTCACGGTTCGTCGCGCCGGCCACAACGAGCTTGACGACGGCGAGCTCCTGTGTCGTCAGCGCGTCGACCGGGCTCGAGCGACGCCGCGCCGTCTCGCCGCTCGCACGCAGCTCCGCACGAGCCCGCTCCGACCACGGTGCGGCGCCGAGCGAGTCGAACACCTCGAGCGCGCTGCGGAGCCGTGCTCGCGCATCGGCGCGCCTTCGCGCACGGCGCAAGCGCTCCCCGTAACAGAGCTCGGTGCGCGCGCGCTCGAACGGCGTCGGCACCTGCTCGTGCAGCGCGAGCGCCTCCTCGAACGCATCCTGCCAGCGGCCGTCAATCTCGAGCATTCCCGCACAACGTGCTGCCGCTGCCGACGCGGAGACGCGTTCCCGACCTTCGGTTCGCGCCTCGAAGTCACTCAGCACCTCGAGCGCTCGCGCGTGGTGACCGGCGTGCGCGAGCGCTTCGACGAGATCGGGCGCAGAGAGCAGGAGCCACGGCTCGCCGACCGCGCCGAGAGCCGCGATTCGCTCGGCCGTCTCGAGTGGAGCGATCGCCTGCTCGGGTCGCCGGGAGCCGAGCGCCAGGAAGCCGAGTGCCGCGAGCGCATGCGCAGCCGAGCTGCGAAGGCCGAACTCGACGTCGCTCGCAAGGGCACGCTGAGCCAGCGCCCTGCACTCATCCGTGTTCCCGCGCGCTGCCTCCATCCGGGCGAGCAGCGCCGCGGCAGCCGCGGCCTCGCTGGGCTGGTGCGTCTCTTCGAAGAGCGAGAGCGCCTCGGTACCCGCGGAGGCCGCAGCCTCCCAATGACCTGTTCGGAAGTCCAGCTCCGCCCGCGGGAGGAGAGACTGCGGGAGGTAGAGCAGGAAACCACCCTCGCGCTGCACGCCAGTCGAGCGGTCCGTGACTTCACGCGCCGCGTCGTACTCCTCGAGCCAGATGAGCGGCCAGGCGATGCCCAGCGTGTGCGCATGCCCGTGAGGCGCCGTTTTCGCCGCGGCTGCGGCCGCGAAAGCCGCGTCGCGGGCGCCGTCTCTACCCGCCACCGTGCTGCTCATGCTCAACGCCACGAGGTGGACGACGTCCTGCTCGCCGGCGGGAAGGAGCGCGAGCGCGCGCTCGACCTCGTCCGCGGCCACCGTGGCTTCGAGCCGGTAGATGCGGAGCTTGGCCGCCAGGAGCAGCATCGTCGCCGCACGGTGTCGATCGATCTCGACCAGGCGCTCCGCGTGCGCCGCGAGCTCGCGGTGAGCACCCTTGAGGTCCCCCTCGCGCATGCGGAGATCGGACTCCACGAGCAGGAGGTCCGCGAGGGTGACCGGGTCGGACGCGTGCTCTCGCGCCGCCGCCGCATGACGGGCTGCGCTCCCGACGTCCCCGGCTCGATGCGCGGCCCGGGCCGCGCGCGCCAGGCGCCTGCCGCGCGCCTCATCGGACGTGGAGAACCGTGCGGCGGCAGCGCAAGCGCGTACCGCCGAACCGGGTGCGCCGCGCGCGAGCGCACGACCGGCCGCCGCGTCGAGCTCGGCGGCGACGGACTCGTCGGGCGCCGGCGACGCCGCTGCGCGGTGCCACGCTCGACGATCGGCGTCCGGATCGACCTCCGCGAGAAGCGCATGAGCGTCGCGCCTCGAGGTGTCGCTCTCTCCCTGGTAGACGACCGAGCTCACGAGCGGGTGGCGGAACGCCACGCAACCGTCCTCGACCGTGACGAGCCCGTCGAGCTCGGCTGCACCGAGATCCTCCACATCGAGCTGGGCTTTGCGGAGCGCCGCCAGGTACGACGTTCCCGGATCCGAGCCTGCGGCAGCGGCGAGGAGCAGCGCACGCCTCGTCCGCTCGGGAAGACGTGCGATGCGCGCCCGAAACGTGCGCTCGATCCCGCCGTTCACCGGAATCGGCTCGCCGAGCTCGTCGATCCCTCGGAGCTGGGATTCCGAGAGCGCCGACGGCAGCTCGACGAGTGCGAGCGGGTTTCCCGCCGAGATCTCCAGGAGGCGCCGGCGCACCGTTGGGTCGAGCGGGACGCGCGCCGACCCGGTGAGGAGCTGGCTCGCCTCCCGAGCTCGCAGCCCTGCGAGCTCGAGCCGAGGAACGTCGCGTGCTTCCGTCTCTCGCAGCCCGTCCTCGCGGGCCGCCAATACGAGACCGATGTGGAACCGCGAAATCCGCCGCGCGACGAAGAGGGTGGCCGCACATGACGGCTCGTCTACCCACTGGAGGTCGTCGACGATGGCGAGCACCGGACCCTGCATCGCGAGAGCAGCGAGCACGCCCAACGTCGCGACTCCGACCGAGAAGTCGTCGGCGACTCTCCCGCCTTCCAGTGCGAGCGCCCGGCGAAGCGTCTTCGCCTGAGGCCCCGGAAGCGCGTCCACTCCTCCCGCGGCCGGCCGAAGAAGGTCTGCCAGCACCGCGAACGGGAGGTCGGCGTCCGACTCACGACCGGACGCGCGAAGCACGGTGAGCGCTGCCCCGGCGCGCTCGACGGCGTCGTCGAGGAGCATCGTCTTCCCGATGCCGGGCTCGCCAGTGACGAGCAGCGCGCCACCCCGCCCGCTGACAACCCCGTCCATGAGCGCCTGGAGTGTGGCGCGCTCGCTCTTGCGGCCGATCAGCACCGCCCAATACTGATCAATCCGGCCGCGGAAACCTAGGGATCTCCCTGGTGCGGCCGCAGTCCGGCGTCTCCTGCTTGCCTGGCGGCGTCCAGACGACTCAGATCCGGTCGGGCTCGATGCCGAGCGCCTCGAGCGCCTGCGCAGCGGCCTCCTGCTCGGCCGCCTTCTTCGTCGATCCTCGACCCATGCCGAGCTGGGCTCCCGCCACGTGAGCCCAGCTCGGCATGGGTCGAGGATCGACGAAGAAGGCGGCCGAGCAGGAGGCCGCTGCGCAGGCGCTCGAGGCGCTCGGCATCGAGCCCGACCGGATCTGAGTCGTCTGGACGCCGCCAGGCAA
>JAWOIV010000156.1:0-6580 GCA_046484465.1 Gaiellaceae bacterium
GCGAACTCCGTCACCGCCCGCGGCCCGTTTCGCTCGAGGCCTTCGGCGAACGACCGGGAGTCGCGTCTGCGGATCTCGACCTGCTCGGTGTAGAAGGGCGCGTGAGCGAGATCGAGCGGCTGAGCCTCGTAGCGAGCGAGGAAGTCGCCGATGCGCGCGGCGGACGTCCACATCGCCTTGTAGAGGATGACGCCGCCTCGTCCGAGGACCCAGGACATGTTCGGAAGCGCTCCGTACGCGAGGTGCACGGATCCCTCGAGGTCGTCGACGAGGATGGGCCGTGAGATGCCGAGCTCGTCGCGGAGGCGGGCTGCCGCCGCGAGCTTGTCGTCGAAGGCCTCGTGGGCCGGGAGGCTCTCGCCCGGGTGCGCCTCGCGCGTGTAGACGAAGTACCAGTCCCAGCCGGCGTGTCGTCGTGAGAGCTGGCAGAGCAGAGGACCCTCTGCTGCGCAGTACGGTCAGGTGAAGGAGCCAAACTCGAGGACGACGCCCTGTCGGCGCCAGAGCTCGGACAGCCGGACCGTGCCGCCTCCGAGGCGCAGCAGCTCCCCGTCCGGCGCCCTCTCGCCCGCGTGAAGCATGTTCGGGAATGCGCCGAACTCGCGCCCGTCCTCCCCGGTCTCGACGTACCCGTCGAACCGCTCGTAGTTGTAGGCGCTCATGCCCGGCTCCGCGCCGTGACGGACGCCGCTCGTCGCTCGGCCTCGGCCGCGACGTCCGTGAGCGAGCGCCTGACCGTCGCCTCCCAGCTGCGCGCGACGAAGTACGTCCAGATCCGTCCCACCAGCCAGAGGTCGGCGCCGAGCTCTCCCGTGTAGACGAGCTCGGTTCCGTCCTCCCGCTCCTCGAGTGCGAACTGCTCGACCGCGTGGGGGACGGGGCCTCGGGTGAGACGGAAGTGAACCCTCTCGGGCCGTTCGAAGCGGACGGTCTCGAGCGTCGTCGTGGTCAGCGGGCCGACCGGCGTGAAGTGCGCTGCCAGGACCATGTTGTCGCCGCGCTCCACGACGCGGAGCTTCTTCTCCAGCGCCCGCGGCGTGCGCTTGAGATACGGCGCCGCGACGACGTCGAACGCGACCTCGCGCGGCGCCGCGATCCTCCAGGTGATGGGCCCGAGCGGCCGGACGCGCCTCCCGACGCCGAGGTCGATCGTGACCGAGCCGCGGACGACGAGAACGTAGAGCGCGAGTGCGGCAGCGACGAGGATCCCGAGGAGGACGATCGAGGCGATGCCGGCGACGCTCACGATGCCATTGTGCGTGTCAGGTGGCCGTCGGGGCGAGGCGGTCGTGCGCCGGGCGTTGTTCCGCCTCGAAGCGCTCGAGCAGCCGCAGCCAGACCTCGCTCCGCGTCGGGAACGACGGAACCGCATGCCTGAGCCTTTCGAGCGGAACCTCGCCGACGATCGCGATCGTGACCGCATGGAGCAGCTCCGCGACCTCCGGGCCGGTGAAGGTCGCGCCGACGACGACCTCGCGCTCGAGGTCGATCACGAGTCGCGACGTGCCGGCCGCCTTCCGCCCGTAGAAGCTCGCACCGGCGACACCGCCGGTCGGGTGGTCGATCGCGACGACGGGGAGCTCTGCGGCGATCGCCGACTCGAGGGTGTGCCCCACGGCGGCGACCTGCGGATCGGTGAAGACCACGCGTGGCGCGAGGGCTCCCTGCGCGGCGACTTCCACCGCGACGTCGCCTCCGAGGACGTTCTCCGCGGCGATCCAGGCCTGGTACTTCCCCATGTGCGTCAGCAGCGAGCGGCCGTTCACGTCACCGACGGCGTAGAGCCAGTCGGAGCCTCCGACGCGCATTCCGTCGTCGACCCGGAGGAAGCCTCCGGGCTCGAGGCCCACGGTCTCGAGGCCGATGTCCTCCGTGACGGGCTTGCGGCCGATCGCGACGAGCAGCTCGTCCGCTTGCAGCCGCTCGCCCGACTGGAGCTCGACGACGATCTCGTCGCCGGCCCGCTCGACGCCGACCGTGAGCGTGCTCGTGCGGACGTCGACTCCGCGCTCCTGGAGCGCCGCCTTCACGTCCTCGCTCGCGAACGGCTCCTCGCGGACGAGGATCCTTCCCGAGAGCTCGATGACCGTCACCCTGGAGCCGAGCGAGGACCAGGCCTGCGCCAACTCCACACCCACGACGCCCCCGCCGAGGACGACGAGGCGGTCGGGGACCGTCTTCGCCGTGGTCGCGTCGCGGTTCGTCCAGGGCGCCGCCTCGACGAGCCCGGGGGTCGGTGGGAGGACAGGCCCGGTGCCGGTGGCCACGACGACCGCGCGACGTGCCAGAAGGCTCTGGCCGTCGACCTCGACCGTGCGCTCGCCGGCGAGGCGTCCGAAGCCGCGCAGCACCGTGATGCGGCGGTCCTCGAGCCACGGCACCATCACGGTGTCGTCGAGGTCGTGGATGATCTCGTCGCGCCTCGCCAGCACCGCCTGGACGTCGAGTGCGCCCGCGGCTGCCTCCTGCGCTCCCGGAATCCGGCGTGCCTCTGCAATCGCTTCGGCCGGGCGCAGGAGCGCCTTCGACGGCATGCAGCCGTAGAAGGAGCACTCCCCACCGATGAGGTGACCCTCGACGATCGCGACATCGAGGCCCGCCTCTCCGAGCCGTCCGGCCGCGACCTCGCCTGCCGGGCCGGCGCCGATCACGATGGCATCGAACTCCCGTGTGCGTCCGTTCGTGTCCAAGGTGGTCCTCCGATCTGGGTTCGTCGTGGGAGCTCTGTGGGACCCGGCGAATGGGCCGAGGGATTCAGTCGCTCTCGGCCAGCTCCTCGAGAAGCCGTCTGAGTGCCATGCGGCCGCGGTGCAGCCGGCTCTTGAAGTTCCGGATGTCGAGACCGAGCAGCTCCGAGGCCTCCTCGTTCGAGAGGCCCTCGACGTCGCGCAGCACGACGGCGACGCGGTAGTTGGGCGGGAGCTCGGCGAGCAGGGTCTCCAGCTGGGCGCGGAGCTCTCCTGTCTCTGCGATCTCGACCGTCTGCCGGCCGAGATCCGGGACGTCGCGCATGACGTCCTCGAACGGCAGGAGCTCGCGGCGGCTCTCGCGGGCGAGGTAGCGGTTGCCCTCGTTGAGCGCGATGCGGTAGATCCACGTCGAGAACCGCGACTCGCTGCGGAAGCGCGGAAGCGCTCGCCATGCCCGCACGAAGCACTCCTGCATCACGTCCTCGGCTGCGCCCGGGTCACCGAGCATGCGGGCCAGCAGGCGGTAGACCGCCGGCGTCTCGCGGCGGACGATCTGCTCGAAGGCATCCTCGTCTCCCACACGCGCGCGGGCGACGAGGGTGTCGTCCTCCAACTCGGAGGGACGAGCGTGCGAGGATGCCGAATCCCCGGAGGCCGAAGGAGGTCCAACGGACACCATGCGCTCGTTGCTCGGCAAGCTCATGAAGCCCGACCCCCGGGAGTGCGAGGAGACCCGTGCGCTGATGTCCGACTACGTGGACGGCGATCTGGACGACGAGTTGCGCAGGCGCGTCGAGCGCCACGTGCGTTTCTGTCCTCGCTGCCACGCGGTGCTGGGGAACCTCCGCGAGACGCTCGCGCGACTGCGAGGGCTCGGTGACGATCGCCCGGGCGACGAGGAGGAGGCCGTCGCGGCGCGGGTGTCGCGCGCGTGGCGCGACCGGGCATAGGCATCAGCCCTTGCTGCGGATGCGGGAGACGATCGCATCCACCGTCCCCGGGGGAGGCTCGGTGGGCTCCGTGGCTCCGAGCGAGCGGAGCTGATCGAGCGTCCGCGTCAGCGACTCGAGCAGCGCCTGGCAGTGTTTGCAGCGGTGCAGATGGCGCTGGACGCGTGTCAGGCTCCGACCGGTGAGCTCGTCGTCGACGTAGTCCGAGAGGTGGTCGCTCGTCTCGCGGCATGTCGCGACCCACGGCTTGAGGAGGAAGTCGAGCACGTTCATTTGGATGCCGGACGATGTCGAAACGGTTCGCGGATCGTACGATCTTCGAATGGCGGCCGGCATGCGTTCCGACGGCGAGCTTGCCCGGCTCGTCCAGGGGGGCGACCTGGACGCGTTCGCGGAGATCGTCCGGCGCTACGAGCCGCGTCTCAGGCTGGTGCTCGCCAGGGTGCTCGACGATGCGCGCGACGTCGAGGAGGCGGTGCAGGACGCCTTCGTCCAGGCCTGGCGGAACATCGATCGCTACCGGGGAGACGCTGCGCTCTTCACCTGGCTCTACCGCATCGCGGTGAACGCTGCTCTCGCGCGAACGCGGCGCAAGAGCTTGCCGACCGTCGAGGTGTCCGAGATCGAGGAGACCGCCCACGCAGTGCATGCCGAGCGACCCGACATCGCCGCAGAGAACCGGGATCTTCGGCAGGGAGTGCTCGCGGCGCTCTCCGAGCTCCCCTTCGAGTACCGCGAGGCCGTCGTGCTCCGTGACGTCGCGGGTCTCTCCAACGCCGAGGTCGCGGACGCCCTCGGGATCGGGCTCGCGGCCGCGAAGAGCCGGATCCACCGCGGCCGGCTCCAGCTCCGCGAGCTCCTCCAGCCTCTCGTGGATGACGGGGCGGGGCCGGTCTGAGCGAATCGCTCGACCGTGACGACACATCGAACCATGAGCCTACGGATGCACAACGCACGCCTCACCACCGCAGCGATCGCCGGGTACCTCCTCGGGACGCTTCCTTCCGCCGATCTCGCCGCGCGCGTCGTCGGTCGCGGGCGGGTCGACCTCCGTCGCGACGGGAGCCGGAACCCGGGCGCGCTGAACGCGCAGCGCCTCCTCGGGCGCCGCATCGGGCGCGCAGTCCTCGCGGCCGACATCGGGAAGGGGGTCGTGGCCTCGACTCTCGGGCGCCGCCTGGCGGGCGACAACGGCGCGCACGTCGGAGCAGTCGCGGCGGTCGCCGGCCACTGCTACCCGGTCTGGAGCGGCTTCCGCGGAGGAAAGGGCATCGCCACGGCGATCGGCCACTGCGTGGCCACGATGCCGCTCTACGCCCCGCTCGACGTCGCGGTTGCGCTCGGGCTCGGACGCATCCCCGGGCTCCCGCGTCCTGCGTGGGTCTCGGTCGGCACGGCCTCCTTCGTGTGGATCGGCGCCGGCGTGCTGTGGTGGAAGCGCGACCTCCCGAACCTCTGGGGCCCGCGACCCACCGCCGCGCTCCCGCTCGCCAACGCTGCGACCGTTGCCGTCATCGTGCCGCGCGCGCTCGAGATCCTCTTGAGGCAGCAGCCCGACGAGTTCGCGCTGCCTCGATGACCGCCGTCCGTGTCTGCACGGACTCGAGTGCGCTGATTCCCGAGAGCGACGCCGCGCGGCTCGGAGTGGCGGTGGTTCCCGTTCGCGTGATGCTCGACGGAGAGTTGCCCGACGAGCGCGAGGTCGACGCCTTCTACGAGCGCACGGCGCGCGGCGCTGTTGCGACGACGTCACGGCCCAGCCCGGGAGAGCTCCTGGCGGCGTACGTCGCTGCTGCGGAGCAGGGCGTCGACGAAGTGCTCTCAGTCCATCTCGACGCACGAGTCTCGGGAGTCGTCTCCTCCGCCGAGCTCGCGGCGCGCGAGTCGTCGATCCCCGTGACCGTCGTCGACTCCGGGACGACGAGCTACGGCGTCGGGATCTGTGCGCGCGCTGGCGCGGAAGCGATCGCTGCGGGTGCGTCAGGGCGCGATGCGGCAGTGCTCGCACGTCAGCTCGGGTCGCGGCTCCGAAACCTGTTCGTCGCAGCGGCAGCGCCGGTGGGCCGAGTCGGCCGTGGGAATGGATGGGCAGTCCTCGAGCTCGCTGACGGGCGCACGCGGCAGGTGCGTGCCTCCCACACCCCTGAGGACGCAGTCACGGTCATGGCGACCGAGGTTTCCGTCGACGAACAGCCCGTGCGCGTGGCCGTGGGGCACGCTGCCGCCGAGCTCGCGACCGTGGCGGACGAGCTGGCCTCGCTCATCGGTGCACTGCCGCACGTGGTCGGCGTCGAGCGGTATCGGGTTGCGCCCGCCGTCGGTGCGCACACGGGGCCACTCACGTTCGGCGCGTTCTGGTGGCCCGCAGAGCCCAGGTAGGTTCCCGGCGTCGACCCGGGTTGCTAGCGTCGAGAGCTCGTCCATGTCAGCGATCGCTGGAGGTCATCATGCGCCGGATCCCGTTTCGACGTCCATCACCCGCACTCGTCATCGCCTGCCTGGCACTCGGGATCGCGCTTGGAGGCACGAGCTACGCGACGGTGCTGCAGGTGCCGAGAAACAGCGTCGGGACGCCCCAGCTGAAGAACGGGGCCGTGGCGACGAACAAGCTCGCCAACAACTCGGTGACGTCCGCCAAGATCCGGAACGGCACGCTGGTGAAGGCCGACTTCAAGGGCGGCCAGCTCCCGGCAGGGCCTGCGGGACCGGCAGGGCCGGCCGGTCCGGCGGGGCTCAGCGGGGTCGAGCGCGTCGAGGTGACGACGGTGAACAACTCGACCGCCGTGAGGACCGGGCAGATGGCGTGTCCGGAGGGAAAGCGGCTGATCGGCGGAGGAGCTCGGCTGACGGGCGCACGCGGCAGGTGCGTGCCTCCCACACCCCTGAGGACGCAGTCACGGTCATGGCGACCGAGGTTTCCGTCGACGAACAGCCCGTGCG
>JAWOIV010000050.1:0-9676 GCA_046484465.1 Gaiellaceae bacterium
GCCCGAGAATCCCTGGGGTGTCCAGACGCTCTACGTCCAGGCGCTGGCCGACCTCGGTCTCGTCGGCTTCGCGGCGCTCTGCGCGCTCTTCGCGACCGGAGTCGTCACCGCGGTGAGACGGTCCCGGGCCTCGGTGGTGCCTCTCGTCGGCCTCGCGTGGCTTCTCGTCTGCGCTGGTGTCTGGGGAGGACTCGGTATCGTCGCCGGCATCCCGCTGCTGGCGCTCACCTGGATCGCCCTGGCCCTCGTGACCGTCCGTGGCTGACGCTCGTCTCGACCCCCCTCGCTCGATGCCGACGTACGCCGTGCGGGCGCCTCTCGTGCGCTGGCTCGCCGACGAGGCGCGCCGGGCGCACGCAGAGCTCGGGCGCTACCGCGTGCTCGACGTCGGCTGCGGCGCGAAGCCGTACGAGCCGCTCTTCTCGCCGCACGCCGAGAGCTACGTGGGCGTGGACCCGGTCGAGAACCCTCGCGCCGAGCTCCGCGGCTCCGTCGAGGACCTCCCCGTGGAGGACGCGGCGTTCGACGTCGTTCTCTGCAACCAGGTGCTCGAGCACTGTGACGATCCGGCCCGGGCCGTCTCGGAGCTCCGCCGCGTGACTGCACCGGGGGGCCGCGTGCTCGCGACGACGCACGGCGTGATGGTGTACCACCCCTCGCCCGCGGACTACTGGCGCTGGACGCACTCGGGGCTGGAGAAGCTCTTCGCGGACAACGGGGCCTGGGCCTCGGTTAGGGTGACCGCTGGCTCCGGCACGACGGCCTGCCTCGGAATGATCTTCTCTCTCTACCTCGATCTCGCGTTTCGCCGCATCGGGCTCCGGCCAGTCGCACGCCCGCTCGTCGCAGCCGTCAACGTGGCGGCGGAAGCGATCGACGCGCGGTCCGCGCGACTACGCGAGCCGGGGCCTGGCACGCTCCACGCCAACTACCACGTCGTCGCGGAGGTGGGACGGTGAAGGTCCTCGTCACGGGAGGGGCTGGGTTCATCGGCTCGAACCTCGTCCGCGCGCTTCTCGACCGGGGCGACGACGTCCGTGTCCTCGACAACTTCTCGACCGGGAGCCGGCGGAACCTCGAGGGCCTCGCGTCGGACGTGGAGGTCGTCGAGGGCGAGCTCAGAAGCTACGAGCGCGTCCACAACGCCGTGCGAGGCACCGAGATCGTCTTTCACCTCGGCGCCCTCGGCTCGGTGCCTCGCTCCGTGCAGGACCCGCTCACATCGAGCGCGGTCAACGTCGAGGGAACGCTGAACGTCCAGCTCGCAGCGCGCGACGAGGGCGTCCGCCGCGTGATCTTCGCCTCGTCCTCGTCGATCTACGGCAACCAGTCCGAGCTGCCGCTGCGCGAGTCGATGCCGCCCGACCCCGTCTCACCATACGGCGTCGCAAAGCTGGCCGCTGAGCGCTACTGCGTGAGCTTCAGCCGCGTCTACCACTCGTTCGAGACCGTGGTGCTGCGCTACTTCAACGTCTTCGGGCCGAGGCAGGATCCCACGTCACAGTACGCGGCCGTCGTGCCGCGCTTCATCACCGCCATCGCCGCGGGACAGCCCGTGACGATCTTCGACGACGGCGAGCAGTCCCGCGACTTCACGTACGTGGACAACGTGGTTGCCGCGAACCTCCTCGCGGCCGACGCACAGGGAGCGAGCGGTCGAATCGTGAACGTCTCCGCCGGGTCGCCGACGAGCGTGAACGAGCTCGCGGACACGATCGGGCGCCTGCTCGGACGACCCGTCGAGAAGACGTACCTCCCGCCCCGCCCAGGCGACCTCAGGAACTCCTGGGCCGATATCAGCGAAGCGCGAACGCTCCTCGGCTACGAGCCCGGGGTCGAACTGGAGGAGGGGCTTCGCCGAACGTGCGGCTTCCTCCTAAACGGAAAGGAGTAGGCAATGGGTCACAGCTTCGGATCGATCGACGAGCTCGGCGACGGCTACGGCTTCCGCAAGGTCCGCGGAGCCCTCGGCGTGACGGCGTTCGGCGTGAACGCGATCGTCATGCCGCCCGGGTACCTCGGGTTCCACCACTTTCACGACACGCAGGACGAGCTCTACTTCGTCCACTCCGGTCGTGCGCGGGTCGAGGTCGACGGCGAGGAGCGGATCCTCGAAGCGGGAGGCCTCTGCCACGTCGAGTCCACCACCCCACGCCGCGTCTCGAACGCGAGCGAGGGCGAGGATCTCGTGATGCTCGTCATCGGCGGGAAGGGCGGCTACGTGGAGCGCGACGGCCACATGGTGGACGAGGCAGACGCCGAGCGCCGGGGATCGTTCGGGAAGACCGAGCCTACGGCCTGACCGCCGAGAAGACGACGTCCTGGGCGAAGAGGCGCGCGCTCAGGCGCACGTAGCGGCCTCCGACGAACGCCAGGCGGACGTCGCCGAAGCTCCCGAGGAGCTCCTCCAGGTCACGCGGGCGGAACATGTGGAGATGCGTTCGGTCGCGTTCGGGCGGAAGCCCTCGCAGGAAACGGATCCGGTTCTGGACGTTGAACGCGTTCGGCACAGAGCCCACGAGCACCCCGCCCGGTCGGAGGACGCGCCGGATCTCGGCGACGAGCTCGTCCGGGAACCTCAGGTGCTCGAGGAGCTCGCCCGCGACCACGGCGTCGAAGCTCTCGTCCGCGAGCGGTAGGGGCTCCTCGACGTTGGCGACGACGGTCTCGATCCCGAGCGCCTCCGCCTTCGCCAGCGCGGCGCGATCGACGTCGAGGCCGACCACGGAGTTCCCCTCGAGGAAGTGCCTCGTCAGCGCCCCCGACCGGCACCCGAGATCCAGCACCCTCTTCCCGGTTCCGATCGCGTGTTGGAACAGCGGGATGCGCTCGGTGACGAAGACGAAGTCGCCCCCGGCGCGATGCTCTCGATGATGCTCCTCGTAGCGCGAGCCGAGGTCGGTCACGCGCCGACGGCGGCCTCGTGGCCGAGCGACGCGATCGTCCTGCGCAGGCCCTCCTCGAGGGAGATCTCTGGCTGCCAGCCGAGGAGCTGCTGCGCCCGGGTGATGTCCGGCTGGCGCACCTGCGGATCGTCCACGGGGAGCGCCTCGAACACGATCTCGCTCGACGATCCGGTGAGGCGAATGATCGTCTCGGCGAGCTCGAGCAGGGTCTTCTCGTCCGGGTTTCCGAGATTCACAGGGAGGTGCTCTCGCGACTCGGCAAGCAGGACGATGCCCCGGATCAGGTCGTCCACGTAGCAGAAGCTCCGCGTCTGCGAGCCGTCGCCGAACACCGTCACCGGCTTCCCGCCCAGCGCCTGCCGGAGGAAGGTCGGGATCGCCCGCCCGTCGTGCGCTCGCATCCGCGGGCCGTAGGTGTTGAAGATCCGCACGATCGCGGTGTCCACGCCCTGCTGGCGGCAGTAGGCCATCGCCAGCGCCTCGGCGTACCGCTTCGCCTCGTCGTAGACCCCGCGCGGGCCGATCGGGTTCACGTTTCCCCAGTACGTCTCCGGCTGCGGGTGCACCTCGGGGTCTCCGTACACCTCACTCGTCGAGGCGAGCAGGAAGCGCGCCCTCTTCCACTTCGCGAGCCCGAGCGCATGATGCGTCCCGTACGAGCCCGTCTTGAGCGAGTGGAGGGGAAGCCGCAAGTAGTCGACAGGGCTCGCGAGCGCGGCGAGGTGATAGACGAAGTCGATCCGCTCGTCGACCGCGATCGGCTCGATGACGTCGTGGTTCAGGAAGGCGAACGCGTCGTCTCGCAGGTGGTCGATGTTCTCGAGCGTAGAGACGACGAGGTTGTCGATGCAGATCACGCGGTGATCGCGCTCGAGAAGCGCCTCGCACAGGTGCGAGCCGAGGAAGCCCGCGCCGCCGGTTACGACCGAGGTCGGCATCGCGCGATGGTAGCTCCAGAGGCGGCGGGCGGGCGGTCCGCACGCTGGCACACAATTGCCACACCCGAGAGCCTGGCACTGGAGTGTGGAGATAGCGTGCGCGTCCTTCCACAGAGCTCGGATCTCGGGGGCGCGCCGGCTACCGTCGACCACGTGGGTCGCCTTCCTCGCAGCGCCCTTCCGGACGGATGCTTCCACGTCGTCTCTCGGGGCGTGCACGACACCGTGATCTACCGCGACGACAGGGATCGATTCGACTTCCTCCGCCTCCTCGAGCGCTGCGCGTGGGAGCACCACTGGATGTGCCACGCCTACTGCCTAATGACGACGCACTACCACCTCGTCGTCGACGCCCGTCGAATCGAGCTCTCGAAGGGGATGCACCGGCTCAACGGCGTCCATGCGAGGATGTTCAACCGCCGGCACGAGAGGCTCGGACACCTGTTCGCGAAGCGGTTCACGTCGCGCTGCATCGAGAGCGAGGAGTACCTCTACGAGGCCTGCTCGTACGTCCTGCTCAACCCCGTCAAGGCCTGGCTCTGCGAGCGGGTCGAGGAGTGGCCGTGGTCCTACTCTCGCTTCGAGACGGTGCTGGCCTGAGCTCGCTCAGCGCAGCTCCTTGTTCGCCTCCATGTCGAACCACATGGCGAACAGCGTCATCTGCAGCCCCGCGATGAGGAGCACGGCAACGAGGACGATCGTCGGCGTCGTGATCTCGTTCCCCGCGATCCGGAGCACGAGCTCCACCAACCCGAGCAGGAAGCCCGCGAGGAACATGACGATCCCGAAGGCGTAGAAGAAGACGAGCGGGTGGAAGTCCCGAATGACGTACTTCTGGCCCATGCGCCACCAGAATCCCTTGAAGATCAGCCACGAGATCCGAGGGACGACCGAGCGCACCTTGATCCCGGAGCGCTCCCCGACGCCGTAGACGGGTCGCGACGGGACGTCACGTACGCGGGCGTTCTGGACGTTCAGATGCACGAGCATGTCGTTCGGGAAGCCGTAGCGAGGGTAGAGCCGCTCGAGGTTCAGTCGGCGGAGCGCGTCGAGCGAGAGCGCCGTGTACCCGGCCTGGGAGTCGGCGACGTGCCAGTACCCAGACGCGATCTTGGTGAGGAGCGACAGCACGGCGTTCCCGAGGTAGCGCGTGTGCGGGATCACGTCCCAGGCTTCGCCCGAGACGAGCCGGTTCGCCTTCGCGTACTCGACCTCGCCTCGCGCAACGGGGCCGGCGAGCTTCTCGAGCTCCACCGGATCCATCTGGTTGTCGGCCGCCATGACGCACGTGACGTCTATCTCCTCCTGGAGCGCCTGCCGGTACCCGGAGGCGATCGCGGCCCCGACGCCCCTGTTTCGCTCGTGCCGGAGCACGAGCACACGCGCGTCGCCGACGCCCTCGGCGGCTGCCGCGGTCCCGTCGCGCGACGCGTCGTCGACGACGTAGACCCGGTCGACGAAATCCGGGATGCCGCGGAGCGTCTCGCCGACGAGGAGCTCCTCGTCGTACGCGGGCACGACGACGGCGACCCGCTTGCCGTCGAGCATCAGCCGTTCGCGGTCTGCTCGCGCCGGCGGCGGGCGGCGATCGGCTCGACCGCGAGCGCGACGACCGCCCCCAGCAAGAGTCCCACGAGCGCGCCGACGAGGAGCGACGTGCGGCTCGAGCGGGCCGACGTCTTCGCCGCCGCGGCCGGCTCGACGACCCGGCTCGCCTCGACGTTCTCGGCCTGGTTGAGCAGCTGGCGTGCCTGGAAGAGCTGATCCTGGATCGCCGCGCGCCTCGCGTCCGCGGTGGTGATCACCGAGTTGAGGTTCGCGGTCAGCAGGAGCCGCTCCCCGAGCGGAAGCGACTGGTTCGCGAGGACCTGCGCCTGCTGCTCCTGCGCCGACCCGATGCGCTCGTTCACCGCCTCGAGCTGCGTCTCGCTCTGCGCCACCTGCTCCTCGAGCAGCGTCGTCTTCTCGATGACGAAGCGGGAGACGTTCTCCACCACCCGCTCGGCGAGAGCGTCGGCCGCCTGCTCGAGCCGCCTGGGCTGCGTGCCCTTGACCGCGATCTCCATGAGCGGGTTGATTCCGCGCGCCTGCCCGGCAGTGAGCAGCTCGCGGGTGGACACGGACGAGCGGAGCTTCGCGACCGGGATCCCCGTCTCCTTCGAGATCGCCTGGAGGACGGACTCCGAGCGGGCGATCTCGCCGACCGTGCGGGGGTTCGTGGCGAGGCTCTGGATCTGCCCGCCGCCAAGCGCCGCGAAGGGCTGTCCGAGGTACACGATCGTGTCGGCGCGCCAGACCGACCCGCTGGAGAGAGCGAGCACGATCCCGACGACCGCGCCAACGACGAGGCCGCCGACGGGGAGCCACCAACGCAGCGTCAGCCGCTGCCACGCCGAGGCGAGATCGACCTCCTGCTCGTCCTCGAGCTCCGGGACGGAACGCGGCTCGCTCATGCGGCCGCGACCCTATCAGCGGCCCATCGCCACTGAGCTTCGAGGCCGTCAGAGAACGGAGTCGTGGGCACCCAGCCGAGCTCGTCCCGGATCCGCGTCGTATCGGCGGCCGTGCGCCGCGCGTCGCCCTCGCGGCGGCCAGTTCGGACGAGCGCGAGCCGTCTGCCCGCGATGCTCCCGAGCCGCTCGATCGCCTCGAGCATCGTGACCTCGCCGCCGCCGCCCACGTTGTAGATCGCCTCCGCCCGCCCGCGCTCCATCGCGAGGATCGTCGCCTCGACGGCGTCGTCCACGAACGTGAAGCTGCGCGACTGCGACCCGTCCCCGTAGAGCTCGAACGCGCGTTCCTCGACAACGCACTCGATCATCCGAGCGAGCGCCATGTCCGGCCGCTGCCGCGGGCCGAAGATGGTGAAGTAACGGAGCGCGAGCGCGTCGACGCCGCGCTGCGACGCGTACGCGGAGACGAGGTGCTCGCACGCGAGCTTCGTGACGCCGTACGGCGAAAGTGGCCGGGGGATGGTGCTCTCCGGCGTCGGATACGTCTCCGCGTCGCCGTAGACGGACGAGGACGACGCGAGGACGACCCGTGAGTCCGATTCGGCCGCGGCCTCGAGCACGCGGTGGGTGGCGAGGACGTTCTCTCGGACGTAGACCGGAAACACGTCGCCGAAGCTCCGCACACCGGGCTGCCCCGCAAGATGGAAGACACCGTCGACGCCCACGAGGTCGAACGGCGAGTCGACGAGGTCGAGCCGCTCGACCGGGAGCCCTGCCGCGTTCTCCTCCTTCAGCGAGGAGGCGTAGTACTCCGTGAACGCGTCCCAGCCGACGGCGTCGTGGCCGCGTTCGAGGAGCGCGCGGAGGAGCTGCGAGCCGATGAACCCGGCCGCCCCGGTGACGACGTAGCGCATGAGCGGGAATGGTAGAGGCGCCGGGAACCGGAGGAGTCCAGGGCCACCCGACTAACGTGAGACCTCGTGCCCGGCATGATCTCAGGCGAGATCCGCGTCCTCCGCGTCATCGCACGCCTCAACATGGGCGGGCCCGCGATTCACGTCGCCAACCTCGCGGCCGGCCTCGAGTCGCGCGGGTACCACACGACGCTCGTCGCCGGCAGCCTCGCCCGGGGCGAGGACTCGATGGCGTTCCTCGCCGACCGGCTCGGCGTCTCGGTCGTCACCGTGCCGGAGATGGAGCGCGAGGTCTCGCCGCTCAACGACGCACGCTCGATCCGCCGTCTTGCGGACCTGATCCGCGAGGTGCGCCCGCACGTCCTCCACACGCACACGGCGAAGGCGGGGGCGCTCGCGCGTGCCGCCGCTCTCCTCGTAGGCGGCGCGCGGCCGCCGATCGTCGTCCACACCTTCCACGGCCACGTTCTGAAGGGGTACTTCGGCCCCACGCGCACCGCGTTCTTCCAGAGAGTCGAGCAAGTCCTCGCATCTGCGTCCGACGTGCTCGTCGCCGTGAGCCCCGAGGTGCGCGACGAGCTCGTGGAGCTCGGCGTCGCTCCGAGGAGCAAGTTCGCCGTGATCCATCTGGGCATCCCGCTCGCGGAGCGACTGGGAGGTCCCGGAGCAGGCCTCGACCTCAGGCACGCCTACGGCATCCCCGCGAGCGCGTTCGTCGTCGGCTGGGTCGGGCGCATGACGGGCGTGAAGGACACGGGAGCCGTACTGCGGATCGTCGCTGCCGTCCGAGAGCGAGGCGTCGGCGCGGTGCTGTGCATGGTCGGTGACGGTCCCGACCGCGAGGGTCTCGAGAAGCTCGCACGCGAGCTCGGGATCGCGCGGAACGTCTTCTTCGTCGGCTACCAGACGGAGGTCGCGCCCTACTACGAGCTCTTCGACGCCTTCGTGCTCCCGTCGGTCAACGAGGGCACACCCGTATCGGCGATCGAGGCGCTGGCGTCGGGGACGCCGGTCGTCGCGAACCGTGTGGGCGGGGTCCCGGACGTCGTGCGGGACGGCGTCGACGGGTTCCTCGTCGAGCCGGGGGACGTCGACGCCGCGGCCGCCCGGCTGACGGAGCTCGCTGGCGATCCCGCGCTCGCGAGCCGCCTGGGGGCGTCAGGGCGGGATCGCGTTCGAGGCCGCTACTCGGTCGAGCGTCTCGTGGACGACATCGACCGCTTGTACCGCGCGCTCCTCGATGCGAAGAGCCCGAACGGCTCAGCGCGATAGCGTCTCGGCGGTGACCAGTACGAGCCGAGCCACCGGTCGTACGACGCTGGCCTGAACTCCTCCTCCCCGGCGCCGTGGAAGCTCGTGAGCTCGCCCACGACGATCCGCCCGCCCGGGGCGTACAGGTCGACGCGCAGGAAGTCCGTCCCGCCTGCCAGGCGCTCTGCGATCTCGATCATGTCCTCGAGCTGCGGCGGCCGCTCGACCTCGAGCCCGGCAGGGAAGTTCAGCTCGAACGGGAGGCGCTCCCAGTCGGGCGCGTAGAGGGTGCGCACGTGATCCGCGAAGCGGTTCACGTCCACCGAGACGAGGCGGACGCGACCGTGGAACGTGAACAGCTTGAAGTCGCGCGCCGTCGTCCCGCTCTCGTGAACCAGCTCCTCGGCGAGGATCCTCGGCGTGATCTGCCGAGTCGCCCACTGCGTGTCCGGCCTGAACCGAAGCGAGAGCCAGTCCCCGCACAGCGCACGAAGCACGTCCCAGTCGACCGAGTCGGGATGGACGAGGAAGCGCGCCCAGCCCGCGTGCGGCTCGCGCAGGAGGCTCTCGCGAGGCGCGCTCTCCGAGACGAGCACCACGCCGCCTGAGGCATGTGACACCTTCACGGCGACCTCGCGGGGGAGCGTCTCGTGACGAACGTCGTCGGGTGAGTATGTCGCGAGGTACAGCTCGGGCAGCACCTCCGGGCCGACGACCCTCTCGATGTAACCGCGTACCGCGACCTTGTCGGAGAGGGTCGTGAGCGCCGGCCGAAGATCGCGCGCCATCTTGTACCGGGTCTTCTCGTTGAAGCCGACGGGTCGGCGTGGGACGTCGAGCGCACGTCGAGCAGCACGGCTCCAGCACCATCGCTCGATCGGCTCCTGCACCGGACGCGGCAGCAACCGCGAGCGGCTGAGCCGGCCCGCGATCTTCCGGCCGGCGCCGATCATCGGTACCGCCGGGGCTGCGACCACCACGAGCCGAGCTCGAGATCGAACTCCTCGGGATCGACGAGCGATGCCCCCGCTCCGGGGTACGACGTCAGCTCGCCGACGACGACCCGTGACCCGACCACGAAGAAGTCCACGCGCAGGAAGTCGAGCGGAGCGGCGAGTCGCTCGGCGAGCTCGACCATCTCGGGGAGGTTCGCAGGGCGCCAGCCGTGCCCCCTGGGCGGCGGCGGCGCGCACGTGCTGCTCGGCGGCGACCAC
>JAWOIV010000106.1:0-32054 GCA_046484465.1 Gaiellaceae bacterium
GGCGCCGATTACGTGCTGCAGCTCTTCGAGGGCGAGGCATCGATGTTCAAGTGGGACGGGTCGGACTTCACGCGCCGCCCGGGTGACCCGCCCGCCACGTCGCTCCTCTTCTCCTACCGGGGCGGAGCGACGATCACGATCAGCGCCGCCGAGCTCGGGAACACGAAGCGGTTCGGGTTCGCGGCGGTCGCGATCTCCGGTATCGCGTTCGACGAGGAGACCGGCGATGTCGACTTCACGAACGCCGTCAGCGATGTCGCGCCCGCCGCCGGCTCGGGCCTCTACGACTACCCGGTGATCGTCGCCAAGCCGACGTTGAACGTCCGCCGCGTGATCTCGACGCCCGCGAAGGCGGGGCGGCCGGTCACCATGCGGATGACGGTGGCCCGCTCGGACACGGGCGCCACTATCAAGAACGGACGCGTCACGTGCGCCGGCCGCGCGGGATCGACGGCCCTGAGGGCGACGACGGCGCGCGTCCAGGGCGGAGCGGTCGTCTGCACGTGGCAGCTTCCGGCGAACGCGAAGGGGAAGACGTTCACCGGCCGAGCGACCGTGGTCTTCGAGGGCCTGCGGGCGACGGGCAAAGTCAGCAAGAAGATCGGCTAGCCCACCACCGGTGCGTCGTCTCGCGCTTCTCGTCCCGCTGATCGCGTCGGTCGCGCTTTCGGGGACGGCGGCCGGTGCTCTCGGGCCGACGCCCCAGAGCGTCATCGAGCGTGCCGGACAGAAGGTGCGCCACGGTCAGCCGGCGCCCCTTCAGAAGGGCGCTCCGGGGTCACGCGCCCGCGTCATCGTCACGCTTGCCGACCCGCCGCTCGCGGCCGCACTGAGCGCCAGGAGCCTCGGAGGGCTCGGGCCGAACCGGCGTCTGAACCTGGCGACGCCGTTCGCGCGCTCGTACCTCACGGGTATCGAGGCGGCGCAGGCCACGGCGATCGCGAAGGTGCGCTCGGCGATCCCGGAGGCCGTCGTCTCGCGCCGCTACCAGCTTCTCCTCAACGGGTTCGCCGTGAGCGTCCCGTACGCCGAGCTCCCGGCGCTGCTCGAGCTCGGGGTCGCGAAGCGCGTGTACCCGAGCCTGAGCTACACGCTTTCGATGAACAGGGGCCCGGCCGTGATCGGCGCGCCGCAGTTCAGCGGGATCACGGGCGCGTTCGGCGACGGCGTCAAGGTGGCCGTCGTCGACGACGGCGTCGATCACGAGCACCCCTTCCTGCGGCCCACCGGCTTCTCGTACCCGGCGGGCTTCCCGAAGGGGCCGGGCGGCTCGACGACGCCGAAGGTGATCGCCGCGCGCGGGTTCGCGGGCCCGGGGGCGAACAGCGCCCCGCTCGACCGCGACAAGTCGTTCCACGGCACGCATGTCGCCGGAGTCATCGCGGGCGTGAAGACCGACGTCCCCGCGAGCCGGCCCGGCGTGTGTGTCGAGGGGCAGGGTGGCTGCCATCCGGCCGTCGACGGGCTCGAGGGCGTGGCGCCGCGCGCGTACATCGGGAACTACCGCGTCTTCAACGTGCCGCTCCCGCTGGGTGGGTGCTGCTCGGCGAACACGCCGGAGATCGTCGCGGCGTTCGAGGCCGCGGTGCGCGACGGCATGGACGTCATCAACTTCTCGGGTGGCGGGCCGCAAGCCGATCCGCGCACCGACGGGCTCATGGAGGCGGTGGCGAACGTCGTCAGAGCCGGCGTCGTCCCGATCATCTCGGCGGGCAACGACCGTGACTTCTTCGGGCTCGGGACGGCGGGCTCGCCGGCCACCTCGCCCGACGCGATCAGCGTCGGCTCGGTCGTCAACACACACGTCTTCAGTCAGTCCCTGAGCGTGTCGTCCCCGGCAGGCCTCCCCCGGATCGCGTACGTGCCGAGCGACTCGATCCCGCCGTCGTGGATCAGCACCGACCAGCGCCTCGTCGACGTCGGTTCGATCAGCGGCGCCAGCCGCCTGCTCTGCGGCGACGGGCCTGCGCTGCCGGCCGCGTCGCTGCGCGGGTCGATCGCGCTCGTCAGCCGGGGCGGGTGTCCCTACAACGCGAAAGCAGCGCGGGCCCGGGAGGCCGGCGCCATCGGCATGGTCGTCGCCGAGAACCGGGCGGGAGACCCGACGTTCTCGTTCTTCTCGAGCGTCGCCGGCGGCACGATCTCCGAGGGGGACGGCGCCCGACTGCGCGCGGCGATGACGGGCTCCGGTGGCGTCGCGCTCGTCCGCTTCACGCGGCAGGTGCTCGAGGTTCCGACGAGCTGGACGGGCGTGCCGTCGAGCTTCTCCGCTGCGGGTCTCACGCCGTTCGGCCATGCGCTGAAGCCGGACGTCATGGCGCCCGGCTCCCAGATCCTGTCCTCCGTCCTACCCGAGTTCGCAGGTGACGAGTTCGCGATCCTCGACGGCACGAGCTTCTCCGCGCCGCACATCGCAGGCGCCGCCGCGCTGCTCCTCCAGCGCCACCCGTCGTGGACTCCTCAACAGGTGAAGTCGGCGTTGATGTCGACCGCTGGTCCCTCGTTCGACGACTCGAACGGGACGAAGGAGGCGTCGGTCCTGGTGCAGGGAGCCGGTCTTGCGCGTATTGCTTCGGCCGACCGCCCGCTGATCTTCACGGCGCCGCAGTCGCTCTCCTTCGGCTACCTGAGCGCGCTCGGCGGTGCGACGAGCCGGGCGATCCCCGTGACCGTCGCCGACGCGGGCGACGGCGCCGGTACCTGGACTGCCGAGATCCAGGCGCAGGTCGCGTCCGCGGGGGCGACGGTCGAGGCCGCCCCGGTGAGCGTTCCGCCCGGAGGTAGTGCTCTCGTCCAGATCGTCGCGCGCGCCGCGTCAGGCGCGGCCGCCGGCGACAACTTCGGCTTCGTCGTGCTGCGGCGCGGCGACGCGGTGCGCCGGATCCCGTACGCGTTCTCCGTCACCCGCTCGGGGCTGACCGGGGCGAGCACCACTCCGCTCAGACCGACGCAGACCGGGGACACGAGGAACGGGGAGGACCGCGCGCGCGTCTACCGGTGGCCGACCTCACCCTTCGCCATCCTCGGCATCTTCGGCGTCGATCCGTCCGTGTCCGACGACGGGCGCGAGAAGGTCTACACGCTCGACATCCAGCAGCAGGCCGTCAACGCCGGTGTCGTCGTCACCCGGCCGGCCCCGCGGATCAACGCGTCGATCCAGTCGCTGCTGAGCTCGAACGCGCCCATCCATCCGTGGTTCCTCGGGTCGCTCGACGAGAACGACGTGCTCGGGTACGCGGGAATCCCGGTCAACGTGAACGGGCAGATGCCCGACTTCCTGTTCTCGATCGGCGCCTCGGGCGGGGTGTTCCTGCCGCCGGGCCGGTACTACGTCTCGGTGGACTCGGGGCGCGATCCGTTCACAGGCAGGTCGCTCGCAGGCCCCTACACGCTGCGCTCGTGGGTCAACGACGTCACGCCGCCGCGCGTCCAGCTCCTGACGCGCACGGTCTCTGCTGGGCGTCCAACGATCGTCGCTCGAATCACGGACGCGAAGTCGGGCGTCGACCCGCTGTCGCTGCAGCTCTTCTTCGGCCGGGAGCTCGGGAGCTCGGTCGGCGCGACGACCTACGACTCGGCGACCGGGATCGCGACCTTCCCCATCCCGCGCGAGGCGCGCCCCCTCGAGCCCGGCGGGCAGTTCATGCGCATCGTGGCGTCGGACTGGCAGGAGGCGAAGAACATCAACACCGAGAGCGACAGCCCGATGCCGAACACGCGGTTCCTGGGAATCCGCGTGCAGGCCGTCAACCGCCCGGCGGTGAGCTGGCTGGCGCCGAGCGCGGGCGCCTGCCTCGCGGCGCGTCAGCGGCTGCAGGTCGTCGCCACGTCGACCGCAGTCGTCTCGTCCGTGGGCTTCTTCGACGGGAACCGCCAGATCGGGCGCGTGCGCAAGAACGTCGGAGGGGTCTACGAGATGACCTGGCGGACGGCCGGCGCGAAGAGAGGCGCCCACGTGCTCCGCGCGGTCGCGTCCGACGTGCGCGGGCGAGAGTCCGAGACCAAGCTCGCCGTTCGCGTCTGTCGCTGACCCGGTGACACGAGCGACCCGCTTCGGAACGCCGCTGCCGGAGGGCGGGACCATCGGCGTCGTCGCGGCGGCGAGCCCGTACGACAGCCGTTCGGAGGTCCTGCGCGGGGTCGAGTGGTGGGAGTCGAAGGGGTATCGCGTCAAGCTCGGCGCCGGCGTCTGGGATCGAGACGACTACGTCGCCGGGGACGCGCGACGGCGTGCGGACGATCTGAACGCGCTGTACGCCGACCCGGAGGTCGACGCCGTGCAGGCACTCCAGGGAGGCTTCGGCTCGGCGCAGATGATCCCGTTCGTCGATTTCGACGTCGTCGCGGAGAATCCGAAGCCGCTCGTCGGCTTCTCGGACATCACCGCGCTGCACGTCGCCCTCCTCCAGCGCGCGGGGCTGGCGACGGTCTACGGCAACGGGCTAGCGGGCGTCGGCAGCACCGAGGTGACGGCCTTCTCGAAGGACCGGCTCCTGGCGGTGCTGCGCACGGGTGGCACGGGGCCGGTGCCTCCGAGCCCGGACGACCCGTGGGTGCGAGTGATCCGCGGCGGCCGCGTGACGGCACCGCTCGTCGGCGGCTGCCTGTGGCTGCTGATGCAGACCATGGGCACGCCGTGGGAGATCGAGCTCGAGGGGGCGATCCTCTTCTTCGAGGACACCCATGCTCCGCCGTACTACGTCGACGGCCAGCTCGTCCAGCTCGCGCATGCGGGCAAGCTCGACGGGGTGGCCGGTGTCGTGGTGGGGGAGATGGACAAGTGCGACTGGGGCGACCTGCGGCCCGTGTCGGACTGGGCGCGGTCGAGGTCGATCGAGGACGTGCTCGAGGAGCGGCTCGAGCCGCTCGGCGTGCCCGTGATCTACGGGCTCCCGCTCGGCCACGGGAAGCACCTCGCCGCGCTTCCGCTCGGCGTCGAGTGCACGCTCGACGCCGATGCGCGCACGCTCACGGTGGAGGAGCCCGTCGTTCGTCCGGCCGCATAACGGCCTCGTCGTCATGCACGAAGAGCCCGCGCACGATCCCTTCGACGCGTGACCGCAGCGGCGGGCCTGGCTCGTCGTCCGGCGGCAGCGACCACGCGTACGCGAACTCGGCTCCGAACAGCAGGAGCAGCGCGACGACGTAGACGAAGAACAGGAACGTCATCACGCCGGCGAGCGACCCGTAGATGAGGTTGTAGCGGGAGAAGTCGCCGAAGATCAGCGCAAGGATCTTCGTCGCGCCCCAGATCGAGAGGGCGGTGACGATCGCGCCGGCGAGCGCGTCACGTGGGCGGATTCGCCGCGCCGGGACGAACCGGTAGAGCAGGAGCGCCGTCACACCGATGACGAGGATCTGGACGCCGTCCCGAACGAGGAATCCCGATGGTTCCGCGGCCACGCCCAGGTGCTCGGTGAGACGGTCGAGCAGCCCGCTCAGGAACGCCCCGGTCGCCGAGAGGCCCACGACGAGGAGGACGAGCGTGCCGGCCGCGACGATGGCGACGAAGTCGACGAGCTTCGCATGCGCTGCAGGGCGGCCGCGGTCGACCTTCAGCGCGGCCTCCAGGCCGAGTCGGATGGACGCCATCATGCCCGAGGCACCCCAGAGCAGCGCCAGGAGCGAGACGAGGCCGATCGCGGAGAGCGGGCTGGCGATGCCCTCGATCGAGCGCTCGACGTTCCCCTGCCCCTCCTCGGAGACCGGGAGAATGTCGATCAGGAAGTCGATCACGCGTTGCCGGAGCTCGTCGTCCTGCAGCACGAGGCCGAAGATGGAGACGAGCAGGATCGTGAGCGGGAAGAGCGAGAAGAGGACGCGGTAGGCGATCGCAGCCGCGAACTGCGTGCAGCGGTCGGCGAAGAGGTCCTCGATCGCGCGGGGGAGCGCGCGGACGACGCCGGACGCGATGGAGAGCACCCAGGCAACGGGCCCGCGCCCGAGCCACGACGGCCGGCCGCTCGGCCCGGGAAGCTCTGCCTGGCCCATGCCCGGAGTCTACGGAGCCGGGCAGCGCGTCCCGGGGCGGCCCGCTGCGTCCTCCCTCTATCCTCCGCGGCTGTGAAGGTCGTCCTCCCCGACTCGTCCGAGCTCGAGCTGCCAGACGGTGCAACGGGGCTCGATGCTGCGCGTGCGATCGGCCCCCGGCTCGCCGAGCAGGCGGTGCTCGTGCGGGTCGGCGGCGAGACGCGCGACCTCCGTCTCCCACTCGCCGACGGCGAGCGGATCACGATCCTCACGACGCGCGACGCGCGGGACGACGACGCGCTGTACGTCCTCCGCCACTCGGCCGCGCACCTCCTCGCCGAGGCGGTCATGCGCCTCCACCCCGGGGTGAAGATCGCGATCGGCCCACCGATCGCCGACGGCTTCTACTACGACTTCGAGTTCCCGGAGCCGATCTCCGAGTCCGACCTCGCGGCGATCGAGGAGGAGATGCGGCTGGAGATCGCGGAGGGGCGGGAGTGGGCGAGAGAGGAGATCGCGCGGGAGGACGCGCTCTCGCGCTTCCAGGCGGAGGATCAGCCGTACAAGGTCGAGCTCGCGCGGGAAGCCGAAGGCACGATCTCGCTCTACACGCAGGGCGCGTTCACCGATCTCTGCCGCGGGCCACACCTGCAGAACGCCGCGCCGATCGAAGCGGTCAAGCTGACGTCGCTCGCGGGCGCCTACTGGCGTGGTGACGAGCGGAACACGCAGCTGACGCGGATCTACGGGACGGCCTTCTACTCGCAGGCCGACCTCGATGCGCATCTCGAGCGGCTCGAGCTGGCACGGGCGCGAGACCACCGCAGGATCGGTCTCCAGCTCGACCTCTTCCACTTCGACGAGCACTCGCCCGGGTCGCCGCTCTGGCACCCGAAGGGGATGGTGGTCTACAACGAGCTCGAGGCCGTCCGCCGCCGAGAGAATCTCCGGCGCGGGTACCTGGAGGTCAAGACGCCCCTCATCTACGACCAGGCGCTATGGGTCACCTCGGGGCACTGGGAGAAGTTCCGCGAGAGCATGTTCCTGATCCCGGGCGACACGGACGAGCAGACGTACGGGATCAAGCCGATGAACTGCCCGGGCCACATGCTCCTCTTCGGGAGCCAGCTCCGGAGCTACCGCGACCTCCCGCTCCGGTACGCCGAGGCGGCGCCGCTGCACCGCAACGAGCTCGCCGGGACGCTGCACGGGCTGACGCGCGTGCGCTACGTGACCCAGGACGACTCGCACATCTTCTGCACCGAGGAGCAGGTGCCCGAGGAGGTGGATGGGGTCATCGACTACGTGCGGTACCTCTACGGCCTGTTCGGCATGGAGCCGCACGCGGAGCTCTCGACCCGGCCCGAGAGCCGGCTCGGGACGGACGAGCAGTGGGATCACGCCGAAGGCGCGCTCGAGCGGGCCCTCCAGCGGCACGGGATGGAGTACGTCGTCTCGCCTGGGGAGGGCACGTTCTACGGGCCCAAGATCGACCTGCACATGACGGACGTCCTCGGCCGGAGCTGGCAGATGGGGACGATCCAGTACGACATGCAGATGCCCGCGCGCTTCGGGCTGACGTACATGGGCGCCGACAACGCCGAGCACATGCCGATCGTGATCCACCGCGCGCTCTACGGCTCCTTCGAGCGCTTCATCGGGATCCTCGTCGAGCACTACGCCGGGGCGTTCCCGTTCTGGCTCTCGCCGGTGCAGGCGCGCGTGCTCCCGATCGGCGAGGCGCACCGCGATGCTGCTCGTGCCTTGCGCGACCGGCTCGTCTCGACGGGCTTTCGCGTCGATGCGGACGAGCGCGACGAGACGCTCGGCAGGCGGATCCGCGATGCCGAGCTCGAGAAGATCCCGTTCGTCGTCGTCTACGGCGACCGCGAGTCCGACGAAGCCCTGGCCGTCCGCGAGCGCGGCGCCGGGCAGTCGACGCTCTCCCTCGACGCGCTTCTCGAGCGGTTCCACGCGCTCGCCGCCGAGGAGGATCCCACTGCGTAGGGGCGACGCGAGCGTCGCCCCTGGCCTTCGCGGACGACGGAGGCACGGGCCTGGTAGCATGCGCCTCCTGCAAGTAGGGGCGAACAGCTTCCTCACCTCCCGGGCGTGACCCACGGGGGTTCAACCGAGCCGAAGGCCGGACGGGAAGAGAAGCCGCTGCCTGCAGCGGTTTTGTCGTCTGCAAGGAGGAACGAGAGCTTGGTGAAAGCCCTTTGAGACCCCGTCGTCGCCGGCCCAGCATGGACCGGGTCGTCCCGCGCAAGCGGGAGGAGCGGATCAACGAGGAGATCCGCGTGCCGCGCGTCCGTCTCGTCGACGAGGACGGCGGTCAGATCGGCATCACCGACACGAAGGAAGCGCTGGACGCCGCGTTCAAGAAGGGCCTCGACCTCGTCGAGGTCGCCGCGAGCGCCGATCCGCCGGTCGCGCGGATCATGGACTACTCGAAGTACCGCTACGAGCAGGATCAGCGCGCCAAGCAGGCCCGTAAGCACCAGCAGCAGATCCACGTCAAGGAGATCAAGCTCAGGCCGAAGATCGGAATCCACGACTACGAGACCAAGAAGGGCCATGTCGAGCGCTTCCTCGGGCAGCGCGCGAAGGTCAAGGTCACGATCATGTTCCGGGGGCGCGAGACGCTCCATCCGGAGCGCGGGCGGGACCTCCTGATGCGGCTCGCGGAGGACGTGTCCGAGCTCGGAGCGATCGAGCAGCAGCCCCTCCTCGACGGCCGCAACATGGTCATGGTTCTCGGGCCCCTGAAGACCGTAGGAGCGAAGACTGATGCCAAAGATGAAGACGTCGCGAAGCGCGAAGAAGCGATTCAAGGTGACGGGAGCAGGGAAGCTCCTGCGCCGGCGCGCGATGCGGAGCCACAACCTCGAGAAGAAGTCGTCGAAGCGTAGGCGCGGCTTCCGCAAGGCGCAGGAAGTCGCCCCGAGCGACGTCAAGCGAGTCAAGAAGCTCCTGAGGGGAGGCTGAGCCGTGCCACGCGTCAAGAGAGCGGTGCACGCGCGCAAGAAGCGCGCCAAGATGCTCGAGCAGGCCAAGGGCTACTACGGGCGCAAGAAGTCTCACTACCGCTTCGCGAAGGAGCAGGTCGAGCACTCGCTCGTCTACGCCTACCGCGACCGCAAGGTGCGCAAGCGGACGTTCCGGTCGCTCTGGATCACGCGGATCAACGCGGCCGCGCGCCTGAACGGCCTCTCCTACAACCGCTTCATGGCGGGGGTGAAGGCGGCGGGGATCGAGCTCGACCGTAAGTCGCTCGCCGACATCGCGGTGTCCGATCCGCAGGCGTTCGCGGCGGTCGCCGAGCGCGCGAAGGCCGCGCTCGAGGCCGACTCCCCGCAGGCAGCCTGATCACCTCGCGCGGAAACGAGAAGCTCCGGCTCGTCCGGAAGCTTCTCGCTGCGCGCAAGCACCGAGAGGAGACCGGCCTCTTCGCAGTCGAGAGCGAGGATCTCGTCGACGCCGCGCTCGCGGCCGGAGTCGAGCCCGTCGAGCTCCTGGTCGCTGGCGAGAACGTGGACGCGGAGCTGCTGGCCGAGGTCTCGACGCTCGGGCATCCGCCGCGCGTGATCGGCGTCTTCCGGCAGGGCGACCTTCCGCGCGGAACGCGCGACGTCGTCCTTGCGCTCTGGCGCGTGTCGGATCCCGGCAACGTCGGCACGCTCCTGCGCACGGCCGATGCCTTCGGCGCAGCCGTCTCGCTCTCCGAGGGCTGTGCGGACGCCGTCGGGCCGAGGGCGGTGCGGGCGACGGCCGGTGCGATCTTCCGCGTGCCTCTCGTCGCCTGGGGCGAGCTGCCCGAGCGCCGGATCGCACTGGTTGCTCACGGCGGGAGCCAACTCCGAGAGACACCGCTCGACGTGCCACTCGCCTTGCTCCTCGGCTCCGAGCGCGAGGGCCTGCCGCAGGCCCTTGTAGCTCAGAGCCACAAGGCCGTGACGATCCCGCTTCCGGGGGAGGTCGAGTCGCTGAACGTCGCAGCTGCCGGAGCGATCGCGCTCTACGAGCTCTCGAGGCGGTCAGCCACGAGCACGTGACAGTCGCCCGAGCACGTGACAGTCACTCGCTCGAGTGGGTGACTGGCACCGGCCTTCGGTGACGGAGACCGCCGGCAACTCGTGGCACGCGAGTGACTCTCACTCGCGTGGAGGGGCGGGTCAGCCGAAGCCGCCACCTCCGCCACCACCGCCCCCACCACCGCCGCCCGAGAAGCCGCCGCCTCCGCCGCCGGATCCCGAGTTCGGCGGTGCGAGCGCGCTCCCGAAGCCGGATGCGAGGTCGCCGATCGAGAGCGCCGATGCCCCGGAGCCGAGGTCTCCCGTCGGGGAGATCCAGTAGATGCGGCTGGCCTCGTGGAGCTCCTCCGGCATGTGGAGCTGGGCGCCCTGGAGGACGCGGTCGGCGATCCCGAATGCGATCCCGTAGACGAGGTATCGCTCCCACAGCGCGAGCGTCGCGGGCGGCGCCTCGTGGAGACGGGGGAAGTCGGTGAGGTAGCGGCGGAACGCATCCCACCGCTCGGCCTCGATCTGCGCGTCGGACGATCGCCGGCGCCAGGCGCGCCTGCCCAGGATCAATGCCGCGACGCACAGGGCGGCGTTCACGAGGAGGCAGACCCCGCCGAGTGCGATGAGCACGTCGGAGTAGCGGGGGTACACGGGGCGCCAGCCGTCCTGGGCTGCGAACAGCATCCCCGCGCCCACGAGCGCGAACACGACCGCAGCTGCTGCGAGCGGGAGTGCTCCGATGGAGCGGAACCACGACCGGCGATCAGCCTCCGTCCCGATCTCCTTCTGGAAGCTCTGGAACCGCTTCGACATCGACGTGCGCTCCTTCTCGATCCGGTCGCGGAACCGCGAGAGCCGCTCGGTCGTCCCGTCGAGCACGCCGTCGACGACGTCTGCCACGTCTCGCTCCCAGGCCCGCAGCGGTTGCTTCTCGCCCGCGGACAGCTCGAGGTCGGCGACCTCCTCCGAGCGGATCCCGCCCCAGGTCCGCCGCTCGGTCGTGACGGGATCGGCCGTGTAGACGCCGCGCCTGATGAGGTCGAAGAGCGTCGCGGTGAACTCGTACGAACCGGCCTGGCCGCCCTGCCGCAGGAGCATGGGGACGAGGGCCGGCTCGGTCTCGGTCGGAGGCTCCTGCTCGTACTCGCGGTCGTAGCCGGTCCGCCGCTCTCGCCCGAAGAGCCAGAAGACGACGGCGAGGACGAGCAGCGCGGGAACGGTGGCGAGCGCGAGGGTGAGCAGAGCCGTCCGGACGAGGTTCTGCGTGAGGGCGTCGATCCGGTCGCGGTCGCGCTCGAAGCGCTCGGCGTCGGCGAGCTCCTCGGCCGCGATCTTCGCCAGGCCGCGGCCCTGCTCCACCCGCATCCCGGTGGTGGATGTGAACGCTTCGCGCGGATACAGAGCCCGTAGCTCGACGAATTGCTCGGCCGGGACGTCGATCGCGCGCAGGAGCGCGCTGCGGCCGTCGAGCGTCACGTCGCCGCGCACCCAGACCGGATGGCCCCACGCGCGAACGACGCGCCCGGGGCCGGACATGGTCGCGGTCAGGCGCCCGAGCCGCTGCTGCCACTCGTCGCCCCACACCTTGAGGTTCACGTCGACGACGTCGTCGTACGCGATCGCGAGTCCCGACATCGCATAGCGGATCGTGAACGTCCGCACCTCGTTCGAGGCCCGGAACCGCCAGACGACCCGCACCCGTCCCCCCAGATCGCGTATCCCGAACGTGCCCGGCGTGCCACCGGGCTCGAGCTCCGTGGAGGCGCCCGGAGCGAAGCGACGGCCCCCCTCCAGCACGGCGACGTTGGAGATTCGCTCGCCACGGCGATACGGGATCTCCCGGAAGCCGTAGGTGAAGCCGCCCGAGAACGCGACGGTGATGTCCTCCGAGACGGCGACCACTCCGTTCGCCGTGACGTTCGGGCGGACGTCCGCGGCCAAGAGGTCGTACGACTGTGCGAGCGCGGACGGTGCGAGCGCGAGCGCGGCCGCGGCAAGCCCCACGAGCAGGAGCCCGCGTCGGATCACGGACCTGCGACGGCGATGAAGCGGGCGCGCCTCGAGCCTGGCCGTGCGCACGAGCTCAGCGTGCGAAGTCGACCTGCGGCGGTTCTCGCTGGGCGGTCTCCTCGACCTCGAAGAACTCGCGCGCGGTGAAGCCGAAGGGCCCGGCGACGACGAGGCCCGGGAACGTCTGGATCGAGTTGTTGTACGTCAGCACGGAGTCGTTGTAGACCTGCCGGCTGACGGCAACGCGGTTCTCCGTCTCCGAGAGCTCGGTCTGCAGCTGGCGGAAGTTCTCGTCCGCCTGGAGCTCGGGATACGCTTCGGCGACGGCGAAGAGGCGTCCGAGCGCCGCGCCCAGGATCCCTTCCGCCTGGGCGGCCTCGGCGGGGTTGCCCGCCTGCTGCGCGCGCGTCCTCGCCTCCGTGACCGCCTCGAACGTCTCCCGCTCGTGCGACGCGTAGCCCTTCACCGTCTCGACGAGGTTCGGGATGAGATCCCAGCGGCGCTTCAGCTGCACCTCGACCTGCGCCCACGCATTGTCCACGCGGTTCCGGAACCGGACGAGACGGTTGTAGAGCCACGCGAGCAGGAGCCCGAGCAGGACGACGACGACGACGAGGACGATCAGCACGGTCATGCCGTTCCGACTCTATGGGTACGCTCCGCGCATGGCAACCGTGGTCGGCCTCTTCGTGTCGCCGGAGCGCGGAAGCGGTGGGTCGCAGGCACGTGACCGAGTGACGGCCGTGCAGAGCCACGGCCTCGACGAATGTGCGCACGCGAACCCGCCGATGCGCGAGGTGCTGTTCGTCTCGAAGGAGCACCTGGATGCCGTCGGCGTCGCTCCCGGCGCGGTCCGGGAGAACGTCCTCGTGGAGGGCGTCGACGTCCACTCGTGGCCGATCGGTCAGCGGGTCCGGGCGGGAGAGGCGCTCTTCGAGATCACCATGGTCTGCGACCCGTGTCACAAGATGGATCGGCTGCGCCCCGGCCTGCGCGCGGAGATCGACGGCCGTCGCGGGATGCTCGCGCACGTCGTCGAGGGCGGCGAGATCACACTCGGCGACCGCGTACAGCTCGCCTGACAGCATCCGGCGGGCGAGCCGCTGAAGCACCTCGCCAGACTCTCAACGACCGGCGCCTTGCTTCAGCGAGGCGCCGGTCGTTCCGACCTGCGGCAGACGAACACCATGTCCTCCTCGTCCACGTGCGGGCGGAGGTCGAACCAGCCGTAGAGGGCCTCGACCTCGAAGCCCGCCACGTCCAGGAGTCGCTGCCACTCCGGTCGCGAGAGCCAGTGCAGGCCGAAGGTCGTCGTGTCGTCGCCCGAGCGCACGGAGAGGGAGAGCGTGCGGGACCCCTCGTCCCAGTCGGCGCGCTCGAGAATGCCGGGCTCGCGCTCGAGCCAGCGGCCATGTGTCTCCGCGATGTCTTCGGGGCTCGGGCTGAAGACGTCGAAGACGAAGCGGCCGTCGGGCTCGAGGAGCGCATGGGCCGCCTGGAGCGCCCGGAGCTTCTCGCGCTCGGTCTCCATGTGCAAGAGCGACCGAAAAGGGCAGATGACGAGCGGGACGCGCTCGGGAACGGGCGGCTCACGGAGGTCGCCGAGGCGCAGGTCGACGAGCTCGGAGACGCCCGCGGCAGCGACGGCGTCGCGGGCGACCGACAGCATCGCCGACGACGAGTCCACGCCGATCACCTGCACTCCGGCCTGCGCGATCGGCACCGCGATCCGGCCGGTCCCGACCGCGAGCTCGACGACCGGGCCGCCCGACGCGACCGCCCGGTCGACGTAGAACCCGACGTCCTCGGTGACCGAGCGGCTCCACGGGTCGTAGAACCGCGCGATCCTGTCGTAGAGGTCCCTCATGCCGACGACGCGGGCTTCCGTGCGACCAAGACGAACTCGCGGCTGTCGTCGTCGAACGGCCGGCGGTCGAACCAGCCGTAGAGCGCCTCGAGCTCGAGCCCCGAGACGCCGATCAGCCCCAGCCACTCGTTCTTCGTCGCCCACCAGAGGGACGTTGCCTCGCCGGAGTCGAGCACGATGTCGATGCGGCCGTCGCCCACGGCGTAGTGGAGCGTGTGCGGGACGGGCTCCTCCTGTCGCGACCCGTCCAGGCGTGCCGCGATGGCGTGATCGAAGGCGAAGGCATTCCACGCAAAGCGCCCTCCCGGAAGCAGGGCGCCGGCGACACGCTCGAAGACGAGCCGACGATCTGCCCACGTCGGCAGATGGAGGAGCGCGCGGTAGGGGCAGTAGACGAGCGCCGCCCGCTCCTCGAGCGCGAGCTCGCGCATGTCACCCAGCCGGAGGTCGAGGAGCTCACCGCCCGCCTTCCGTGCCTGCTCGAGCATGGCCGGAGAGACGTCGAAGCCGATGACCGTGCGGCCGATGGCCTGCGCCACGGGGATCGCGACGCGGCCCGTCCCGACCGCGAGCTCGACGACCGGCCCGTCTGCCTCCCGGGCGAGCTCGACGTAGAACGGGACGTCCTCCGTCATGTCCGCGGCCCACGCGTCGTAGACGCGCGCAAAGGCATCGTATTCGCTCACGGACGGATTCAAGCAGCACCCTCACCGCCTCGTTCCCCGCGGCTCCCAGCGCACGCGGCGTGCGCCTTCCTCCCGGAGAAGGGCCGTTGGTAACCTCGCCGTCCCATGGATCCCCGCACATTCGAGGAGCACGCCCTGGCCGCTGTGGCGCGTGCGACGACGAGCGACGAGATCGAGCAGGTGCGCGTCGAGTACCTCGGGCGGAAGAGCGAGCTGAAGCTCGCGCTGCGAGAGGTGCGCGACCGCGAGACGGGGATGACGCTGAACGCGCTCCGCGAGCGGCTCGAGTCTGCGATCGACGCACGCGAGGCAACCCTCGCCCGCGCGGAGCTCGACCGGCGGCTGGCCGAGGAGCGCGTCGACGTCACGATGCCCGGGACGGCTGTCGCACGCGGCCGTCTCCACCTCATCACGCAGATCCGGCGGGAGTTCGAGGACATCTTCCTCGGCCTCGGCTACTCGGTCGTGGACGGCCGCGAGGTCGAGACCACGCGCTACAACTTCGACGGCCTGAACTTCCCCGCCGGGCATCCGTCCCGGTCGCCGCTCCAGACGCTGTTCCTCGACGAGGAGACGGTCCTGCGGACCGAGACGTCTCCCGCGCAGATTCGGACGATGGAGGCGCAGGAGCCGCCGATCTACATGGTCTCGCTCGGCCGCGTGTACCGGCGCGACACGCCCGATGCGACGCATACGCCGACGTTCCACCAAGCGGAAGGGCTCGTCGTGGACGAGGGGATCACGCTCGCCGACCTGCTGGGGACGCTCGAGTACCTGTGCAAGGCGCTCTTCGGCGACGATCGTGACACCGACTTTCGCGTCCACCACTTCCCGTTCACGGAGCCCTCCGTCGAGGCCTACGTCTCCTGCCATCTCTGCGACGGCTCCGGCTGCCCGGTCTGCCGGCACTCGGGTTGGATCGAGGTCGGTGGCTCGGGAATGGTCGACCCGAACCTGTTCGAGTTCGTGGGCTACGACCCCGAGCGCTACACGGGCTTCGCGTTCGGGTGGGGGCTCGAGCGTATCGCCGTCCTCCGCCACGGCATCCCTGATCTGCGAGAGCTGTGGCGCAACGACCCCCGTCTGCTGGCGCAGTTCTGATGCGCGCACCGCTCTCCTGGCTCCGCGAGTACGTGACCGTCGAGGCGACGGCGGAGGAGATCGCACGCCGGCTCGCGATCTCGGCGCTCGAGGTCGACCGCGTCATCGAAGCGGGAGTCGCCGACGCCGACGGGAACCTCGGCCGGTTCCTCGTGGGCCGCGTGCTCGACGTCTCCGCGCACCCGAACGCCGACCGCCTGCGCGTGTGCCAGGTGGACGTGGGGGAGGGCGACGCGCGCCAGATCGTCTGCGGTGCGTGGAACTTCGAGGCGGGTGCGACCGTCGCGGTGGCCCTGCCCGGCGCGCTCCTCCCGATTCTCGACGCCCCCCTCGACGAGCGCGCGCTTCGCGGCGAGGCCTCCCGCGGGATGATCCTCGCCGAGGACGAGGTCGGGCTCGGCTCCGATCACGCGGGGATCATGGTGCTGCCCGACGGGCTCGAGCCCGGGACGCCGCTCGCGGACGTCCTGCCGATCCGCGAGCAGGTGCTGGACGTGACGCCGACGATCAACCGCGTCGACCTCCTGTCCATGGTCGGGCTCGCGCGTGAGGTCGCGGCCCTGCTCGGAGGCGAGCTCCACGAGCCCGCGGTCTCCGACCCGGAGATCGTCGACCAGGAGCCCGTGGACGTGACGGTCGACGACGCCGGAGGCTGCCCGCGCTACATCGGCCGGGTGTTCCGGGACGTGACGATCGGGACGTCGCCGCAGTGGCTTCGCTCCAGGCTCCACCTCGCCGGCATGCGCTCGATCTCGAACGTCGTCGACGTGACGAACTACGTGATGCACGTCTACGGCAGCCCGCTCCACGCCTTCGACCGCGCGAAGCTCTCGGGAGGGCGGATCGTGGTACGCAGGGCGCACGCGGGCGAGGAGCTCCGCACGCTCGACGGGACGCTCCGGCGCCTCGACCCCGCCGACCTGTTGATCACCGACGGTGAGCGCCCGGTCGCCCTCGCGGCGATCATGGGCGGGGAGGAGAGCGAGGTCACGGACGAGACGCGGGAGGTGCTCCTCGAGGCGGCGAACTTCGAGCCGCTCGGGATCATGCGCTCCTCGGAGCGGCTCGCCGTCCGGACCGACGGCTCGAACCGCTGGGAGAAGGGCGTCGACCCGCACCTCGCCGAGCCGGCCGCGGTGCTCGCGAGCCGGCTCGTCGTCGATCTCACCGGCGCGCGTCCGACGGGCCACATCGATGTCCACTCCGGCCTCCCCGAGCGGCCCGTCGTGCGCTTCCGGCCGGCGCGCGCCGGCCGCCTGATCGGGATGCGCGTCGCCGAGGAGAACCAACGGGAGATCCTGACGGGCCTCGGCTTCGAGGTCTCCCCCGGCTGGGACGTCACGGTGCCGACCTGGCGAGCCCGCGACGTGACACGCGAGGTCGACGTGATCGAGGAGGTCGCCCGCGCCGTCCTCGACCGCGTACCGCACACGATGCCGCTCCGCCGGCACGTGCAGGGACGGCTGACGACGGAGCAGCGACTGCGCCGCCTGGTCGAGGACGTGCTCGTCGGCGCCGGGCTCTCCGAGGCCTACACCTGGAGCCTCGTCGCCTCCGATCCGAGATCCGACGCGACCAGGCTCCCCGATCCGATGACGTCCGACCAGGCGATCCTCCGCACGTCGATCGTCCCGGGGCTCGTGACGTCCGCTCGGACTGCGCTGGACGCCGGAGCGGAGGACGTCCGCCTGTTCGAGATCGCCCGCGTGTACCTGCCGTCTGGCGAACCGCTGCCGGAGGAGCGGTGGCGCGTCGGCGGCGTCGTCCGGGGCGGCTTCGCGGTCGCGAAGGGCGTCCTCGAGGCGCTCTACGGGGCACTCCAGCTCGAGCTTCGCGTCGAGCGCTCGGCGAACGACCTCCTCCACCCGGGCATGGCGGCGGCCACGGCCGCCGGCTGGCTCGGTGAGCTCCACCCGACGCTGCTCGAAGGCGCGTGGGGCGCATTCGAGCTGGATCTCGCCGACCTCTTCGCCGACGTGCCCGAGCGAATCGTCTACGAGGACGTCATCACCTATCCCGCCGTCCGCCAGGACATCGCGGTCGCCGTGGAGGAGGACGTCGAGGTCGGGTCGCTCGTCGCGGCCGCGCGCGAGGCTGCGGGAGAGACGCTGCGCGAGGCGCGGGTCTTCGACGTCTACCGCGGCGACCAGGTCGGAGAGGGGCGGAAGTCGGTTGCGATCCACCTCGCCTTCCAGTCGTCCGAGCGAACGCTGACGGACGAGGAGGCGGCCGAGCTTCGCGGCCGGATCGTCGCCGTGCTCGCCGAGAGATACGGCGCCGAGCTGCGGGCCTGAGCGCCGCTTCGACGCTCCGACCGGCCGTGGCTAGACTGGCCAGGTGGCGCGAGGCCTCCTCCTCGTTCTGACTGCTTCCGTTGCAGCCGCGCTTCTGGGTGCGACGACCGGAGCTGGCGCACCCACACAGGGCACGACGCTGTTCGCGACGGTCGGTCCCGGGTTCACGATCACGCTCCGCGACGCGCAGGGAAGTCAGGTATCGAGGCTCGACCCGGGGGCGTACGAGATCGAGGTTCGCGACCTCTCCGACGAGCACAACTTCCATCTGCGCGGCCCGGGCGTCGACCGTTCCACCTCGGTCGGCGGGACGGGGACGGAGACCTGGAACGTGACCCTCAGGGAAGGGACGTACTCGTACCTCTGCGATCCGCACCCGAGCACCATGCGCGGCACGTTCACGGTGGGAACGCCTCCGTCCGGCGGCGGCGGTGGTGCGGTGACGGCGAAGTCGAGGCTCGTCCTGACCTCGGGGCCGGGCTTCACGATCACGCTCCGGACAGCATCCGGCGCCGCCGTCAAGCAGATGAAGCTCGGGACGTACACGGTCGTCGTCCGCGACCGCTCGCGCGTCCACAACGCGCACGTGGTCGCCCCCGGGTTCAACCGAAAGACCACGCTCCCGTTCGTTGGGAGCCAGACCTGGAAGGTGAAGCTCGGGAGGCCTGGGACGCTGCGCTTCCTCTGCGACCCGCATGCCCTGACGGGGATGCGCGGGTCCGCGAAGATCGTGCGGTAGGGCTTGCACCTTCCCTGGCGAGACGCTTCAGCGTCTCGCCAGGCGCCGGAGGCCGTCAGACGCTCCGGCCCGCGATGCGCCAGACGGCGCCCTGTGTGGCGACGTTCCCCGTATCGGAGAGGACGTTCAGGATCACGACGCGGCCCGTGATCCCCTCGGCGTCCATGCGCTCGAAGCAGCGGCGAACCATCTGCGTCGCGGTTCCGTAGCCGCCGCCGCTCGAAGCGCGGAATCGGAGGGCGACGGCGTCGGGGTTCCGGGTCGGGTTCAGCGGGGCGCCGAGGAGCGCGGCTCGCGGAAGGAGGGTGCTGGAGTCGAGCGCGAGCTCGCAGAGGAGGTCGCGCCAGCCGGCAGGCAGCGTCGCCAGAGCGGCGTCCCACGCGTCCGCGAGCCCGACGGCGCCCGACGTCGGGGGGCCGCTCGGCTCCGCCTGCGCCTCGACCGCGGCTTCGAGGAGCTCGAGTGTCCCCCAGATCCGCTTGCGGTCGAGATGACCGAGCAGGTTCACCAGCCGGGCAGGGTCGCTCCCCTGGCGCGACACGCGCAGCGTGAGGCTGGCACCTGCTCGCCCCGGGGTGAGTGGTGCGAGCGTACCCGCGGCGGAGGCGATCGCCTTCGCTTCCTCCGGAGTAAAGGCGAGGCGGACTGCGGCCCACTCGCTCGCGAGACCGGCCTCGATCGCCTGCCACTGGTCGACGGCCTTCATCGGGCGATCAGCATAATGGCCTGTCGATGGCTACGGTCGAGGAGAGAGCCGAGCCGGGGGGCAGGCGCGTCTCGGAAGACGTCCTGCGGACGTTCTTCCGTGAGATGCTGCTGATCCGGCGCTTCGAGGAGAAGGTCGAGGAGCGCTTCCGCGCGGGCGAGCTGCCGGGCTTCCTGCACGTCGCGATCGGGCAAGAGGCGATCGCGACGGGCGTCTGCGCTGCGCTCGAGCGAGAGGACGTCATGGCGTCCACGCACCGCGCGCACGGGCACACGATCTCGAAGGGAACGTCGGTGAACAGCCTGATGGCCGAGCTGTACGGGAAGGTCGAGGGCTGCTCGGGCGGGTTCGGTGGCTCGATGCATCTCTACGACCTCGAGGTCGGGAACCTCGGCGCGAACGCCGTCGTCGCCGGTGGCATCCCGGGGATCGTCGGCGCCGCGCTCGCATTCCAGATGCGCGGGGAGAGGCGCGTCGCCGTGGCGTTCTTCGGCGACGGCGCGACGAACACCGGCACGTTCCACGAGTCGCTGAACCTCGCGCAGCTGTGGAAGGTCCCTGCGGTCTTCGTCCTCGAGAACAACGGCTGGGCGGAGTCGACCCCGGCGACGCAGCACCTGCCGCTCCCCGTGGACGAGCTCGGCAAGCGGGCGCTCGCCTTCGGCATGAAGCTGATCGAGGCGGACGGCCAGGACGTCGAGGCGGTGCACCTCGCCACGCTCGCAGCGCGTGAGCACGCGGTCTCCGGGAAGGGGCCCGTGCTGCTGCACGTCCGCACACACCGCCTCACCGGCCACTACATCGGCGATCCGCAGGTGTACCGCGACAAGGACGAGCTGGCCCGCGAGCGCGAGTCGAAGGATCCGATCGACCTCCTCCGTGCACGGCTCGAGCTCTCCGACGACGAGCTCGCCGCCCTCGATGCCGAGGTGACCGCCGAGGTCGAGGCCTCGGTCGAGTTCGCGAAGGCGGGCACCGACCCGCTCCCCGAGGACGCCCTCAAGTACGTCTATGCCTGAGCTGACCTATCGCGAGGCGGTTCGCGACGCGCTCCGGCAGGCGCTGAGCGAGGACGACCGGGTCTTCATCATGGGCGAGGACATCGCCGAGATGGGCGGATCGATGGCCGTGACGCAGGGCCTGCTCGAGGAGTTCGGCCCGACGCGCGTGCGCAACACTCCGATCTCGGAGATGGCGATTGTCGGAAGCGGGATCGGCGCCGCCATCCAGGGCATGCGGCCGATCGTCGAGATCATGTACGAGGACTTCCTCACGCTCTCGATGGAGCAGCTCGTCAACCAGGCGGCCAAGCATCGGACGATGTCGGGCGGCCAGGTGACCGTCCCGCTGACGGTGAGGACGCAGGGCGGGGCAGGCTGGTCTCCCGGGGCGCAGCACGCGCAGCAGCTCGAGGCGTGGTTCGTCCATGTGCCGGGCCTCAAGGTCGTCTTCGCCTCCACACCCGAGGACGTGCGTGGCCTCCTCTGGTCATCGATCTACGACGACAACCCCGTCGTCTTCTTCGAGCACCGCACGCTCTACCCGATCAAGGGCGAGGTGCCGGACGAGCTCACGCCGATCCCGCTCGGGAAGGCGCGCATCCACCGCGAGGGCGAGGACGTCACCGTGGTCGCGACGGGTCGCCTGGTTCACGAGGCACTGGAGGCCGCCGAGGAGGCCGAGCGCGACGGCATCTCCGTCGAGGTGGTCGACCCGCGGACGCTGCTCCCGCTCGACGAGGAGACGATCGTCGCCTCGGTGCGCAAGACGACGCGCTGTGTCACGGCGCACGAGGCGGTCACGCGCGGAGGCTTCGGAGCGGAGCTGGCCGCCGTCATCCAGCACGGCGCCTTCGACTGGCTCGACGCGCCGATCGAGCGCGTCGGCGCGAAGTTCGCTCCGCTCCCGTTCGCACCGGTGATGGAGCAGCACGTCGTCCCGCACGCCGAGGACGTGCTCGAGGCCATCCGACGCACCGTCGCTCGAGGCTGACCGGACGATGGCGGTCGAGGTCAAGCTTCCGCGGCTCGGCCAGGGGATGGAGGCCGGCACGATCGTGCGCTGGCTGAAGGCGAAGGGCGACCCGGTCGCGAAGGGCGAGTCGCTCTACGAGCTCGATACGGACAAGGTCACCCAGGAGGTCGAGGCCGAAGCCGGCGGCACCTTGCTCGAGATCGTGGTCTCCGAAGGCGAGGTGAGCGTCGGGACGACGGTCGCCGTGATCGGCACCGAGGGCGAGGACGTCTCCGAGCTCCTGGCCGCGATGACGCCTCCCGGGGACGGGGCCGGAACCGAGAGCGGTGCCGTCGCGATCGCTCGTGGCTCTGAGCCACAAGGTCGCCGGGAGCCGCCGGAAGCGACGCCGGCACCGCGCGCAGGTAGTGGCTCAGAGCCACAAGGTCTCCCGGTTGCGCCTTCTGGGGCGCGTCGGTCCGGTGAGCCCGTGAAGGCGTCGCCGCTCGCGCGGCGCATCGCCCGGGAGCGTGACATCGACCTCGTCGGGCTCGCGGGGACGGGACCCGAGGGCCGGATCATCGCGGAGGACGTGGAGAAGGCGGCAGCTGCGCCCGCACCGAGCACGCCCGGGCCGGCGGTGCCGGGGGAGATCGAGGTGATCGAGCTCACGACGGTGCGCCGCACCATTGCGCGGCGCCTCACCGAGGCATGGGAGGCTCCCGTCTTCCAGCTCACGGTCACTGCGAACGCCACGGAGCTCGTCTCCACGCGGGGGCGGATGGTCGAGCTCCTGGGCGAGGGCGACGTCAAGCCGACTGTCTCGGACGTCCTCACGAAGCTCGTCGGCGCAGCGCTCATGCGCCACCGGGCCGTGAACGCGCTCTTCGCCGACGAGCGGATCCATCGCTACCCGACGTCGAACGTCGGGCTGGCTGTCGCCACCGACGCCGGGCTGATCGTCCCGGTTATTCGCTCGGTCGAGCGACGGTCGGTGCGGGAGATCGCGGCTGCGCGGGCGGACATCGTGTCCCGCGCGCGCGACGGGAAGCTGCAGCTCGCCGACCTGGAGGACGGGACCTTCACGATCTCCAACCTCGGCATGTTCGGGATGGAGCAGTTCGTCGCCGTCCTCAATCCTCCTCAGGTCGCGATCCTCGCCGTCGGGTCGATCGAGGAGCGCCCGCAGGCAGTGGGCGGCGAGCTCGTGATAGCTCCGGCCCTGACGATGACGCTCACGTGCGACCACCGTGCGCTGGACGGCTCCGACGGCGCGGACTTCCTCCGCACGCTGAAGACGCTCGTCGAGCGCCCTGCCCTCGCTCTGTAGGTCGTTCGGCGTCGTCCGTCGGCGCATGCGTTGTAGCCTCTGATCATGGTCATCCGCCGAGGCGGGAGGCAGGACGTCAGGTTCCTGCGCGACATGCTCCACCACGCCTACTACTGGCGTGAGCGCGACCCCGGCGACGGCCCTGGCCCCGTCGCCCGCTACGTCAAGGGTTGGGGGAGGCACGGAGACACGATGCTCATCGCGGCCGAGGAGGGGTTTCCGGTCGGCGCAGCGTGGTACCGCCTCTTCCGCCGCGACCAGCCCGGGTACGGGTTCGTCGACGAGGAGACACCGGAGCTCGCGATCGCCGTCGTCCCGAGCCGCAGGGGCCGTGGAATCGGCGACGCACTCCTCGAGGCGCTCTTCGAGCGCGCGCGTGCGGACGGGCACGCGGCGCTCAGCCTCAGCGTGGAGGCGGGGAACGACGCCCTCTGTGCCTTCTACGAGAAGCACGACTTCGCACGCGTCTCCGACGACGGGGGCGACACCGTCACCATGCGCCGCACGCTGTGATCGCGCCCCGACGCGCCGCGGACGAGGGATCCCCACCGCTCAAGTAACAGGCTGTCACTTGGCTAGGATCGGGCCGAACCCGACGAAAGGACTCGAGGAGATGGAAGTCGACGTCGCCGTTCTCGGCGGAGGCCCCGCCGGCTACACCGCCGCGATCCGCGCAGCCCAGCTGGGCGCGAGCGTCGCCTGCATCGAGAAGGAAAGCGCGCTCGGCGGGACGTGCGTCCGCGTCGGGTGCGTCCCGACGAAGGCCTGGGTGCAGACCGCGCACGCGCTGCACGCCGCGCGCGAGATCAACCCGAAGCTGGGCGCCGTCGTCGGCGAGCCCGCGCTCGACTTCGCGCAGGCGAACGAGTGGAAGACGACGGTGGTCGGGCAGATGACGGGCGGTGTTGCGTCACTCTTCAAGGCGAACGGCGTCAACTGGGTGCAGGGGACGGGGCGGTTCGCGGACGCGAAGGCGATCGCCGTCGAGGGTGCCGAGAGCGTGACGTTCTCGAGCGCCATCGTTGCGACGGGCTCGTACCCGGTGCGACCCCCGATCCCAGGGCTCGACTCGCCGCGCTGTGTCGACTCGACCGGGCTCCTCTCGCAGACCGAGGTGCCGCGCCGGCTCGTCGTGCTCGGCGGTGGGATCATCGGCTGCGAGTTCGCCTCCATCTTCGAGCGCTTCGGGACCGAGGTCGCGATCATCGAGATGCTCGACACGCTCATCCCGCAGGAGGACGCCGACGCGACGAAGGAGCTGCAGCGAGCGTTCACGCGCCGCGGCATCGCGCTCCATCTCGGCAAGCAGTGCACGAAGGTGGAGGACACGGGGTCGGGGCTCGTCGTCCACTTCGGCGACGGAGAGACGGTCGAGTGCGACCTCATGCTCGTGTCGGTCGGCCGTGCGCCGCTCGTCGACGGGCTGGGCCTCGAGGCGGCGGGGATCTCGTTCGACGCCCGGGCCGGGATCGCGACCGACGAGCACCGCCGGACCTCGGTCCCGCACATCTACGCGGCAGGGGATGTCGCCGGCTACTGGCAGCTCGCCCACACGGCGTACCGCGAGGGAGAGATCGCCGCCGAGAACGCGACCGGGCACGAGGCGACGATGGGCGACCCCGCGGTCCCGCGACCGATCTACACCGACCCCGAGATCGCGGGGGTCGGGCTCACCGAGGCCGAGGCGCGCGAGCAGCACGGCGACGACAGCGTGGCCGTGGGCAAGTTCCCGTGGGTTGCGAACGCGAGGGCCGTGATGTCCGGAGAGGCGACCGGCTGGGTCAAGACGATCCACGAGACGACGTACGGCGAGCTGCTCGGCGTCGTGTTCGTCGGTCCGCACGCCACCGATCTCGTCCACGCGGCGGTTGTCGCGCTCGACGCCGAGTCGACGATCGAGACCGTGGCCGACGGGATCGCGGCACACCCAACTCTCGGGGAGGGCTTCAAGATCGCCGGTCAGGTTGCTCTCGGGCGAGCGATCGACCTGCCGCCGCGCCGGCGCGCGTAGCGCAGGGGTCGGATACCCTCAAGACATGATCTTCACCAAGCGAAACGCGATCGTCGGGTTCGCCACTCTCAAGCTGCTCGAGAAGTACCGCGACAAGCGCCGGAAGAAGGAGGAGCGCGCGCTGAGGACGGTGGGCCTCGTCATCGCCGCCGTCGTCTCCGTCGGCGTCCTCGCCGGTGTCGCCGCAGCCATCGCTCGTAAGCACCGTGCGTCGCACACGGAAACGCTCGAGAGCGATGAGGCGGACGCCGTCGCCGAGGGCGACGCGCAGGGCGCCGGCAACGGCCGGCTGAGCCCGGAGCCCGCGCCCGCGGCGTGACCCGTCCCACGGGGACGACGACATGGAGCTGATCCGGCCAGCGCTCGCGGAGGTCGTCCCGTACGAGCCGGGCAAGCCGGTCGAGGAGGTGCAGCGCGAGCTCGGGCTCGAGCGAGTCGTCAAGCTCGCCTCGAACGAGGGCCCGTTCGGCCCGTTCCCCGCTGCGAGGGAGGCGATCGAGCGGACGACGCTCGAGCTCAACCGCTACCCCGACGGTGGCGCGTACCGGCTCCGCCACGCGCTGGCGGATCTCCACGGCACGCGCTTCGAGGAGGTCACCGTGTGCGCGGGAGCGGACGCGGTGATCGGGTACGTCGCCCTGGCGACCCTCGACCCGGGTGACGAGGTCGTCACGGGGTGGCCGTCGTTCCCGAGCTACGTTCTCGACCCGCTGAAGCTCGGCGCCGTTCCGGTGCGTGTCCCCCTGCGTGACGAGCGTTTCGACCTCGACGGGATCCTCGACGCGGTCACGAGGCGGACGAAGCTCGTCTTCATCGCAGCGCCGAACAACCCGACCGGGACGACGAGCACGCGCAAGGAGCTCGACGCGTACTTCGAGCGCGTCCCGCCGCACGTCCTGACGGTTCTCGACCAGGCCTACCTCGAGTACGTCGACGACCCCGCGTACCCCGACGGGATCGAGGAGTACTTCAAGACCGGCCGGCGCGTGCTCGTCCTGCGCACGTTCTCCAAGCTCTACGGGCTCGCAGGGCTGCGCGTCGGCTACGGGGTCGGCCCCGACGAGGTGATCACGGCGATCGGCAAGGTGCGCCGGGCATTCGACGTCTCCTCGGCAGGGCAGGAGGCGGCGCTCGCCAGCCTCGGCGACGACGCGGAGATCGCCCGCCGCCGGGCGGTGAACCGCGAGGCGCTGACGCTGCTCTCGGACGCGCTCCGCGCGCACGGCTTCGAGCCGGCAGGCCCGGCCGTCGCGAACTTCCTCTTCGTGCGAGTCGGTGACGCCGCGACCCTCGACCAGGCGCTCCTCCGGCGCGGCGTGATCGTGCGTCCCATGGGGCCTTTCGGGGCACCCGACGCGCTCCGGATCACGACGGGCACGCCCGAGGAGATCGCGGTGCTGAAGGCCGCGCTCGGCGAGGTGCTCGCGGTCGTCGGGTAGGACGTCCGGGATCGGCCGCGAAGATCGCTATCCTGCTCCACTGAGCGGGCGCCGGAGGCGGCGCTCGTCGGCTGTATGCGAACGACTCTGAAGAGAGGCATCGGGCGCGCCGGAGCGTCCAACGGGAACGGGAAGCCCGTTCTCCCTCCCGGCGCCCTGTCGCCTGTCAGCGTCTACCGGCAGCCCGCTGCGCCGAGGCGCTCGAGGATGGCGCTGCTCGGTCAGATCGCGATGTGGCTCGGGGTCGCCGTCGTCGTCCTGGCGAGCGGCGTCGCCGGTGGCGCGTACCTCTACTTCCACGAGTCCGTCGCTGCGGTCGCGGCGAGCACCCCGGAGGTGAGGCGGGCCGCGAAGCAGCTCTCGGTGCCCTTGCCCGGGCAGCCGGCGGTCGCACTCGTCATCGGCTACGACCATCGCGTCGAGGACGGTGCGGAAGCGCCGAGTCGCTCCGACACGCTCATGCTCGTCCGCGCCGATCCGGCGACCGACTCGATCTCGCTCCTCTCCTTCCCGCGGGACATGAACGTCTCGATCCAGTGCCCGGGCAGAACGCCGTTCACGGACAAGATCGCCCACGCGTACTCCTTCTGCGGCCCCCGGGGATCGCTCGACACGGTGAAGGCGCTCACGGGGCTCCCTATCAACTACCTCATCACCGTCAACTTCCGGAGCTTCCGCCAGATCGTCGATCGCATGGATGGGGTGTGGATCGACGTCGACCGGCGGTACTTCAACGACCGGGGTGGGCCGAGCGGGTACGCGAAGATCAACCTTCGCCCCGGCTACCAGAAGCTCGACGGGCGCCGGGCGCTGGACTACGTCCGGTTCCGTCACACGGACTCCGACCTCTACCGGGTCGCGCGCCAGCAGCAGTTCGTCAAGGCGTTCAAGGGACAGGTGCAGTCGAGCTTCGCCCCGACGTCGCTGCCGAAGGTCGTGAACGCGGTCACGAAGAACGTCGAGGTCGCCCAGGGCGGCGGCGCCGACGTCGACGGGCGCACCGTCCTCTCGTACGCGCTGTTCGCCTACGGGCTGCCGCGCGGCCGCGTCTTCCAGACGCGCATCGAGGGTCTCGAGGGCTTCGCCGAGCTCACGACCGCCTCGGAGAACATCACGCGCGCCGTGGATACGTTCATGCACCCGGACATCGAGTCGTCGAGGAAGGCCACCGCCTCCGCGCTCGGAGAGAAGCTCAAGACGGCGATTCCCACGCCGCGCAACACCACCGTCACCGTGCTCAACGGGAACGGCGTGGCCGGCTCGGCATCCACGGCCGGGTACCTGCTGGGGCAGCGCGGCTACCAGGTCGTGACACCGCCGAACGGGCTTCCCGCGAACGCCCCGGCGTTCGACTACTTCCGCACGCAGATCTACTTCGATCCCAGCGACCGCGGCTCCCAGCAGGCGGCGCAGAAGGTCGCGAACCTCTTCGGCTCGGCCGAGGTGAAGCGCCTGCCGGCAGGGATCTCGCAGCTCGCGAACGGCGCGATGCTCACGGCCGTCGTCGGCTCGACCTTCCACGGGAGCCTCGCGCCGTCCCCGGTCGACCAGACCCCGCGCCGGGAGCGTCCGAACGTCACCTCCGGCGCGAACGCGTCGCTCGGCCTCCTCCGCGAGCGCCGCTCGAAGGTGGACTTCCCGCTGATGGTGCCGACGGTCATCGAGCGCAGCTCATGGGTGGATCGGACGATGCCCGTGCGCATGTACTGGATCGACGAGGGGCGGAAGCACAAGGGGCTCCGGCTCGTCTACCGCATGGGCTCGAACGAGTACTGGGGCATCCAGATGACGAACTGGGAGGATGCGCCCGCGCTCGGCGACAAGAGCTTGACGCGGCGGATCGGGGGCCGTGTGTACGACCTCTACTTCGACGGGCCCAAGCTGCACATGATCGTCCTCAAGACGCCGCGAGGGCAGTACTGGGTCGTCAACACGCTCCTCGACCGGCTCTCGAACGAGACGATGATCGCCATCGCCAAGGGCCTCAAGCCCTTCGGCGAGGTGAAGTAGGCACTGTGCGTGTAGCCGTCTTCGGAGCCGGGTACGTCGGGCTCGTCACGGGAGCCTGCTTCGCCGAGCTCGGGCACGACGTCGTGGTGCGCGACGTGGACGAGGGCAAGATCCGCGCGCTCCGCGACGGAGGCGTCCCGATCCACGAGGACGGGCTCGGCGAGCTCCTCGAGCGCAATGCCGAGCGCCTTCGCTTCACGCTGGACGTCGGGGAGGCGGTCGACGGTGCAGACGTCGTGTACGTGGCCGTGGGAACGCCGCCGACGTATTCCGGTGACGCGGACCTCTCTGCGGTGTGGACGGTGGTCGACGAGCTCCCGCGTGTCGAGCGACGGCTCGTTCTCGCGATGAAGAGCACCGTCCCGGTCGGCACCGGTCGCATCGTCCGCCATCGCCTCGACGAGCGCGGGCTCGACAACGTCGGCTACGTCTCGAACCCGGAGTTCACGGCAGAGGGGACCGCGATTCGCGACTTCATGCATCCCGACCGCGTGGTGATCGGCGCCTTCGACGAGCGCGACGGTGATGTCCTCGCGCAGCTCCACGAAGGCATCGACGCGCCCGTCGTCCGCTGCGACGTCGCGTCCGCCGAGATGGTCAAGCTCGCTGCCAACGCCGCCCTCGTCACGCGGATCTCGTTCATCAACGAGATCGCCAACGTCTGCGAGGTCACGGGCGCGGACGTCAAGACCGTCGCCGAGGGGATCGGCCTCGACCACCGGATCGGGCCTGCGTTCCTGCGCGCCGGCATCGGCTACGGCGGGAGCTGCTTCCCCAAGGACTCGCTCGCTCTCAAGCAGCTGGCGGCGAGCTCCGGCTACCACTTCCAGCTCCTGAACGCCGTCATCGAAGTCAACGAGCTGCAGAAGCGGCGCGTGATCGGGAAGCTGGAGCGCCGCCTTGGTTCGCTCCGCGGCAAGAAGGTGGCGCTGCTCGGGCTCGCGTTCAAGCCGGGGACGGACGACATGCGCGACGCGCCGAGCCTCGTCCTCGCCGGGCGGTTGCTCGCCGAGGGCGCCCGGGTCTCGGCATGGGATCCCGTCGCGAACGGAGCGCCTCACCTGGACGGCGTCGAGATCACCGACTCGGCGCTCGAGGCGCTCGACGGCGCGGATGCGGCCATCGTCGTGACCGAGTGGCCGGAGATCGCGGAGCTCGACTGGGCCGCCGCCGCGAAGCGGATGGCGCGACCGGTGATCGTCGACGGCCGCAACATGCTCGATCCCGCGGCGATGAGAGCGGCCGGCTTCGAGTACGAGGGCATCGGGCGCGCCGCGGGATGAGCCTCCCGGCCGTCATCCTCGTCGGCGGGCAGGGGACGCGCCTCAAGCCGCTCACCGACCGGACGCGCAAGGACATGCTCCCGCTCGTCGACCGTCCGCTGCTTGCGTTCACCTTCGAGCACCTGGCGCGGCACGGCGTTCCTCGCGCGATCGTCTCGTGCGGCTACCTCCCGCATCAGGTTCGCGAGGCGTTCGGCACCGTGCACGGCGAGCTCGAGCTCGAGTACGCGGTCGAGCCGGAGCCACTCGGTACGGGCGGCGCGATCGGCTTCGCGGGGCGCCAGCTCGACGAGACGTTCTTCGCGCTCAATGGCGACTCGCTGCGCGAGGCGGACCTCGGAGAGCTCGTCCGCTTCCATCGCTCGACCGGCGCGAGGGCGACGATCCTGTTGACTCCCGTCGCCGATCCGAGCCGCTACGGCCTCGTCCGCCTGGCCGCCGACGGCAGGGTGGAGACGTTCCTCGAGAAGCCCCGTCCCGAGGAGATCGACACGGATCTCATAAACGCGGGCCTGTACGTGCTCGAGCCCGACGTGCTCACGCTCGTGCCGGAGGGCCGGCCGGTGTCGATCGAGCGCGAGGTCTTCCCCCGACTCGCCGCGGAGGGAGCGGTCTACGGCTCCGCCCTTCCGGGGTACTGGCTCGACGTCGGAACGCCCGAGTCGTACCTTCAGGCACACCGCGACGTGCTCGAGCGCACCTTCGAGACCGAGGTGGGCAATGCTCTGGGCTCGGACTTCACGCTCGTCGACCCGACCGCCGAAGTGCACCCGGAGGCGCGCCTCGTGCCGCCCGTGTACGTCGGGCCCGGCGCCGTGCTGGAGGCCCACGCGCGCGTCGGGAGCCTCGCTGTCGTCGGTGCGGGCTCCCGGATCGGAGCGGGTGCCGTCGTCGAGAACGCCGTCGTGAGCTCGCGAACGACGATCGGCGAGGGATCCGCCGTCATCGGGTCGATCGTCGGCGACGACGCCAGCCTTGCCGGTGGCTGCGAGGTGCGGAACCTCGCCGTGGTCGGTCCGGGCGCTTCGCTGGGTACCGGCAACGAGCTCGACCACGGCCTGCGGATCGCCGCGGGGCAGGTCATCCCCGACCACGCACTCCGCTTCACATGACGGGTGCCGACCGCTTCCGCTTCGCGCCTCGCCGGGTCGAGAAGCCGTGGGGCTGGGAGCTCGTGTGGGCAGAGGCGGACGCGTACGTCGGCAAGCTCCTGTTCGTCCGTGCCGGCGAGTCGCTCAGCCTTCAGTACCACGAGGTCAAGGAGGAGTCGTGGCTCGTGCAGGAGGGGCGCGCGCGGCTCGAGCTGGGAGGGGTGGGCGAGGAGCTCGACGCGGTCGAGATCGTGCCCGGGGACGCGTTCCACTTCCGCCCCGAGACCGTGCATCGCGTCACCGCCCTCGAGGACACGCTCGTGCTCGAGGTCTCCACGCCGCACCTCGACGACGTGGTGCGCCTCGAGGATCGCTACGGGCGCGAGGGCACCTCGGCTCCCTGAGCGGGGCGGCTCGCGCCGGCCCGGCGAACCTTCACACGACTCTGGTAGGGTTACGGAGATGCGGCCCTGGATGACGATCGGCGAGACGAGTCGCCGCTCGGGGTGGTCGCCGCGCATGCTTCGCTACCTCGAACAGGAGGGCCTCGTCGTGCCGACGAGGACCGATGCGGGGTACCGGCGCTACGGCATCCGGGAGCTGAACCAGCTCAACGCTCTGAAGGACCTTCGCGCGCGATTCGGCCTCGGGCTCGCGGAGCTCGAGTTCGCGCTGCGACTTCGCCGCGAGACCGCGCTTCGGGCTGCCGTCGAGACCTGGCTCGCGGGGACGACCGTTCCCGACGCCGGGCAGACCACCCCGGCGTGGGTCGAGTGGGAGCAGCGCAAGCACGAGCGGCTGCTCACAACCTCCGACGCCGCCTGACGACTTCCGACAAACCGACGACCTGACGACCACGAAGAGAGGATCCATGGCCACCACACAGCGCTACGACGTGAAGGACCTGGCGCTCGCGCCCGAGGGAGTACGACGGATCGCGTGGGCCGACCGGCAGATGCCGGTGCTGGCCGCCATCCGCGACCGGTTCGAGATGGAGCAGCCGCTCGCGGGGCTCCGCGTCTCCGCGTGCCTGCACGTGACGACGGAGACCGCGAACCTCGCCCGCACGCTCAAGGCAGGGGGCGCCGACGTCGTCCTCTGTGCCTCGAACCCCCTGTCGACGCAGGACGACGTCGCTGCGGCGCTCGTGGAGGAGTACGGGATCGGGGTGTTCGCGATCAAGGGTGAGGACATATTCATTCGACAAATACAAAACCGTCGGGGACGACAGGGAGAAAACGGATTATCCGTCAAAGCTTCTGCTTTATGAAGGCCCGGATGATGATGAGTTGAAGTGGCTTGCTGATCTGACCGATTCGGTCTGGCTTATTCGCGATCTTATAAATGAACCGGTAAGTCATCTGAATGCGCCTGCACTCGCCGAGGAGATCAAACGGGCAGGAGAAGAGTCGGGATTCAGTGTAGAGGTTCTTAACCGGGGCAGGATTGAAGCCCTGAAAATGGGTGGACTTCTGGCAGTTAACAGGGGAAGTGTTGATCCTCCGGTTTTCTGTATTCTTGAATGGAAGCCGGATAAGG
>JAWOIV010000149.1:0-2555 GCA_046484465.1 Gaiellaceae bacterium
GCGCTCGGCGAGGCGGAGCGCTTCGGCGTAGAGCTCATCCGAGCGGAGGAGGTCGCCTTGCACCGTCGTCTGGACGGCGAGGTTGTTGACGATCGCGGGAGCGATGTGCGAGTCGATGGCGAGCGCGAGCTCGAGCGCCTGCTCCATGTCGGCCGTGCCAGAGCCTTCCTCCAGCTCGTTCTTCGCCATTCCGAGCGTCGTCAGTGCGTGCGCACGCAGCTCGTCGAGGCCGAGTGCCTGCGACATCGCGATCGCCGACCCGGCGAGCGCGAGGGCCTCGGCAGGATCTTCCTCGAGCGAGAGGATCCGTGCAGACATGGCAAGCACGCTCGCCGCCGACTCGGAGACCGAGTCTCCGACCAGCTCCTGGGCCTTCTCGAGATGCGCCCGAACCAGCTTGCCCTGCCCTCGATCCCAGGCGATGCTCGCAAGCAGTGCCTCGGCTGCGCCGGCACGAACGCTGTCACCCGCGGCAAGGAGCGCGTCGCGCGCATCCTCGACCGCCTGTTCCCGCCGGCTCTCGTCGTATGCGTTCACCAGCGCTCGCGCGAGGCGGAAGAGGAGGTCGGGTCGCTCTTGATCAGCGTCGGGCCAGAGCGCGAGCGCCTCGTCATAGAGGGAGGCGGCTGCGGCATGGTTGTTGAGTCCGAGTGCCCGGTCGCCGGCGTCGCGCAGCGCGAGCCGGGTCCGGTCGACGAGGTCGCCCTCGTCGCCGCCGCTCGCGCGCACGAGCTCGATTGCCGACCGCCAGTGGTGCGCGCGCATCTCCGCGTGATCCTCCGGGCGGCCGAGCGACTCGATCCACTCGGCCACGCGACGGTGCTTCGCGGCGCGTTCCGCACGCGGGATCTGCCCGTAGGCGACGTCGCGGACGAGGGCGTGTGCGAAGGCGAGCTCGCTCTGGCCGTCGACGGACGAGCGGCGCTGGCGCCTGACGAATCCCTTGCGCTCGAGCACGTGGAGCGTTGACAGGGCCTCGGGCTCGTCGCGGCCCAGCGATCCGGTCCAGAACACCTTGCCGACGACCGCTGCGTCTCGCAGGAGGTCCTTCTCGGCCTCCGGAAGCCCGTCGAGGCGTGCGGCAATGATCCCTTGAAGCGTCTCGGGAAGCGGCAACTCGTCCACGGAGCCGCGCTCGAGGAAGAGCTCGGCGAACTGCTCGGCGTAGAGGGGGTTTCCTCCTGCGCGCTCGAGAAGCAGCTGCTGCGACTCGGCGGGGAGCACCGACCGCTCGAGGAGATGTGCGATGAGGAGCGCGGTCTGGACCTCGCTCAAGGGCGCGAGTGCGAGGGTCGTTGCATTGAGCTTGCCTCCAGCCCAGCCCGGCCGGCGCTCGAGGAGCTCGGGCCTGGCCGTCGCCACGACCAGCAGCGGGACATCGGTCACCCAGTCGACGAGCTCTTCCACGAAGTCGAGCATGCTCTCGTCCGCCCAGTGGATGTCCTCGAAGACGACGACGAGGGGGCGCTGGTCGGCCATCGCCTCGAGAAAGCGCCGCCAGGCGGAGAATGCTGCGCCCCGGCGATCGTCTCCGAGCTCTGACTCCGAGGAGAGGCCGACGAGCGAGCGCAACTCCGACTCGACCCAGCTCGCATCGCTCGTCTCGGCGAGAACATCTACGACTGCGGCTCGGAGCTTCTGCTCGACCTCGGCGGGCGTGTCCTGCTCGAGAATTCCCGCCTGCGCCTTGACGATCTCGCTCAGGGCCCAGAGGGTGATGCCGTCGCCGTACGCGAGACAGCGGCCCTGTCGCCAGGTGATCAGCTCGGGATCGGCGTCGGCGATCCGGGAGAGCTCGTAGACGAGCCGGCTCTTGCCCATCCCGGGGACGGCGACGAGGGTGACGAGCTGCGAAGTTCGCTCGTGGATAGCGCGTTCGAATGCATCACTCAAGACCGATAGCTCGCGCTCGCGGCCGACGAGCTCCGACCGCGCCTCGTGCTCGACATCGACGCCGAAGCGCGAGTGCGCCTCGATCACTTCCCAGACCGAGATCGGCTCGGCTTTGCCTTTGCCTTCGACCGCGTCTGCCTGTTCGTAGTCGACGGCAGCCCTGGTCGCCCGATACGTGGTCTCGTCGACGAGGATGCCATTCACGGGGGCGGCGGACTGCAGGCGGGCAGCGGTGTTGACGACGTCGCCGGAGGCCATGCCCTCGCCGGCGCCGGGCTGCGCGTCGAGGCGCACGAGCGCCTCTCCGGTCGTGATCCCGACTCGCAGCTCGAGCCCTTCCTCCACGGCGAAGTCGCGGATCGCGAGCGCCGCGCGAACCGCGCGCTCGGGGTCGTCCTCGTGAGCGGTCGGCGCACCGAAGAGCGCCATCACTGCATCCCCGATGAACTTCTCGACGGTGCCGCCGTGTCGCTCGAGCTCTGCGCGAAGGCGCTCGTGGTACGGGGTGAGGAGCGCCTCGACATCCTCGGGATCCATCGCCTCGGCCTGTGCGGTGAAGCCGACGAGGTCGCAGAAGACGACCGTGACGACCTTTCGCTCTCTCCGCTGTGTCGCCATCAGGCCGTCTTCGCCTCTCGTAGCAGCGACTCGCAGCGTTCGAC
>JAWOIV010000013.1:0-20207 GCA_046484465.1 Gaiellaceae bacterium
TGCCGTCGTCCTCGGTCGGCCACATACCTTCTGGTATGCGGCCTCCCTGCGTCCTAGGCCTGCTCGGTTCTCGCCGGCGAATGGGCACCGGACTTCCCGGAGAGACCACTAGAGGCTAGACGTCCGTGGCCAGCGTGTAGAGCCACCCCGGACGCCAGCGGAACGAGCCCTCGACGAGCTCGGGGAGCGGCGTCCCCTCGAGCACGTGGTCGAGCGCCCACTTCGTCGCCGAGTGCCCGATGAGGACGACGCGCCGGTCGACGTATCGCGGAGCGAGGTCGCGCAGGAAGCTCCGGACCCTGTCGACGACCTGGCCGTAGCTCTCGCCGCCGGGATACGGCTCGTACACGTGCTGTGCGCGCGCCGCCTCCAGGCGCGCGACAGGACCGCCGTTCAGCACCCCGTAGTCGCACTCGCGCAGCCGCCAGTCGTGGAGTATCGGCAGGCCGCGCTCCCCGAACGCAATGTGCGCGGTCTCGGCCGCCCGAGCGAGGTCCGACGTGAACACAGCCGCGAGATCCTCGTCCGCATGCCGACGGCCGAGCTCCCTGGCCTGGCGACGCCCCACTCCGGACAGCTCACCGTCGAGCCAGCCGGAGGCGACCCAGCGCTCGTTGTCCGTGCTGGTCGAGTGCGTCTCGAAGACGATCGCGACGGTGGTCTGTCGTCTCCGCCGCACCCGGTTCTACGGATCCTGGAACCAGAAGAAGCCGACGGCGCCGGGGCCTGTGTGGGTCGCGACGACCGCACCGAGCGTCGAGGTGAACTCGATCTCCGCCTTCGGCCGCACGCGCCAGACGAGCTCGCTGAGAGTCCCGACCCACTCCGTCGCATCCGCGTGAGCGATCGCGACGCGCAGTCCCGGGGCGTCCTCGGTTCCCTCGACGAGACGGCGTTCGATCTCGGCGATCGCCTTCTGCCGTCCGCGCACGCGCGCGACGGGCACGACCACACCGTCCGCGACGCTCAGCACCGGCTTGACGTTGAGCAACGACCCCACGAGCGCCGCTGCGCGCCCGATCCGGCCACCGCGCTGCAGGTATTCCAGCGTCTCGACGGTGAAGAGCACGACCGCCTCGCGCTGGTATCGCTCTACCAGCGCGTCGATCTCCTCGTCAGTCGTGCCTCGCGCCAACCGGCGCTGAATGGCGTGGGCGAGCAGAGCGATCCCGAGCGAAGCCGTCATCGAGTCGACGACGCGGACCTTGTCCCCGCCGAGCTCCGATGCCGCCAGCTCGGCGCTCTGAAACGTGCCGGACACCTTCGACGAGACATGCACCGAGTAGATCCGGTCGTACTCGGAGAGCTCCTCGTAGACCTGGAGGAAGTCCTGCGGAGTCGGCTGCGCCGTCTGGGGAAGCACCGTCGCGCCGCGGAGCTCTTCGAAGAACGCCGCGGGAGTGAGCTCGACGTAGTCGCGGTACGTGTCGTCGCCGAAGCGCACGTACAGCGGAACGAAGCGCATGTTCGGGAAGCGCGACGGAGCGTCCGGGTAGTCCGAGACGGAGTCCAGAACGACGGCGGTGTTCTCGATCGTCAGGTTCACGTATTCGTCCTCTCGGCCGCGTTTGCGATGGCATCGGCGACGGCGCCGACCCCGTCGTCCTTGCGGACGAGCGCTGCCCCCGATCGCTGCGCAGCATCGTACTCGGCCTGCCCCGCCGACGCGCTCAGGAAGACGATCGCGGTCGTGTGCCGGACACTCCGGATGGCCGTGGCGACCTCGAAGCCGTTCATGTCCGGAAGCCGGTAGTCGATCACGACGACGTCGGGCTCACGCTCGGCGCAGGCGCGCACCGCAGAGGCGCCGTCCGCGACGGCCCCGACGACGTCGAGACGCGCATCGCGCTCCAGCAGGAACACGAGCGACTCGCGATAGACGTCCGAGTCCTCGACGAGCAGCACGCGGACCGGAGAGACCACGTTACTCGGCGACGAGCAGGAGCGGGTAGTGCGGCTGCCCTCCCTCGTGAATCTCGACGGCGGTCGAGGGATGCTCCTTCTGCAGGGTCGCCATGAGACCGTCGAGTGGTGGTGCGCCTTCGCCCGTCAGGATTCCGAGCCACTCGGGCTCGCCGGCGAGAAGCCGCCCGAGCACCTCCCCGACCACGTCGTCGATGCTCTCCGAGGCCGCGACAGCCACGTCCTCGACGAGGCCGAGGTACGAGCCCTTGCGGATCGCCACGCCATCGAGCTCCGCGTCCCGCGAAGCGACGGTGATCTCCCCGGTCATCACGGACGACAGCGCATCGAGCATGTCGCGTTCGTTCTCGTCGACGGCATTCGTGGGCACGAAGCGGCTGATGGCCGCGAGCCCCGCCTGCACGGAGCGAGACGGCACGATACGGACCGTCTTGGTCGCATGCTCGGCGGCCTGCTCGGCGGAGAGCAGCACGTTCGAGTTGTTCGGGAGCACGACGACGGCCTCGGCCGGAGTCGCCTCGATCGCCTCGAGGATCTCTGCGGTCGACGGGTTCATCGTCTGGCCTCCCTCGATCACGCGCGTCGCGCCGAGGCTCTCGAAGAGCCGTCGGTTCCCCTGGCCCGGGCAGACGGCGACGAGCCCGGTCTCGAGCGTCGGCAGCGGCAGGCCCGGGGTGGCGAGCAGGCGCTCCTCTCGCTCCGCGGTCTGGACGTGCATGTTCGCGATCTCGACCCCCTCCACGGTTCCGAGAGCGATCCCTGCCGAGAGCGCCGCACCCGGGTCGTCCGTGTGCACGTGCACCTTCAGCGCGGACTCGTCGCCGACGACGAGCAGCGAGTCCCCGAGCTTCTCGAGCGCGCTCTCGAGGGCGTCGGCGTCGAGCGCCTCGCCCTCGACCACGAACACGGTGCAGTAGCGGTACGCCGACAGCTCCTGGTGGATCGCCTCGAAGCCCAGAGCCCCGGTCTCCACCGGAACCTCCGGAAGAGGCTCGCCCGTCAGTCCGAAGACGATCCCGCGGGTGATCTCGACCAGCCCCGCGCCGCCCGCGTCCACGACCCCGGCGTCGCGGAGGACATCGAGCATCTCGGGCGTGCGCTCGAGAGCGTCCTCCCCGCGCGCAAGAACCGCAGCGAGGAGCTCCGACGGCGCGACGCGGCGGTTCTCCTTCTTCTCGGCCTCGTCCGCCATCTCCCGGATCACCGTGAGCATGGTTCCCTCGACGGGCCGCTTCACCGCGCGGTACGCGGCGTCGCTCGCGGACCGAAACGCTCGGCGCAGGCGCGGCGTGTTGATGTCGTCGGACTGCGCGAGCGCGTCCATGAACCCACGCACGATCTGCGAGAAGATCACACCCGAGTTCCCGCGCGCCCCCATCAGCGCGGCACGGGACAGCTCCTTCGCCACGGCCTCGCTCCCGGTGGCCGTGGACGCCTCGAGCGTCTCGACGATCGAGCGGAGCGTCAGCGTCAGGTTCGTCCCCGTGTCGCCGTCCGGGACGGGATACACGTTGAGGTCGTCGATCCGCTGCCGGTGCGCTTCGAGGTTGCGCAGCGCGGCCCGCGAGAGATCCCTGACGACGTCGAGCGGCATCAGCGCGACCGGACCTGCTCGATGTGCACCTCGAGGTGAGCGATCGGGATCCCGACCATGCGGCCGAGCTCGTACTCGACCCGCGAGCGCACCTTGGCCGCAACCTCCGCGAGCCGGAGCCCGTGCTCCACGACGACGCGCAGCTCGATCACGAGCCCGTCGTCCCGCGTCTGGACGTCGATCGCCTTCGGCGCCCGCCACGCGAGCAGCCGCGCCCAGCGGCCGCCGCCGGCGAGCCCGACGACGCCGTAGCTCTCGAGGGCGGCGATGCGAACGATCTGCGCCACGGCGTCGCTCGAGACCGCAACGCGGCCGAGCTCCGACGTCGAGACGACGATCTCCTCGCGTTCCACGGCACGAGCCTAGACGGTCCCGCGATGGGGTACGCAGCGCGAGGTCGGGCGAAGGCGTTCCGGTACACTCCGCGGCCGCATGTCCAGGGTGTGCGCCATCTGCGGGAAGAAGCCCGGCTTCGGTCACAGCCGGAGCCACTCCATGGTCGCGACCAAGCGGCGCTTCAACCCGAACCTGCAGCGCGTCCGCATGCTCCTCGACGGCCAGAAGACGCGCGCCTACGTCTGCACACGCTGCCTCAAGGCCGGCAAGGTCCAGAAGGCGATCTGAGTCTGCGCAAGCCGGGAATCCAGCGAGTGGATCCCCGGCGCGCGAGAAAGAGACCTGAAGCGCGGACGCTGCGCGCCCGCTGGTCGCAGCGGTCGTCCGTCCCGCCGGGGCGTGCGCAAGCCGGGAATCCAGCGAGTGGATCCCCGGCGCGCGAGGGCTCAGCGCGTCGCGGCCGCGCGGAGCTGCGAGAAGACGTCCGCCATCTCGAGCGCGCTCCGGACCGCTTCGGCGCCCTTCTCGACTCGCTGATCGGCCTGCTCGACCCGGTCGAGCGTGAGCACGCCGAACGCGACAGGGACACCGGTCTCGAGCGCCGCCAGTTGGATCCCGCTCGCCGCCTCGCTGGAGACGAAGTCGAAGTGGGGCGTGTCGCCTCGGATCACGCAGCCCAGTGCCACGATGCAGGCGAAGCGCCTCGTCTTGGCCAGCGCCGTCGCCCCCAGCGGGAGCTCGAAGGCACCCGGGACGACCATGATCGTGATCGCGTCACGATGGACGCCCGTCGCCTCGAGCTCCTCGAGCGCTCTGTCGAGCAGGCGTGAGGTGATGCTCCCGTTGAAGCGGGCGACGACGACCCCGACGGCACGGCGCCCGCCGGTCGCGTCTCCCTCGAGCACGGCGTAGCCGTCGGGGATCTCGAGCTCGCCGACCGCGTGCTCGTGAGAGAGCTCGATCGGCATCGGGACTGCAGGCTCGGGCTCGCTCTCGGGCGAGGATTCGGCCCCGGCTTCAGGCTCGGCGAGTTCCGCCACCGGGTCGGTCGCCGGCGTGCGTGCTACCTCGACCGGCTCCGGCTCGGCGTCGGGCTCGGCGGACAGTTCGACGAGCTCGGGACGCGACGGTGCGGGTGCCGTGCCCCATACGCCCTCGGCTGCGCCCGTGTCCGACTCCTCCTGCGCCTCGTCGTCGGGATCCGCGGGCGACGGCTCGGCTCGCCTCGACCACTCGGACAGGACGTCCTCGCTCGACTCGTCGATGTCGCGGCTCATGTCTCGTCCTCCTGCGGGTCGTCGGCGTCCAGGCGCGTGCCCTGGTGATGGAGCCTGGAGATCGTATGGCCGAGCTTCTCGCGCTTCACGGCGAGGTAGCGCTCGTTCTCCGGCTGCGGCTCGATCTCGATCGGAACCTGCTCGACGACGGTGAGGCCGTAGCCGTCCAGGCCGGTGAGCTTTCGTGGGTTGTTGGTCAGGATGCGGATGGTCGTCAGGCCGAGGTCGGCGAGGATCTGGTTCCCGATCCCCCACTCCCGGGCGTCCGCGGGGAACCCGAGCTCGAGGTTCGCCTCAACGGTGTCGAGGCCCGCCTCCTGCAGCTCATAGGCCCTGAGCTTGTTGAGGAGGCCGATTCCGCGGCCCTCCTGCGCCATGTACAGGAGCACGCCGCGACCCTCGGCCTCGATCTGCGCGAGCGCCAGCTCCAGCTGCTCGCCGCAGTCGCAGCGCAGCGAGTGGAAGACGTCGCCCGTGAGGCACTCCGAGTGCACGCGAACGAGCACGTTCTCCGCCCCCGCGAGGTCGCCCTTGACGAGCGCGACGTGCTGCTTGTCGGTGAGGAGCTCCCGGTACGCGATGGCCTGGAACTCGCCGTGCTCGGTCGGGAGCCGAACTGTCACGACGCGTTCGACGAGCTTCTCCATGCGCCGCCGATACTCGATGAGGTCGGCGACGGTGACCATCTTGAGCCCGTGCGCCTCGCAGAATCCCGCGAGGTCCGGAACGCGGGCCATCGTCCCGTCCTCGTTCATGATCTCGCACACCACCCCGGCCGGGTTGAGCCCCGCGAGCCGTGCGAGATCGACCGCCGCCTCCGTCTGGCCGGCGCGCTGGAGGACGCCTCCAGGCTTGGCGCGCAGCGGGAAGACGTGTCCCGGGTGGACGAGGTCGGTCGGCGTAGAGCGAGGGTCGATCGCCACCTGGATCGTGTGTGCGCGATCGGCGGCCGAGATCCCCGTCGAGACCCCTTCGCGCGCCTCGATCGAGACCGTGAACGCGGTTCCGAGCGGCGTCTCGTTCCGCTCCGTCATCGGGTGCAGGCCGAGCTCGTCACAGCGCTCGGGAGTGAGGCAGAGGCAGATCAACCCTCGAGCGTGCGTCGCCATGAAGTTGACGGCCTCGGGCGTGACGAACTGCGCTGCGAGCGTGAGGTCGCCCTCGTTCTCGCGATCGGCGTCGTCCACGACCACGACGAACCTCCCCGACCGGATGTCCTCGATGGCCGCCTCGACGGTGGCGAACGGGGACGACGTCTCGCGGGCCTCGACGTTCACGGTCACCTCGGGATCGTAGCCCGGCCCGGGTCAGGCCCCACGGTTCTGGCCGCCGGGCACGAGACGCTCGACGTACTTCGCAAAGACGTCCACCTCGAGGTTGACCTGCGCCCCCGGCCGGAGCGACGACAGCGTCGTCACCTCGAGCGTGTGCGGCACGAGCGCGATCTCGAACGCATCGTCCGCGATCGCGGCGATCGTGAGCGAGACGCCGTCGACGGCGATCGAGCCCTTCTCGACGCAATACCGGAGCACGTCTTCGGGCGCCTCGACGGCGACGCGGAGGCCCGCGCCCTCGCCTTCCACCGACCGAACGCGGCCGATCCCGTCGACGTGGCCCTGAACGTAGTGGCCGCCGAGCGGGTCACCGGCGCGGAGCGCCGGCTCGACGTTCACCCGGTCGCCGGGCGAAAGCCCCCCCAGCGTCGTGCGCGCGAGCGTCTCGGGCACGACATGGAAGGACAGACGCCCTTCCTCGACGACCTCAGCCGTCAGACAGCACCCATTCACGGACACCGAGTCGCCGACGCCGGTGAGCGAGGCCGTCGCCGGCGCCTCGACGACGAGCCGGAGCCCGTCCGCGACGTCCTCCGCGGCAACCGACTGGCCCAGCTCCCGCACGATTCCCGTGAACACGAGCGGAACGCTACTTCTAGGGCTCGTGGACGTAGGCCTGCATGAGGAGGTCCGGCCCGACCGTGCGGGCGTCGAGCCGCGACAGCTCGACCGGTCCCGTGAGCCCGGCGAGCATCCCAGGCCCTTCGCCGGACAGCGTCGGCGCGACGAACATCAGCACCTTGTCCACGAGATCCTCCTCGAAGAAGGCTGCCGCGAGCGTCGGGCCGCCTTCGAGGAGGAGCGACTGAACGCCCTCGAAAGCCAGCTGCGCGAGCTCGTCACCCAGCGGGCCAGAGCGGAGCTCGAGCTCCGATCCGTCGGCGAGCGGGCCGCGACCGAAAGCGATCCTGCGCGGCTGCCCGCGCGGTGTCGGCACGTCTCGCGCGTCGAGGCGCGGATCGTCCCAGCGCACTGTCCCCATCCCCACCGCCACTGCGTCCGATGCGGCCCGAAGCATGTGCACGAGACGGCGCGACTCCTCGCTCGTCACCCACCGCCGGCCGGGAACCGTCACGCGGCCGTCGATCGAGACCGCAACCTTGTATGTCACGAACGGCCGCCCGCTCGTCACCCACGTCCGCCACTCCTCGATCTGCTGGCGGCAGCGGAAGGCGAGCCCCTCCTCGGCGACCTCGACCTCGATCCCGGCACGTCGCAGCCGCTCGAGGCCGTCGCCCTCGACGCGGGGGTTCGGGTCGCGCTGCCCGACGACGACCCGCGCGACACCGGCTTCGAGCAGCGCGTCGACGCACGGCGGCGTGTCGCCGTGGTGCGCACACGGCTCGAGCGTGACGTACACCGTCGCGCCACGCGCTCGCTCGCCGGCGGTCTCGAGCGCGATGACCTCCGCATGCGCCTCGCCCTTGCGGACGTGCCAGCCCTCGCCGACGACCTCGCCATCCGTGACGACGACGGCGCCGACGGTCGGGTTCGGGTGCGTCGTCCCGCGCCCCCGCTCCGCGAGCTCGAGCGCCCGCTCCAGATACTCCTGCTCCACGGCACTGATCCTACGGCCCGCCGTACGCTGCCTCGATGCGCGTGCCGCACGCACTGGTCGAGACGTGGAGCAACGAGCCCGAGTGGCTTCAGGCGCTCCCCCGGCTCGCTGCAGAGTGCGCCGAGGAGTGGGGCCTCGTCCTCGAAGCGCCGATCGACACGCCGCACTCGCTCGTCGTCCCGGCCAGTGAGCTCGTCCTGAAGCTGAACGCGCCCTCGCATGCGGAGGCCGACACGGAGGCCGACGCGCTCGACGCCTGGGACGGCAGCGGCGCCGTGCGCCTGGTCGCCCGCGACGACGAGCGGCGCGCGCTCCTCCTCGAGCGCTGCGTTCCCGGAACCCGGCTCTGGGACACCGCTGACGATGAGATCGATGTCGTCGCAGGCCTCCTGCCGCGCCTCCAGATCGACGCCGGCGCATCGCATCGCTTCGCGCTCCTCGCGGACGAGGCCGACCGGTGGGTCGAAGAGGTTCCGAGGTGGTACACCGACGCGGGAGCCCCGTTCGAGCGTGCGCTGCTCGAGACTGCCCTCGACACCTACCGCACGGTCGACCGTTCGGCCACGTTCCTCGTCAACCAGGACCTCCACGGTGGGAACGTCCTCGCCGCAGCGCGTGAGCCGTGGCTGGTGATCGACCCAAAGCCGCTCGTGGGCGAGCGCGAGCTGGAGGCGAGCGGGCTGCTCCGCAATGCCGGCTCCGTCTCCCGCTGGCTGGACGCCCTCGCCGAGCTCGGGTTCGACAGGGAGCGCGCTCGCGGCTGGGGCGTCGCGCACAACCTCGCGTGGGCGTGGGACGAGCGTCGCGGATGGCTCGACGAGCACGTCGAAAAGGCTCGACGGATCTTCAGCGCACGATGAGGCGCGCGACGAAGAACCCCGCGGTGCCGTGGACGTGCGGGAGCGTCTGCAGGAACTCGGGCCGGCGGGCATGCCGGAAGGACGGCCACTCCTCACCGAGCGACGGGTCGATCTCGAGCCCCGATACGTCGACGACGGCTTCGGACTCGTCCGCGTTGATCGTGCAGACGGAGTAGACGATCGTCCCTCCGGGCCTGACGCGCGCCGCTGCTGCGCGCAGAAGCTCCAGCTGGAGCTCGGGAAGCGGCTCTGCTCGCCAGCGGAGGTCGGGGCGCTGGTTGAGGACGCCGAGGCCCGAGCAGGGCGCGTCCACGAGCACCCGGTCGAACCCGGCGAGCTCGTCGGGTAGCGCGCGGCCGTCGGCGACGACCACGCGGACGTTCGAGGCGCCGAGCAGGCGAACGTTCTCCTCCAGTTCCCGCGCGCGCGCCTCGTTCACCTCGACCGCCACGACCTCGCCGACGAGCATCGTCGCCTTGCCGCCCGGCGCCGCGCACAGGTCGAGCACGCGTTCGCCATCGCGCGCGCCGGTGGCGAGCCCGACGAGCTGCGACGCGCGGCTCTGCGGCCAGATGCGCCCCGCCGCGAGCGCGGCTTCGTCGATCCGGGCGACGTGCCACGCGCCCGGGATCTCCGGATCGGGCTCGCCCTCGATCTCGCCGCGCACGAGCCGCACGACGGTCTCCCCCGGCTCGTTCTGCGCCCGCATGAGCGACCGCGCGTCGTCGGCGCCGAGGTCGCGCCACCAGGTCTCGGCGACCCAGTCCGGATAGGAGTGCCTCAGTGCCGCCTCTGCCGGACGCTCCTCGGGAAGCGCGTGGAGCAGCGGTCGCATCCCATCCGCGAGGCGGCGCAGGATCGCATTCGTGAACGGAACCGCTCGCTCGAGTCGCGCCCTGCGCACGAGCTCGACGGACTCGTTGACCGCCGCGTAGCGAGGGACGCCGTCGATGTAGCCCAGCTGGTACGCGCCCAGTCGAAGCGCAGCGCGCACCGGAGGATCGAGCCGGTGCACCTTCCTGCGCCCGAGGGTCTCGATCGCGTGGTCGAGCGTTCGTTGCCGCTGCACGGCGCCGTACGCCAGTCGCTGCGCCAGCGCGCGATCTCTGGCGTCCAGTCCGGCGGCGGCAGTGCGGAGCGCGCGGTCGGCGTACGCCCCCTCCTCGAAGACGCGGAGGAGGACCTCGTACGCAGCCGCGCGCGCCGCGCCTATCGCAGGCCGCGGAACCATGCCGCGTACTCCATGCGCCGACCGCCTTCCGGCTGCACCTCGAGCGGCTCGAACGAGCCGTCACTCCCCACACGCGCCCGCCACACGGTCAGGGGTCGCCCCAGTAGCTCGGCTCGCGCGCCGATGTGCGGCGACAGCGCGCGCACGCGATCGACGAGTTGCGACGCTGGAAGCGAGAGATCGAGCCGACGGTCGGCAGCCCCGATCTTCTCCGCGTACGTCGCACCTGCGTCGGACTGCGGGGTGAAGGTCGGCTCTTCCAGAACGTACGCGAGCAACGCGACGGCGACCTCCGCAGCCCTCGCGTACACGACTCCTGCATCATCGGCCGCGTCGATCGGGAACGCCTGCTGGGCGGCGACGGGGCCGGCATCGAGCTCCTTCACGAGCGTGATGATCGTGACCCCGGTCTCGGTGTCCCCCGCCATGATCGCCCGCTCGACCGGGGCAGCGCCGCGCCAGCGCGGGAGCAGCGAGGGATGCACATTGAGCCAGAGGCGCTCGGCGAGGACGTCTTCGGGGACGATCAGGCCGTACGCGACAGCGACCACCGTGTCCGCTCCGAGCTCGAGGCCCGGTTCCAGGCGCTCGGATTGGAGAACCGTGATTCCCAGACGCTCGGCGACGACCTTCGCCGGAGGCGGAGCGAGTGTTCGTCCGCGGCCCGCAGGGGCATCTGGTCGTGTCAGGAGAGCGCTGATCTCGTAGCTCTCGGCGAGGCGCTCCAGGACGTCCGCGCCGAACGGCGCCGTGGCCGCGACCGCGATCGGCCGCCGGCTCACCGCACGTCGAGAACGGGCTGCGGCCTGAGCCTGGCGAGCGCCTCGCGGCGCGGCTCCGCATCGGTGCGGTCGATGATCAAAACGCCGTCGAGGTGGTCGAGCTCGTGCTGGACGACGCGGGCCGACGGGAGATCGAGCTCCAGCGAGACCGGTTGGCCGTTCACGTCGCTGCCCTCGATCGTCACGGACGCGGAGCGCTCGACGGGGACGAGGACGTCCCGGATCGACAGGCACCCTTCCTCCTCCGTCTCCACGTCGTCGGAGCGGGCGGTGATCACCGGGTTGACGAGCACGCGATCCTCGCCCTCGTCGACGAACACGAACAGGCGACGGAGGACGCCGACCTGCGTCGCGGCGAGCCCGACCCCCTGCGCCTCGTGCATGAGCAACGTCATCCGCTCGGCGAGCCGTGCGAGATCCGCGTCGAAGTCCTCGACCTCCCGCGCGCTCATGCGCAGCACGGGATCGCCGTACTGACGGATCCTCGAGAGCGCGATCAGGCGTCGCGCCCGCAGCTCGAGCTCCGCCTGCTCCTCGGCGTCGTCGTGCTCGTGGTCGTGCTCGTGCTCGTGGTCGTGCATCGCGCGGCGAGTCTAGCCCGCGCGATGCACGCCACGTCCTACTCGTCGAACCCCGTTTCCTCGCGATCGATCTCGCGGCCGGATGCGTCCAGAGCGACGACGCCCGTCGGTCCGATGGCCCGCCGAAGATCCGACGGCCTGATTCGGTAGCCGAAGGACCGGTACTCGGACGATCCGATCCGTGCTCGCGTGACGGGGGCCGCGCGACGCGAGCCGTCGCTCATCACGACCTGCACCCGTGCAACGTCAGCGGAAGCGAGGCCGATCAACCGCGCGTCGGTGACGTCGGCGATCGCCGGCCCGCCGTCGAACGAGAAGGCGACGAAGAGCTCCCCGCCCGCGAGCGGATCCGACTCGAGGTTGCAACCACCTTGGCGCGTGAGCGACGTGGCCGACGGAGCGTCCCAGAGGCAGACGAGGCCGCCGGACCGCTGGACGAAGACGGCTCTCCTGGACGTGCCGGGAGCCGCGGGGATGTCGGACACCTTCTCGAGCGCGCCGACGCGCAGCGCGCGATCCAGCTCGTCGGTGCTCCCTGGCAAGGCGAACCGCGCTGCCACGACGCCTCCGGCGAGAAGACCGGCCGCGAGCACCACCACTGCAAACAGGATCGTGCGACGAAGGTCTGGACGATGCATGCTTCGACCTCCTCTAGCTGTAGACATGGCAACTGCCGTAGAACTGCGAGCTGTTGGCCACGCAGTGCGCCTTCTTCACCTGCGAGCCGAACCACCACGTCGACGTGACGTACCCCGTGGACTTCGTCGTGAAGTGCCACGAGTACGAGACGTTGTCGATGAACGTGACGGTCGTCCAGGCGGCGGAGCTCTGCTTCCAGAAGCTGTTCCGCACCCAGCTCGAGCTGAACGTGCTTCCTGCACCCTGGCCCGCCGACCAGTACTTCGTCGGCTGGTACATCAGCTCACCGGCCAGCGCGCTCGCCGAGAACGCCAGGGCGAACACGAGCACCAGGACTGCGACCACTCGTCTCATGGGCATCCCTTCCCTGCGGACGGATCGTTGGCAGGTCGCATTCCGATGTACCCGACCGGGAACCGGCGCGCAATTGGCCCTGCGGGACATGTGCGCTTGGGACAGGTCCGTTAGAGCGACTGCGGATCCACGTCCACGACGGCGGAGAGACCGTCACGCCGCATCGCGGGCGCCGCTGCCGCAAGGAGCGCCGCTGCACGGCGCGCGAACGCCCGCGGAGCAGACGTCTTCGCGAGCAGTTGCGCGCGATGGCGCCCACGCAGGCGGAAGAGAGGCGCCGGCCCGAGCAGCGTGACGCCCGGCAGCGTGAGCGCCTCGCGCAACTCGCCGAGCACGCGCGTGGCCATGTCCAGCTCGGGCCCGGACACGACGAGTGCAACGAGATGTGAAAAAGGCGGGTAGCCGAGCTCCTCACGCCGGAGGAGCTCCTGTGCGAGGAACCCGGACACGTCGTGTCGCGCCGCGTAGAGCACCGGGGTCGCGTCGGGCTGAAACGTCTGGACGAGCACTCGTCCCGGTGCGTCGCGACCGCTTCGTCCGGCCAGCTGCGTGACGAGCTGGAACGTGCGCTCCTCGGCGCGGAAGTCCGGGAAGGCGAGGCCCGTGTCGGCATCGACCACCGCGGCCACCTCGACGCCCGCGAAGTGGTGGCCCTTCGCGACCATCTGCGTCCCGATGAGCACCGCTGCGCGCTCGGAGGCGAACCGCGCGAGAGACTCGTGCAGCGCGCCCGGCTTCCGCACGGTGTCGGCGTCCAGGCGGATCCGCTCGAGCCCGGGGACGCGGCGTGCCAGCTCGGTCTCGAGTCGCTGCGTTCCGGCACCCACGCGGGCGAGCTCGACCGAGCCGCACTCCGGGCAGGCCTCGGGCAGCGCCTCGCTGAACCCGCAGTGGTGGCAGTGCAGCCTCCCGTCCGAGTGGTGCGTGAGGGCGACGTCACAGCTCCCGCACCGGCGCGACGTTCCGCACGCGCGGCAGTGGATCGCCCCCGAGACCCCGCGACGGTTGAGGAGAAGGATGGCCCGTCCCCCGCGCTCCTCGACCGAGGCGAGCTCCGCGAGCAACGGAGCCGAGAGTGGATACCCGGCCTCGTACCGCAGGTCGACGATCCGAACCGTCGGAAGCGGGGCCCCGATCCGCGCCGGAAGAGCGGTGCGCGGGAGCCTCGCCCAGCTCTCCGCACGCGGCGTCGCGCTCCCGTAGACGACGACCGCACCCTCCAGTGCAGCGCGCTTCGCTGCCACCGTGCGCGCGTCGTAGCGGGGGTCCGACTCCTGCTTGAACGAAGCGTCGTGCTCCTCGTCCACGACGATGAGGCCGAGATCAGCGACCGGCGCAAAGATCGCGGAACGCGCGCCGATGGCCACACGGGCCTCGCCGGAACGAAGTCGCGCGCGCTCGTCGCGCCTCTCCGCGTCTGTCAGCGCCGAGTGCAGGACGGCGATGCGCTCTCCGAAGCGCACGGCGAAGCGACCGACGGTCTGCGGCGTGAGTGCGATCTCGGGGACGAGCACGATCGCCGTTCGCCCGCGCTCGAGGGCAGCCGCGCAGGCCTGGAGATACACCTCGGTCTTCCCGCTCCCGGTCGGCCCGTGGAGCAGGATGTGACCGCCGCCGGCGTCGAGCGAGGAGACGATCGCGGTCACCGCCTCCTTCTGCGCCTCCGTCAGCTCCGTGGGCTCCGGCTCGCCGGGAGGCGCGTCGAGGCGCGCGCCGCCACGAGGAGCACCACGCCGGGCACGTTCGTGCGGTGCCACGAGCGAGAGCGCACGGGCCGGTGTGCTCCCGTAGTACTCCGCGATCCAGAGGGCGAGCTCGACGAGCTCGGGGGGCACGCGGTCGACGACGGGGCCTGCCTCGGCGATCTCGACACCGGGTGGAGGCTCGACGCCGACGTCCGTCACCACGGCGCGAACGCGCCGCCCACCGAGGCCGACCGAGACGACGGCACCCCGCTCGACGTCGTCGGGCACCTCGTACGTGAACGGCCGAGCGAGCGCACGGGCGGTCACGAGCGGATACACCTCGGCGAGAGCCACCCGCGCGAGGGTAGCCGCGCGCCGGGCAGGCGGGATCGCCGGGGCCCGCGAGGCCTGTGGCCCACTGCCGATGACTCGATGTAAGGTTCGCCTTACATGGACTGCTCGATGATCCGGCTCGAGGGAGCCACGAAGCGATTCGGCGATGTCACGGCCGTCGACGGCGCGTCGCTCTGCGTCGCTCGCGGCGAGGTCGTCGCGCTCCTCGGCCCCTCCGGGTGCGGGAAGACGACGCTCCTGCGGCTCGTCGCCGGCTTCGAGCGTCCGGACGGGGGCCGGGTCTCGGTCTCGGGGCGATCGGTGGCCGGTGGGGGCGACTTCGTGCCCCCCGAGCAGCGCCGCGTCGGAATGGTCTTTCAGGACTACGCGCTCTTTCCACACCTTTCGGTGCGCGACAACGTCGGGTTCGGCCTTCCCCGCCGCGGACGGACGTCTCGCGTCGCGGAACTGCTCTCGGTCGTCGGGCTCGAGGGGCTCGAGCGCCGCTATCCGCACGAGCTGTCCGGCGGCCAGCAGCAGCGCGTCGCCCTCGCCCGCGCCCTCGCCCCGTCACCGGAGCTCGTGCTCCTCGACGAGCCGTGGTCGAACGTCGACCCGTTCCTGCGCGAGTCGCTGCGGGCCGAGGTCGCCGAGATCATCCGCCCGCTCGGCGTGACCGTCGTCCTCGTGACTCACGACCGTGAGGAGGCGTTCTCGCTCGCAGATCGCATCGCACTCATGCGCCACGGCACCATCGTCCAGGAGGGCACGTCGGAGGACCTCTACTACGCGCCCGTCTCGCGCTGGGCCGCCGAGTTCGTCGGCGCCGCGAACGTCCTCTCGGGGGAGGCGGCACGCGACCTCCTGCGGGCGCGGATCGCACACGGGACGAACGGCGGCGACGCGGCGCGCGAGGTCGAGGTTCTCATCCGACCAGAACTGCTCGAGCTGGCGCCCGACCCGGACGGCGCAGGCGAGGTGATCGCCCGCGAGTTCCGCGGCCACGATGTCTTCTACCGCGTGCGTCTCGACGGCGTCGAGCTCGTGTCGCAGCGCCCGTCGAACGAGGTCGTGCCGCTCGGATCGCGCGTCTCGGTGCGCGTTCACGACGGGCGCGTCCCGATCCTTCCGTGAGTAGGCTGGAGTTCGTGTCCACCTCTTTGTAAGGTCTGCCTGACATTGCGACTGAGGTGACCCTTACAGATGAGGTCTAGCGTGAGAACGAGACTGGCGATCGTCCTGCTGGCGGCAATCGTGGCGGCCCTCGCCGTCGTCGGCGGGGCAGCGACCGCGCCCGCACAATCGCCGTCGTTGACGATCTACGCCGGCCGCGAGGAGCGGCTCGTGAAGCCGATCATGGATCGCTTCACGAGGGAGACCGGCATCCAGCTGAACGTGCGATATGCGACGTCGACGACACTCGCAACCGCGCTCGTCGAGGAGGGTCGCTCGAGCCCTGCCGACGTGTACTGGTCGCAGGAGCCGGGCACGCTCGGGCTCGTCGCCGCGCGGGGCCTGCTCGCTCGGCTGCCACAGACGACCGTCGGCAAGGTGCCTCCGCGCTTCTCGACGAGAAGCCGACGCTGGGTCGGGACGAGCGCGCGCTCGCGTGTCCTCGTCTACAACACGAGGCTTGTCGCCAAGCGGGAGCTTCCCGTCTCGGTGTGGGCGCTCACGGGCCCTCGCTGGAAGGGGAGGGTCGGCGTCGCGCCGACGAATGCGTCCTTCCAGGCATTCGTGGGGGCGACCATCAGCCTGAACGGGGAGCGACGGGTGCGCGACTGGCTGCGCAGGCTCCAGGCGAACGACGTCAAGCTCTACCCGAGCAACACGACGATCGTCCAGGCAGTCGGTCGCGGTGACGTGCAGGTTGGGCTCGTGAACCACTACTACCTCTACAACGCCCTCGCCGACACGCCGAGCCTCCCCGCCGCGAACCACTGGTTCCGTGCGGGCGACCCCGGCAACCTCGTCCTCGCTGCCGGGGTCGGGATCGTCGCATCGACGAAGAAGAACGCACATGCACGGCGGTTCGTGGACTTCCTCCTCTCGCCGTGGGCGCAGCGGTTCATCGCGCGCGGCCCGGGGGCCGCCGAGTACCCGCTCGTGAAGGGCGTGCCCCGGAGACCTGGGCTTCCGGCCCTGTCGAGCATCAAGGGGCCGACGTACGCACTCGGCCGCCTCTCCGCCGACATCACGCCGGCGGTGAGGTTGCTCCTCGAGCTCGGCTACATCAAGTGAGCGAGCGCGCAGCGGCTGCGGTCGCCGGTCGCCGCGCACCCCTCTTGCTCGTCGTGGCCGCGGCGGTCGTCGCCGCCGCAGCGCTGCTCCCCATCGCGTATCTCGTGGTGCGAGCGCTCGGCTCCGACGCGGACGCGCGAGCGCTCACCTCTCTCTCCACCACCGTCGAGCTCGTCGTGGACACCGCCGCGCTTGCCGCCGGTGTGCTCGTCGCCGCGCTCGCTGTCGGTGTCCCGTATGCGTGGCTCGTCGTGCGGACCGACCTGCCCGGGCGGCGCATCTGGGGCCTGCTGGCATCCCTCCCGCTCGTCATCCCGAGCTTCGTTGCAGCGCTCGCGCTGCTCGGAGCCTTCGCCCCACGAGGGCTCCTGCAGCAGGCCCTCGAGCCCCTCGGGGTGGAGCGCCTGCCCGAGATCGCGGGCTATTGGGGAGCGCTCCTCGCGCTCACGCTCTCCACCTATCCCTACGTCTTCCTCCTCGCGGCGTCCGGTCTGCGCAGTGTCGATCCGTCCTCGGAGGAGGCAGCTCGTGGCCTGGGATCCGGGCATCTCGGAGTGTTCGTTCGCGTCACCCTTCCGTCGCTTCGCCCCGTCCTCGCCGCCGCCTCGCTGCTCGTCGTCCTGTACGTCCTCTCCGACTTCGGAGCCGTCTCGCTCATGGGCTACTCGACGCTGACGACCGCGATCTACGTGCGCTACGAGTCCCTGCTCGCGCTCGACTCGGCCGCCATCCTGGCGCTGGTGCTCGTCGCCCTCGCCGTGGGCATCGTGCTCCTCGCCTCCCGCTTCCGGCTTCGCGGGGCGATCTACAGAGCGACTCCGGGCGCCGGGCGGTCGGCCCAGCTCGTGCGTCTCGGCCGCTGGCGTTGGCCGGCGCTGGCGTTCTGCGGGCTCGTCTCGGGCCTGTTCCTCCTCTTGCCGATCGGCGTCCTCGTCTGGTGGTCGTTCACGGCAGACCCGATCGCCGGGCAGGCGGGAGTCGCGTGGAGCGCGGCCTTCAACTCCGCGACCGCAGCGTCGATCACCGCAGCCGCCGCGGCGATCGTCGTGCTCCCCGCCGCGATCCTCGCCTGGCGCTACCCGTCGCACCTCTCCCGGCTCCTCGAGCGCGTGACGCTGTTCCCGAGTGCGCTGCCCGGGATCGCCATCGCCCTGGCCCTCGTCTTCTTCGGATCGAGGGCGGGCAGCATCCTCTACCAGAGCCTCGGGCTCCTGCTCGCCGCCTACGTCCTTCGGTTCATGCCCTACGCGCTCGCCTCGACGAGGGCGTCGCTGGACGGGATCAACCCACGGCTCGAGGACGCGGCCCGCTCCCTGGGCCGCCGCCCGCTCGGGGCGGTCACGTCCGTTGTCCTGCCGCTGGCGCGCTCGGGCATCCTCGCAGGGGCGGCGCTCGTCTTCCTGAGCACGATCAAGGAGCTCCCGGTGACGCTTCTCCTCCGCCCGATCGGGTTCGAGACCCTCGCCACCGAGATCTGGAAGGGGACGGCGATCGGCGCGTATTCGGAGGTCGCCCCGTCGGCCCTCGCGCTCATCGCCATCGCGGCCCCGCTCGTGTACCTCCTCTCCTGGCGGAACGCCTGGGAGCTCGGAGCCGCGGACTGATGTCCTTCGCAGGGATCCGACGAGCGGATCCCCCGTCCGCGGAGAGATTCCTGAAGCGCGGCAGCGAAGCTGCCGCTGGTCGTGCAGGTCGTCCGTCCCGCGGCAGCGTTCACGGTGCCACCGCAGAGCGCAGGTCGGACCGCGACACGCGGCTAGACTCGAGTGCGATGGCGCAGACGCACGGCCACTCGGTCGACGAGTACCTGGAGACCATCTACTTCCTCGCGTTCCCGATCGGGGAGTACCGCCCGTCGACGGGATCCACGGCGATCGCGTCCCGCGTTGCGGAGATGCTCGGGGTCTCGCGCGCGTCCGCCGGGGAGATGCTCAAGCGCCTCGAGGTGGAGGGGCTCGTGGAGCGCGGCGAGCAGAAGGAGGCGATCCTGACCCCCGAGGGCGCGGAGCGCGCGAAGCGCGTGGTGCGCAAGCACCGCATCATCGAGCGCTTCCTCACCGACTTCATGGGCTACACGGCCGCCGAGTCGCACGTTCATGCCGACGAGCTCGGCGACACGTTCACCGACGAGATGATCGAGCGCATGAATGATCGGCTCGGCCATCCGGATCGGTGCCCGCACGGCTGGCCCGTCGACCCGGAGTTCGAGCAGGTGGAGAACGCCCAGCTCGTCTCCCTCGGCGAGCTCGCAGTCGGAAGCGGGGGTGAGATCGTTCGCCTCGCAGAGCACGACGGCGACCTGCTGCACTGGTTCTACGACGAGGGCCTCGCGCCCGGGACGCAGGTCACGGTGATCCGCTCGGAGCCGGCGGTCGGGCAACTGACGATCACGGTCGGCGGTGCCGAGCGCTCGGTCACCGAGAAGGCCGCGGACGGGATCTACGTCCGCATCGCCGCGTAGCCGCGGCTCTTTACGAAACCCTCACTGACCGCTAGCCCTGTGCTCAACGAGGCCTGCGACCATGGACGCGCACGCCACTGTCGACCAAGGAGATCTCACGACATGAGCTCGATTCGCATCACCCTCGCTGCCGTCGTCGCGGGCGCTGCGCTGCTCGCGGCGGGGAGCGGAAGCGCGCTCGCCAGCCAGAGCACGGGCGACCGCTCCGGGAAGTGCCAGGAGCGGCTCGCGAAGTTCGCCGAGAAGCGCGGCACGACCGTCGCGGAGCTCGAGGCCCGCGTCAAGAGCCGTGTCAACGCTCGTATCGACGCCGCCCTCGCAGCGGGACGCATCAGCTCCGAGCAGGCCGCCAAGATGAAGGAGCGCGTCGCGAAAGCGCAGCCGTGCAGGGCGCCGGCCGTTACGGCCCGGCTCGCGAAGGGCGGCATGCTGCGCGCAACGACGGCGTACCTTGGCCTGACGCCCGCCGAACTGCGTCAGCAGCTGCCCGGCACCTCGCTGGCCGCGATTGCCCAGAAGCAGGGCAAGACCGCGGCAGGCCTGAAGGCTGCGATGCTGGCGCCGGCGATGGCCAAGCTGGAGCGCGCCGTCGCGTCCGGGCGCATGAGCCAGGCCCGCGCCGACCAGGCGCTCGAGCGGATCCAGGCGCTCGTCGACCGGCTCGTGGCGTTCACGTTCCCGACTTCGTAGCGACCGCCTCGGCAACGCGAAGGGCCCTGGTCGGGGCCCTTCCCCGTTCGTGGAACTCGTTCCGGAATGACGCTTCGTCGACGGGGCGCGCTGGGAGGGTGCGATGCAAGGACGCAGGGAGCCCCGATACGAGACGTATTGGGGCGACCGAGGACGCCGCAGCGTACGCGCGCAGCGCGTTCCGGCGGCTCAAGGCTTCATTTCGAAACGAGTTCTAAGCGACTCGTGAGCCGGGGATTGAAATGAACGCCAGCCGGGTATCACACCTCTGTCCACCGAAGTAAGGAGAAAAGCGATGAACGAATTGACACGTAAGCACGGAGCGATC
>JAWOIV010000097.1:0-4098 GCA_046484465.1 Gaiellaceae bacterium
CTTTGGGAGTGGCGCGGCTCGATCCCGAACTCCTCCGCCATCTGCTCGTCGCATGTGTCTGCCTCGTCGCGTACGAGGACGAGATGTCGCCGCGCGAGGTGCTCGAACAACTCTTCCGGAGGTCGGTGAGCGATACCGAGTGGCGGGAGCGGTTCGAGCCGCTCTTCTCGTCTGCGCACTAGTGGTCTCTCCGGGAAGTACGCCACCCCTTCGCGCGGCTGCGAACACATCGCATGCCGTCGTCCTCGGTCGGCCACATACCTTCTGGTATGCGGCCTCCCTGCGTCCTAGGCCTGCTCGGTTCTCGCCGGCGAATGGGCACCGGACTTCCCGGAGCGACCACTAGCGCCCGGCGGATCGGTCGCACGTCTACGATCCCGACGTGCCCGAGGCGCTCTACTTCACGGAGTCAGACGAGGCGAACGAGCTCCTCGCGCGCGAGCCGATGGCGCTCCTGATCGGCTTCGCGATCGACCAGCAGGTGCCTGTGCAGACGGCGTTCGCCGGGCCGCTGAAGCTGCAGCAGCGGCTCGGGACACTCGATCCGGCCGAGATCGCAGCGAGCGACCCTGCGCGTCTCGAGGAGGTCTTCCGCGAGAAGCCGGCCATCCACCGCTTCCCCGGGTCGATGGCCCGCCGCGTGCACGAGCTCAGCGCCGTGATCGCGGACGAGTACGGAGGCCATGCCGAACGGGTCTGGACGGAGGCGCGCGACGCCGACGACCTGCGCCGTCGCATCGGCGCGCTGCCGGGCTACGGGAAGATGAAGATCACCGCGCTCGGCTCCGTGCTTGCACTGCGCTTCGGCGTCGAGGCGGCGCGAGAGCTCGTCCCCGATCACGCCTGCCTCGGCGCGGTCGACTCTCCGGAGGCGCTCGACGAGTACCAGACCTCGAAGCGGGCATACAAGGCAGCGCTCCGCGCCGCGCAGAGCGCGTGAGCGAACCGCACGCCGAACCGGCCATCGAGCTCCACACGCTGACCGACGGCGGGCAGCGGCCCGCCGCGGTCGCGCGCAAGATCGCCGAGTTCCTCGCCGCGGCGCGCACCTCCCTCGACATCGCGATGTACGACGTGCGCTTCGAGACGGACGCCGGGGCGCTCGTCCTCGCGTCGCTCCTCGCGGCGCACCAACGCGGCGTGGCGATCCGCCTCCTCTACGACGTCAGCCATCCCGGCCCGATCCCGGTGCCGCCGCCTCCGGAGACCGTCCCCGAGGCGATCGAGGCGCTCCCCGTGCCGACGCGCGGCATCGCCGGAATACCCGACCTCATGCACCACAAGTTCGTCGTCCTCGACGGCCGCACGGTCTGGACGGGGTCGACGAACTGGACCGACGACTCGTGGGCGCGGCAGGAGAACGTCGTTGCCGTCGTGCGCTCGGAGGAGATCGCCTACGCGTACTCGCTCGCGTTCGAGCAACTCTGGAAGGCGGGAACCGTCGAGGGCACCGGCACGGCGGAGCCTCGGCCCGAGGACGTGGACGGAGCGCGCGTGCGCGCATGGTTCTGCCCGGGGCACGGCGAGGCGCTCGCGCACCGAATCGCCAAGCACGTCGGGAAGGCGCGGCAGCGCGTCCGCATCGCCTCCCCCGTCATCACGTCCGGCCCGATCCTCGCCACTCTCGTCGAGGTCGTGAACGAGCGCCGGTGCGACCTCGCCGGCGTGGTCGACGACACGCAGGTGGACGAGGTCTTCGGCCAGTGGAAGGCGAACGGCGTCAGCGAATGGAAGATCCCGCTCCTGCACCGCGTGCTGGAAGGCGCCGCGTTCAGCGGGAAGAGCTCGACGCGGTGGTCGCCCGACGCCGTGCACGACGTCATGCACGCGAAGGTCGTCGTCGCCGACGACACGGCGTTCGTCGGGAGCTTCAACCTGTCGCGCTCCGGGGAGCGCAACGCCGAGAACGTGCTCGAGATCCGGGACGCGGCGGTCGCCGACCGGCTCGCCGCGTTCGTGGACGACGTCCGCTCGAGGTACCCCGCGGCGACCCCTCCGGGATGATCAGCGCGTGATCGACCCGCTCGAGCGCTGGCGTACTCTCGGCCTGCCGGACAAGCCCGACTACGCGGGGCTGCTCACGTTCGCCGGGATGCCGTACACGCAGAATCCGGCCGAGCTCGCGGACGTGGACGTCGCGATCGTGGGCGCGCCGACCGACGACCTCGTCTCCGACCGGCCCGGAACACGCTTCGGCCCCCGTGCGATCCGGGCGGCGAGCTGTCCTCCCGGGCCGCACCTCGAGGCGAAGGTGGACGCCTTCGAGGAGCTCCGTGTCGTCGACTTCGGGGACGCTGCGGTCATACCGGCCGACGCCGTGACCACGCACGAGCAGATCGAGCTGACCGTCGGGCAGGTCGTCGCGGCAGGCGCGCTGCCCGTCGTCCTCGGCGGCGACCACGCGGTCACGGAGCCGAGCGTGCGCGCGGTCGCCGCGCGCCACGGCCCGGTCGGCCTCGTCCACTTCGACACGCACACCGACACGGGCGAGGAGGTGTTCGGCGTCGAGCTCTCGCACGGGACGCCGATGTACCGGCTCGTCCGCGACGGCCACGTCGACCCGGCCCGCTACGTGCAGATCGGGCTGCGCGGCTACTGGCCCGGAGAGACCGAGTTCTCCTGGCAGCGCGAGCGCGGGATCACGTCCTTCTTCATGCACGACGTTCGCGACCTTGGGATCCGCGAGGTAGTCGAGCGCAGCGTGGCTGCGGTGGGCGACGGCCCGGTCTTCCTCACCGTGGACGTGGACGTGCTCGACCCGTCGATCGCCCCCGGGACCGGGACGCCCGAGCCGGGCGGGATGACCTCGGTCGACCTCCTCTGGGCCTGCCGCGAGGTCGCGCGCCGGCTCGACCTCGTCGGCCTGGATGTCGTCGAGGTGCTCCCGACCACCGTCGGCTCGGCGGACGTCACGGCGCTCGTCGCCGACCGCATCGTGCGGGAGGCGCTCACCGGGATCGCTCTCCGACGAGAGACCTCACCACGCGGATAGGCGCTCGAGAGAGGCGGCGAACTCGATCGCCGGCCGGTTGACTCAGATGCAACGAGGATGTTACGTTCGCGACATGCTGCGGCGGCTCGCGATCCTGACGGCGACAGGCTGTGCTGCTGCGGCCGCGCTCATCCCCGGTGCCACCTCCGCGCCGCAGGCGGTGGATATCGCGCTCAGCATCGGGGCGACCGAGACGAACCCATTCCGGTCAGCGGTGCCGTCGGTCCCGAACGGCGGGTCAGTGACCGTCTCTCGCCTCGACTTCTACGTCCTCATCAACGTCGATCTGATCACCCCGCAAGCAGCTCGCGCGAAGATCCGCTTCGAGCTCGGCGGCGGGCTGCGCTGGGGGCCCGACGATCCCGACCCGAGCGAGGGCTGCACGAGCACACCGACGACGGGCGAATGCGACACCCCCGAGATGCTCCCGATCGCGGGGCAGAGCGGGGGCAGCTGGTACTGGGACGTGCGCGCGTCGCAACCTGGCACGTACAGCTTCCGCGCGGAGATCGTCGAGGCGACCGACACCGACCCCGACCCGTCGAACAACTCCTCCCAGATCACGATCGTGGTCACGGAGGGCAGCGGCTCCGGCGGGAGTGGCGGCGGAAGCGGCGGCTCCGGAGGAGGAGGCGGCGGCGGCGGCGGCACCGGTGGCTCGGCGAGCGTGGCTTCGAGCGCCGCGAAGGTGTCTCCGGCGAAGCCGAAGGCGGGCTCGACCGTCGTCGCCTCGGTGAGGGTGGCCCGGGGTGGATCGCCCGCGCGACCGGAGGCCATCGCGTGCAACGCTTCGATCGGCGGCGTCAAGGTCAAGGGTGGAGCGAAGGCCGCGAGCGGCCTCGCCTCCTGCCTCTTCAAGACGCCGAGGACGGCGAAGGGCAAGACGCTCGCCGGATCCGTCTCCTTCAGCGCGGGCGGGAAACGGTTCACCAAGCGGTTCTCGGTGCGGCTCGGCTAGCGCCCGGCGCCGCGGGCTCCCCTTCACGGCGCGGCGAGCCGCACCGAGCGCTCACGGCGCTTACGCGCGCCAAACACGACCTCGCTACCCTGGCTCGCCGTGCGCCTCCTCAGGCTCGTCCTCCTTCTCTCGTTCGCGCTCGCCCTCG
>JAWOIV010000130.1:0-17773 GCA_046484465.1 Gaiellaceae bacterium
GTGACGTGGTGGATGCCGTCAAGCCTCATGGCGGTCACCATAGCGCCGCGAGATCCTGCCGATCGGCCCCGCAACTTGCGCCGACTTCTGTCGCTAGTGTCCGCTCCTGTGAAGATCGGGATCGTCGTCCCGTTCTCCTGGTCATTCTGGGGTGCGGTGGTAGAGCACGCGGAGTCCCAGGCCGCCGCGCTCGAGGCGCTTGGCCACGACGTGCGCTTGCTCATGGGAAATGACCCGCCGGGCCAGTTCACGCGCGTGCTCCACCCGCGCGTCGGACGTCACGGTGACCCTCCACCCAACGTCATCCCGGTCGGGCGCTCCGTCATCGTGCCCGCCAACGGCTCGCTCCCGAACATCGTCCTTTCGCCGCGCGCCTACTTCCGGATCATGCGGACGCTCGAGCGCGAGCGCTTCGACGTGCTCCACCTCCACGAGCCGATGACGCCCGCGATCTGCACCGCGACGCTCGTCATGGCGCGGACGCCGCTCGTGGCGACGTTCCACGCGTCCGGCGATCTCGGCTGGATGCGCTACGGCACGCCCGTCTGGGGCTTCCTGATGGACAGGATCGACTATCGCATCGCGGTCTCGGAGCGCGCACGAGCCTCGCAGGAGCGCTGGCTCCCCGGCGCGTACGAGGTGATCCCGAACGGCGTCGTGGTTCCCGAGGAGGCGCCTTCGCAGGATCGCGAGCACCGCATCGTCTTCGCAGGCAGGCAGGAGCCGCGCAAGGGCCTGCAGGTGCTGCTCCGGGCGTGGCCCGAGATCCATCGCCGGACGGGACTGCGGCTCACGGTCGCCGGCGCGGATCCGCTGGCCGTGCGGCTCCTCCTGGCGCGCTTGCGCGTGCCGGAGGACGGGCTCGACGTGGTGGGCTTCCTGCGCCAGGAGGAGCTCACGGACACGTTGCTTCGTGCGAAAGCGCTCGTCGCGCCGTCGCTCGGGCAGGAGAGCTTCGGGATGGTGCTCACGCGCGCCTTCGCCTGCGCGCTCCCGGTCGTCGCCTCCGATATCCCCGGCTACCGGGAGGTGGTCACGAAGGAGGTGGCGGTCACCGTCGCCCCCGAGGATGTCGTCGGGCTCGTCGACGCGGTCGTCGGGCTCGTCGCCGACGAGCCCCGGCGCGCGGCGATGGGACGCGCGGCGCGCGAGCTCGCGATCGAGCGTTACGCATGGCACGGGATCGCGGAGCGCCTCGTCGAGGTCTATGCGTCCGTGATCGACGACAGCAACCGACGGGCCGAGGCGGCGTGACCGCGGCGCGTCGCATCGTTCGGAGTGGCTGGGCGCAGGGCGCCGCCGCCCTCGCCGCGTTCGTCCTCGTGCTCACGCTCCTCTGGTGGCGCGGCCCGGACTGGGGCGCCGTCTGGGATGCGTTCCATCTCGTCGTGTGGAGCTGGATCGTGCTCGCAGTCGCGCTCAACGTCATCTCGACGAGCTTCCGCGCCCTGTCGTGGTCGCTCACGATCGGGCAGGCCCTGCCGCGCGAGCTCCAGCCGCGCCTCGTCCACGTCTTCTCCTCGTTCGGCGTGGGCCTGCTCGCCAACGCGGTCGTGCCCGGCCGGATCGGCGAGCTCGCCCGCGTGGCGACGCTGCGCCGACACCTGCCGAATGCACCCTCGGGGACGAGCGCGACGCTCGTCGGCACGGTCTTCGCCCACCGGCTCTTCGACCTCGTCCCGGCGACGATCCTCGTGGTCTGGGTACTCCTCACCGCAGAGGTGCCTCACTGGGCCGTCGTCGGGCTCCTGATCACCGTCGCGGCCGGGTTCGCGCTCTTCACGCTCGCGTGGCTGAGCGCGAAACGCCAGCACCGGCCGATGGTGCCCGAGGGTGCGACCTCTCTCCGCCACCTGCTCGTGATGGCCCGTCAGGGGCTCACGGTGCTGAAGGCGCCGCTCCCCCTCGCAGGCGCCGTGCTTCTCCAGTGCCTCGGTTGGCTGATGCAGCTCTTCGCGGTCTACGCGACGATGCAGGCCTTCTCCTTGGACGTTCCCCTGCCCGCTGCGGGGCTGGTGCTCTGTCTCATGAACATCGCGACGATCGTCCCGCTCTGGCCGGGGAATGTCGGGCTCGTCCAGGCGGCCGTGGCGCTCCCGCTCCGCAACTACGGCGTGCCGTACGCCACCGGCTTCGCGTTCGGGCTCGTTCTCCAGGGGATCGAGATCGCGGTCGGCGTCGGGCTCGGGCTCATCGCGCTCGCGCGTGAGGGGATCTCGTTCGCAATGCTCCGCCGGATGGACTCGGAGGAGCAATCCTCCGAGGACGTCCTCGACGAGGTGCGAGAGCTCGTCCAGGAGATCGAAGACGAGGCAGCGCGTGAGGGCGCTCCTCTGCCCCGCTAGCCTCAAGGGCGTCCTCGAGGCCAGTGCCGCGGCGAGCGCGCTGGCCCACGGTGTACGCGAGGCAGGCGGTGTCGCCGATGAGCTCCCCGTCGCGGACGGCGGTGAGGGCACGGCGAGCGCGCTTCACGCTGCACTCGGAGGCGAGTGGAGGGAGGCGCGCGTCCACGACCCTCTCGGCAGGCTCGCGACCGCGCGGTGGCTCCTGCTGCCCGACGGCCGGGCCGTCGTCGAGGCGGCCGCCGTCATCGGGCTTCCCCTGCTCGCCGCCGAAGAGCGCGATCCGCTCCGAGCGACGAGCCGAGGCGTCGGCGAGCTCATCGACGCAGCGCTGCGTGAGGCCCCTGCGTCGCTCGTCGTCGCTCTCGGTGGCTCGGCGACGGTGGACGGAGGGGAGGGTCTGCGCGAGGTCGTCTCGTTCATCCCCGTCCCGGCGCGCGCACTCTGCGACGTCGAGACGCGGCTCGCCGATGCAGCGCGGCTCTTCGGCCCGCAGAAGGGAGCCTCGCCCGCGGACGTCGTCGAGCTCGATCGCCGACTCGCCGCGATGAGCGAGCTTCGTCCCTACGCCGAGCTTCCGGGCTCCGGCGCTGCCGGCGGCCTCGGAGCGGCGCTTGCCGCGCTCGGCGCCGAGCTCGTTCCCGGTGCGTCCGCGGTGCTCGACCTGCTCGGTTTCGACGAGCGGCTCTCTCGCTGCGATCTCGTGATCACGGGCGAGGGCCAGGTGGACGAGACGACCGCCGAGGGGAAGGCTCCCGCGGAGGTGGCGCGGCGGGCCGCCGCGGAGGGCGTGCGCTGCGTCGTGTTCGGAGGGCGTGTCCTCGCGGGCGTGGCTGGAGCCGAGACCGTCGCGCTCTCCGGCGACCCCGCGCGTGCGGAGGACGACCTCGTGGCGCTCGGGCGGGAGCTCGCATCGGGCGGGCGGCAGGCGAGGCGCTGAAGCACCTCGCCGTCTGTCCCGCTACCGGCGGGACGCTTCAGCGTTCCGCCCGCTGTTCGCCTACCGAGACTCGGCGGTGGCGAGACGGTCGGCCATCGCCTCGAGGAGCTTCCAGGCGACCTGGGGCCGCGCCTCGACGAACGGGCGGAACACGAACACGGGCAACGTGTACGTATGAAGATCGGTCACAGCGGTCACCGACGCGGTGCGCGGGCGGCGGTCGATGAGAGCGATCTCTCCGAATGCGGCGCCGGGCCCCAGCCGGCCCACCTCCTGGCCGTGCACCTCGACGGCGGCTTCGCCGCTCTCGACGACGAAGAACACGAGCCCGCCCTCGCCCTCGAGGGCGACCTTCTGCCCGGCGGGGAATCGCCGCTCGTTGAACTCCCCGGAGAGGCTGTCGAGATCCTTCTCGTCGAGGTCTGAGAACAGGCTGACGTTGCGGAGAAGCTCAGGTGTCGGCTTGGCCATAGGGCGATTCTTACACCATGCGCTCACGCTCTGTCATGTCGGCTCGGTCGGGGAGATCTCCTCGACCCGCAGCTCCGCCGCCTGGAGGAGCTCGGCGCACGCGCGGTAGAGCTCCTCGCCCCGGCGGAAGAGGGCGATCGCGTCGTCCACCGGAACCTCGCCGCGCTCGAGCTTGGTGACGATCTCCTCGAGCTCTCGTTGGAGCTCCTCGAAGGGGCGCTCCCCGCTCACGGCCTGACCTCCTCGACCGTCGCGGTGAGCCCGCCGCGCGCGAGCTGAACCTCGAGGCGCTCACCCACGGATACCGCAGCCGTCTCGCGAAGGGCCGTCCCACCGCTCCGGACGATCGCGTACCCGCGGTCGAGCGTCGCGAGCGGGGAGAGCGCCTGGAGCCGAGCACCTGCGCGGTCGAGCGTCGCGCGGCGCCGCTCGAGGATCGCCCGTGGAGCCGTGCGCAGGCGGTCACCGAGCCTCGCCAGCCGCTCGCGATCCCTCGTCACGACGCGGCGAACACCCGCCGAGAGCCGCTCGCGGCGCACGTCGAGCGCGCTCCGCAGCTCCTCCGCGTCCGGCACCACCAGGACTCCTGCCGCGGTCGGGGTCGGCGCTCGTACATCGGCTGCGAGGTCGCAGAGCGGCGTGTCCTGCTCGTGACCGACCGCGGAGACGACGGGAACAGGGGAGGATGCAACCGCTCTCACCACCCCCTCGTCGCTGAACGGGAGCAGGTCCTCGAGGCTCCCCCCGCCGCGGGCGAGCACGACGACGGCGACCTCGGGGTGGCTCGTGAGGGCGCGGAGCGCGGCGAGGATGGCGGCGGGGGCGCCTCGACCCTGGACTCGCGTCTCGCAGATCACGACCTTCGCCGCCGGGAACCGACCGGCGATCGTCGCCACGAGGTCTCCGCGCGCGGCCGCGTCTGCGCCGGTGAGGATGCCGATCGCACGGGGGATCCGTGGGAGCGGTCGCTTGCGTTCGGGTGCGAAGAGCCCCTCCGCGGCGAGCTTCCGCTTCAGCTGCTCGAGCGCGACGAGGTGCGCGCCCACTCCGAGGCGCTCGATCGAGCGGGCGCGCAGGACGAGCTCTCCCTTCGCCTCGTACAGCTCCGCGCAGCCCTTGACGTGGACGGTCTCGCCCATCTCGAGGTCGAGCTCCAGCCTGTCGTACGCCCGGCGGTGGATCGTCGCGTTCAGGGTCGCACCCGTCTTCGCGTCCTTCAGTGTCAGGAAGACCGTGGCCCAGGCCTCGTTCCGGCGAAGCTCCGTGAGCTCTCCCTCGACCCACACGGCCGGGAGCTTGCCCAGGTACTCGGCGATGCCCCGGTTGAAGGCCGAGACGGGGTAGACCTTGCGGTCGCCGTACATGATCGGCTCGACCTTCGCCACGGGCGCAGGGTAACGCTCGGGCGCAGGGGCGACGTCGGATCGCTCTCGGGCGAGGCGAGCCCGCCCCTCAGTTCCTACAGCAGGATCTCGGCGGCCGTCGAGGGCTCGCAGCCGCGGCGCAGGAGCTCGACTGCGTGGTGCAGGTCGACCTCGCTTCCTGCGATGCGCTCGGCGAGGTGCACGGGGTACCCGGCCTCGAGCAGCACGTGCAGGCGCCAGCTCTCCACCTTTGCAGGCTCGTTCTCGTGCCAGAGGGGTGTCTCGGTCGTCTCGGCCATGCGCGTCGGATTCGTGGTCACTGAGACGTTCCCTTCCGGGTGTTGTTTGCGCGGCCCGGGAATCGCGCGGGCAGCTCGATCAGGAGCTCGCCGAGGAGCGCGACGCGTCGGCCTGCCGCGCGAGCTCGATGATCCGATCGTCGAGGCGCCTGAGGGCAGCGTCCACCGCCTGCTGGAACTGGTCGGAGACCACCATGTCAGCGCGTCGCAGGAACGACTCGGTCGAGCGGTCGAGCTCCTCGCGCAGCCGTCCGGCCGCCTCCTCTCGGATCGCTCGCATCCGATTCTCGAACTCGAGCGCGCCCGCCTCGCTCAGGCGCTCGACCTCGCGGGCGGTCGCCCGCTCGAGCCGCTCGAGCTGGCGGCGCTCCATGTCCGCGAACCCGGCCTCGATGCGAGCCCTGGCCTCACCTTCCGCGCTGTCGACGAGCTCCGCGAGGGAGTGCTCGTGCTGGCGGAGGCGCTCGGTCATCTCCTCGATCGCGCGATGGCGGTCGTCCGCCTGGGTCTGGAGCTCGTCCAGCGCTTCCGAGAGCGCATCCCGTGCCATGGTCTCGAGCTCGCCGCGTATTCGCGCCGTCGCAGCGCGCTGCTCGTCGATCGCGCTACCGAGCTCAGAGGTCTCGGCGTCGATTCGGGCTTCCACCGTGGCGATCCGCTGCCGCTGATGGTGCTCGAGCTTCGCGATCTCGCCTTCGAGCGAGCCCTGCGCGCGCTCGAGGTCGGCCTCCCATGCGCGAAGGCGCTCTTCCGCACGACGCTCCACGACCGCCAGCATCTCCGCAAAGCGGTCGGCAAGCTCACGTTCCCGCACCGAGAGCTCTCCGCGCCGTTGGTCGGAGAGCCTGTGCTCTTCTGCCACGAAGGCCGACAGGGAGTCGGCATGGGCCCGAGAGATCGAGACACGAAGCTGGTCGGACTGAATGGCAGCCTCGTCGTCCGCCGCGGCACGCACGGCGCGTCTCGCGGCGGTGACGAGCTCGTCGGCTCTCGCGGCCTGCCTTCGTGCGCGCCGGAGAGCCAGCCACAGCACGGCGGCGAGGACGAGCGCAGCCGCCAACGCTCCGGCCAGGAACCATGTCGTCGTCGACATGCCGTGATGCTAGAGACGCGCGACGACCATCGACGCCGCGAGCACGACGACCGCGGCCGTGAGCAGCCGTAGCCCGCGCTCCGCGGTGGTCGTCAGCCGGGCCGCGTCGAGGGCGATCGCCGTACCGTCGTCGAGCCCGAGCGAGCCGTCGACGGTCGTCACGCGGCGGCGGACGAAGCGCACGTGGGTCGAGAGCACCCGCTGCGCGAGCGAGAGAAGGACGGCGAACGCCGCGCCGATCAGCGCGGCGGCCCCGATCTCGCCGGCCACGGCCGCGTATCCGCAGACCACCGGGAATCCACCCCATGCGAGCCCGAACCAGACGTCCGTGTGGAAGCGGCCGCCGGCGAGCTCGAGGTTGTACGCGAGGACGAGGAAGAGCCCGACCGGTACCAGCAGCGCGAGCCACGGGCGGAGCCACACGGCGCCGGCGATCCCGATCGCGCAGGCGCCGCCGATCGACACCGTCGCGAGAGCGCGCAGGACGGAGTCCGGGATCCGCGTGCGGAGTGGACGCCCGCGGAGCTCGTCGAGCGCATGCGCGCCCACCCCGACCGCCAACGCGAACGCTGCCACAGCGGCTCCCAGGCGACCCCACCCGACGAGAGGTGCGAGGCAGCCTCCGATGACGACGTAGGAGAGGTGCCACGCGGTGTACGGAAGGTGGAGGAGGGTGATGTAGTCCCGCCAGCCGCCGGGCTCCAGCGCATACCAGGCCGGGCGCTCCCGTGACGCCGTCACGTCCGCGTTCCCCACATGACGACGCCGCCTCCGAGGCTCAGTCTCCGGGCCTGCACGTCCCGGATCCCGGCTGCGCGCCAGAGCTCGAGCTGGCGCTCGAGGGGGTACGCGGACCAGAACTCGCGGATCGACCCTCCGAGGAAGCGCCCCACCTCCGGCCAGCCGCTGCCGACGAGGCGGCCGGCGAGTGGGAGCCCGACGTCGACGTAGATGTTCCAGAGCGGCCGGGCCACGTGACCGGGAACGCCGAACTCGAGCGACGCGATCGTCCCGCCCGGCCGTACGACGCGAGCGAGCTCGACGAGCGTCGCCCCCGGCTCGTCGACGTACCGAAGGAGGTAGGTGACCGAGAGATGGTCGAACGAGGCGTCGGGGAACGGGAGCGACTCGGCGGAGGCCTCCACCAGCTCGACCCGTGCGCCGAAGCGGCGGCGTGCCGCCGCGAGCATCTCCGCGCTCTGGTCGAGGCCCGTCACACGGAAGCCACGGCGCAGGAGCTCTGCCGCGACGAGCCCCGTGCCGGTGGCGACGTCGATGACGTGGCCGCCGTCGCGTGGAAGCCGCGAGACCAGGAAGCGGCGCCAGAGCGGGTCCTGCCCGAACGACAGCACCGCGCCCACCCTGTCGTAGGTCCCGCCGAGCGGAGCGAAAAGGGCGCGGGCGTGTGCCGGGCGCGTCGGCATCCGCCTATTCTGGACGGGTGGACGTCCTCGGGCGCGAGATCGAGCGGGCGTCTGAGCTCGCATCCGAGTACGCAGCGTCGGGTGACGAGGTATCGGGTGTCATCCCCACGGAGCCGGTGCCGGGCAGTCGCATCTACGTCTGCTCGTTCGACGGCGCCGACGGCCTCCGCAGCTGGCTGGCGGTTCGCGGCGACGGGAGCCCGGTGACGGTGCGAAGCGAGCTTCGCGGGGCCGTCTCCGTCGCGGCCTTGTGCGAGCTCGCTGCCGATGCTGCCGGCGGCGGTGACGTGGACGCGCTCATCGAGCGGCTCGAGGAGCTCCGGCGGGCCGAGGCGCCCCCGGGAATCGAGGGCGCGGAGGAGGCGGCACGCGCGCTCCGAGCCGTCGTCGGCGATCCGCCCCGGCTCGCGACGCCCGAGCGGCTGGACGCGATCGGGACTGCCAGCCGCCGCCTCGAGCTGGAGCTGGATCCGACAGCGGCCTCTCCGTTCGCGGCGACACTCCGCGGCGCCGAGGCGGCCGTCGCCGAGCTTCAGCGCGAGATCGAGGCCGGCTACCGGCTCCCGCTCACGTAGCTTGCGGCTTGCCTCGCCCTCGCCCTCGCGGCTCGCTCGCGCGGCTCGCTCGCTCGACCCAGGGGTCGCCCCTACGACCGCGGGCGACCCGATGCCCGGAGAGGCGTGCGGGCGGAGCTCGCCTCACCCGTACAATCGGCGCGATGGAAGGCAGCGGCTTCTTCCCCTTCGGCGGCGGCGACCCCGAGGAGCTCCTCGGGGCGCTGCGCGAGTTCGCCGAGCGCCAGGCCGAGACGGTGCAGGATGCGCAGCGCGAGCAGTTCGCCACCCTGACGCTGTCGACCGCGGTCGAGCTCACGGCAGCGGCCATCGGCCAGATGCGGGTCGAGGGGTCGACCGACGCGCAGGCGATCGCCCTCCGCGACGCCATGCGCGTGCTCTTCCCCGAGGCGGTTGCGCTCGTCTCCGCGGCCCGTCAGGGCTTCATGCGCTCGTCGTAGGGGCGACGGTCACCCTACGAAGCAAAGCCTGAGGTGTTCGCTCAGGCCTCCCAGCGCTGCGTCACGAGTGCGAGGAGCAGCGCCTCCTCCGTCGGGAGCCGGTTCTCCGCCTGCAGCCAGACGACCGACTGCGTGCCGTCGATGACATCGGCCGTCACCTCCTCGCCTCGATGTGCGGGTAGGCAGTGCATGAAGACTGCGTCCGGTCGCGCGACGCCGAGCAGGTGGGCGTCGACCTGGAACGGGGCGAGCGCAGCGAGGCGTACCTCGCGCTCCTCGTCGCCCATCGAGACCCAGACGTCCGTGTAGACGGCGTGTGCACCGGCAGCCGCCTCGAGCGGGTCGGAGATTACGGTCGCGCCCTCGACGGAAGGCTCGTACCCGGGAGGGCACGCCGCGACGGCTTCGATACCGACGAGAGCGGAGGCCTCGAGCAGCGACCGCGCGACGTTGTTGCCGTCGCCGATGTACGCGACCCTCAGGCCCTCGAGCCGCCCGAAGCGCTCGCGCAGCGTGAGCAGGTCGGCCAGGGCCTGGCACGGGTGGTGCTCGTCCGTCAGGGCGTTGATCACCGGAACGGTCGATGCATCGGCGATGCGTCTCACCGTGTCCTGAGCGAACGTGCGCACGACGATGGCGGATGCGTAGCCGGCGAGCGTGCGGGCGGTGTCCTCGATCGTCTCACCGCGGCCGAGCTGGAGCTCGTCGGGCCCGAGGAGCAGGGGCAGCATCCCCAGCCGCTCGGCCGCCGCCGCGAAGGAGACCCGCGTGCGCGTCGAGGGCTTCTCGAAGTAGCAGACGAGCGTGTCGCCCCGGAGGGCCTCGATGAAGCCATGCGGGCGGGCCTTCATCGTCACGGCGAGATCGAGCAGCTTCTCGACCGACGCGCGCTCGAGATCGCCGATCTCGAGGAGGTTCTTCGGGATGGGCGGCGCGACCAGGGTCATCGGAAGTCGTACGCGCCCACGCGGCTCGGCGCACGCAGGAGCTGGAGCGTCGGTGCGAGCACGTCCGCGAGCGTCGGCCTCCCCGTCTCCTCGACCTCGTACCGCGCCCGTCGCAGCGGGTGGCGCACGTCGATCAGGCGTCCGAGGTCGATCGGCGTTCCCGTCACGACGATGTCCACGTCCGCCGCGTCGATCGTCTCCTCGAGCGCGCGGAGCATGTCGTCCGAGTAGCCCATCGCGGGGAGGACGTTTCCGAGGTGCGGGTAGGCGGCGAACGTCTCGCTGATCGATCCGCGTGCGTACGGGCGCGGATCGACGAGCTCGGCCGCGTGCTCCTCGAGCGCCGCGACCGTGCCCGCCCCGAACGCCATCCCTCCGTGCGTCAGCGTGGGGCCGTCCTCGACGACGAGGACGCGCTTCCCCGTCAGCGGCGGCCCCGAGTCGAGCGTGACGGGCGAGCGGGCGACGACGATCGCGGCGTACGGATTGACGGCGCGGACATCCTCGAGCACGCGCTCGACGGTGTCGTGGTCGACGCTGTCGACCTTGTTGACGACGACGACGTCTGCGAGCCGGAGGTTCGTCTCGCCGGGGTGGTAGCCGCGCGTGTCGTCGGGCCGCAGCGGGTCGGTGACGACGATGTGCAGGTCGGGGCGGAAGAAGGGGAGGTCGTTGTTGCCGCCGTCCCACACGAGCACGTCCGACTCGCCCTGCGCCAGCTCGAGCACCGCCGCGTAGTCGACGCCGGCGTAGACGGTGATGCCGAGCGCCACGGGCTCCTCGTACTCCTCGCGCTCCTCGATCGTCGGCGCGGCCGCGTCGATGTCCTCGACGCTTGCGAACCGCTGCACGCGCTGCGCCTCGAGGTCGCCGTAGGGCATCGGGTGGCGGACGAGGCCGACCCGGAGCCCGGCGGCCTGGAGCAGCCCGGCGATCTTCCGGCTCGTGGGGCTCTTTCCGCAGCCGGTGCGCACCGCCGTGACCGCGATCACCGGCCGTGATGCCTCCAGCATCGTCGACTGGGGCCCGAGCAGCGTGAAGTCCGCGCCCGCGGCGAGAGCTCTCGACGCCTTGTGCATCACATCCGCGTGGCTCAGGTCGGAGTACGAGAGCACGACGGTGTCCACGCCGCTCACGCGCACGATCTCGTCGAGATCGGACTCGTCCCGGATCGGGATGCCTCGCGGGTACAGGGGGCCCGCGAGGCTCGCGGGGTAGACGCGGTCTGCGATGCCGGGGATCTGCGCTGCCGTGAACGCGACCACGCGTACGGAAGGGTCCTCCCGGAAGACCGTGTTGAAGTCGTGGAAGTCGCGACCCCCGGCGCCCATGATCACGATCCGTCGCATAGTCCGATTGCATCCGGGCACAGGCGGCCACGCATCGGCGTTGCCGCCGATCGCGGAGACGGTGAACTACTGACGTGCGCTACGGGGGTGGTCGTAGAATCGGCGTGCGGTGCAGGTACTCGACAGGGCCATCGTCAGGACGCTGCCCGTCGTGCCGAGGCGGGTGGTGCAGCTCGTCTCCGCGCCATACATCGCGGGGCCGACGCTCGACGACGCTCGCCGCACCGTGCGGCGGCTGAACGACGAGGGGAAGGCCGCGACGGTCGACGTGCTCGGCGAGGAGGTGCGCCGGCCGGCCGAGGCGGAGGCGATCGCCTCCGCCTATCACCTGGCGCTCGACGCGATCGCGAGTGACGGCCTCGACGCGAATGTGTCGGTCAAGCTGACCGCGCTCGGGCTGGAGATCGACGCCGATCTCTGCCGGTCGCTCCTCGCGACCGTCGTCGCCGACGCTGCCGTGCGGGACACGTTCGTCCGGATCGACATGGAGGACTCGTCGTGCACCGACGACACTCTCCGGCTCTATCGAGAGCTCCGCGAGGCCGGTCGTGACAACGTCGGGATCGTCCTGCAGTCGTGCCTCAAGCGCTCGCTCGACGACGTCGCGGCACTCGCAGACCTGCGCCCGAGCGTGCGGCTGTGCAAGGGGATCTACGTCGAGTCCGAGGCGATCGCCTACCGCGACCCCGACGAGGTTCGCGCGAGCTACCTGCGCATCCTCGACGCGCTCCTCGAGGTGGGGTCGTACGTCGCGCTCGCGACGCAGGACGAGTGGCTCATCCAGCGATCGCTCGAGCGCGTGGCGGGCATGGCGCCGGCCGGGTACGAGCTCCAGTTCCTGCTCGGCGTCCGCGAGGCGCGGGCATCCGAGCTCGTCGCCCAGGGCCATCGCCTCCGCATCTACGTTCCCTACGGCGACCGCTGGTACGAGTACTCGACGCGCCGACTCCAGGAGAACCCGGCGCTGGCGACCACGATCGCGAAGGCGACACTCGGTCGGCTCGTGCCGCGCCGCAGCCGCTAGGCGAGGCGCGATGCAGAGCCCACGCCGAAGCGCGAGCCCGGTCCCGGTGCACCCGCCTCCTGCGCGAGCCCGCGTCTTCGCCACCGCCCGGTGCCTGGCTTCAGCCGGGCACCTGCCTTGCGCCGCCTACGCGGGGAGCTCGGTCAGCAGGCTCCACCCGCCGTCGACCACGAGCGTCTGGCCGCGGATCATGTCGGCCTCCGGCGTGCAGAGGAAGGTGACGCAGGCGGCGACGTCCTCGGGCATGACCATGCGGCCCGTGGGGTTGCGGAGGCCGAGCTCGAGCATCGCGTCCTTGTTCGGGAAGTGCTCGAGCGCTCCGGTCTCGACGACCCCGGCAGAGACGGCGTTCACGCGAATCCCCCGCGGGGCGAGCTCGACGGCGAGGTAGCGGACGAGCGCCTCGAGCGCCGCCTTCGATGCGCCGACGAGCGCGTAGTTCTCGAGCACGCGGATCGAGCCGAGACTCGAGATGCCGACGATCGACGAGCCGGAGGGCATCGACGGAGCGGCAGCCCGGGTCACGGAGAGGAGCGCGCGCGCGTTCGCGGACATCGTCCAGTCCCAGTGCTTGTCCTCGGTCTCGAGCGCGGGACGGATGACGCCTGTCGCCGCCGCGTGGATCACGACGTCGAGCGGGCCGAGCTCCGCGACCACCTCGGCGACGCGCGCCGAGGCGACGTTCCCGCGAACGAGGACGGGCTCGACGCCGAGTGCGCGCAGCTCGGAGGCGGTCTCCTCGGCGGGGCGGTCGCCGCGCATGTAGCCGATCGCGATGCGCGCGGCCCCGAGCGACGCGAAGCGGAGCGCGATCGCCTTCCCGATCCCGCGCGATCCTCCGGTCACGAGGACCGAGGCGCCGTCGAAGCTCATTCGCGCCGGGGAAGCGGGTTGGATGCCGGCGCCGACGACGGGATCGTCTCCCAGCCAATCCGTGAGCGAGGCTCGGGGCCACCGGCTTCCGCCTTCGACGAGGCGTGGCCGAGCCGGTCGAGGAGCTCCATCTTCTCCTCGCCGTACCGGCGGACCGGGTGATCCGCGGGCAGGTTCTCCACGAGCTCGTGGATCCGCGCGCGAAGCTGGTAGGCGAAGTGGGGGGTCGCAGGCCCGACGAGGGCGTCGATGTCGTCGAAGGTCGGCTCGGCCATGGGGAAAGCCTAACGGCGGCGCGACCGCCGACGGCCGCTCTGTAGCGTCCGGCGGGTGCGGAGGCCGACGACCGTGGAGCTCATGCTCGGGACGACGATCCTGCTCTGGGCGCTCAACCTGAGCGTCACGAAGTACATCCTCACGCACGGCCTGCACCCACTCCCGTACGCGGCGGTGCGCTACGGGCTCGCGGCGGGGATCTTCGTGGCGATCACGCTCGTCGCCGAGCGCACGATGAGGGTTGCCCGCCGCCACCTTCCGCTCATCGGCCTCGCCATCGCGGCTCTGTTCGCAAACCAGCTCTCCTTCGTTCTCGCGCTCGACCGGTCGACGGCGTCCACCATCGGCCTCCTGCTCGGAGCGATCCCGATCTTCGCTGGGATCCTCGGGCTGTTGCTCCGCACCGAGCACCCCTCCCGCCGCTTCTGGCTGGGCGCTGCGGTGTCGTCGTTCGGCGTCGCCCTCGTCGCGGTCGGCGCGTCGGGCGACGTCTCCGGCGGCCCGGTCGGCATCCTGCTCGGCCTCTCGACCGGGGCGACCTGGGCGCTCTACTCCGTCGTCGTCACGCCTCTCATGCAGACCTACTCGCCGTACCGGATCAGCGCGCTCGTGATCCCGGGGGCGTGGGTGCTCCTCGCGCTCGTGGGCCTTCCAGCGACACGCGATCAGGACTGGAGCCTCGGCTGGGAGATCTGGGCGCTGCTGCTGTTCGCGACGGTCGGCCCGTTGGTCGTGACGAACGTCCTCTGGTTCCGCTCGCTTCACCGGATCGGTCCGGCGAAGGCGACGCTGGCGGTGAACCTGCAGCCGTTCGTCGCGGCCGTGCTGGCGGTCATCCTGCTCTCGGAGCCGCTCTCCGTGCTGCAGATCGCGGGCGGGATCCTGATCGCGATCGGGATCCTCCTCGCGCGTCGCAGGGCGCCCGCGCCGCAGGGCCCCTAGAATCAGGCCCATGACAGACCACGACTTCATGCCGATCGACGGCTGGGATCACATCGAGATCTGGGTGGGGAACGCGAAGCAGGCGGCCTACTTCTACGAGCACGCGTACGGGTTCACGAGAACGGCCTATGCCGGCCCGGAGACCGGCGTCCGCGACCGCGCCTCCTACGTTCTCGAGCAGGGCGAGATCCGCTTCGTGCTCACGAGCGGTCTCCGCGCCGACAGCGACATCTGCAAGTGGTCGGCGACGAAGGGGGACAGCGTGCGCGACGTTGCGCTTGCCGTCCCTGACGCGACGCACGCCTACCGCCAGGCCGTTCAGCGCGGCGCGCGCGGCGTCGTCGAGCCGCACTGGGTCGAAGACGACTCGGGCCGCGTGGAGCTCGCCGCGATCGCGACCTACGGCGACAACATCCACACCTTCGTCAACCGCTCCGAGTACTCGGGCGCGTACCTGCCCGGGTACCAATCCCTCTCGGGGAACGGAGCGCCGTCGCGCGGCATGGGGCTGATCGAGATCGACCACGTCGTCGGCAACGTCGAGCTCGGGCGGATGGACGAGTGGGTCGAGTTCTACGAGCGCGTCCTCGGCTTCACGCAGCTCACGCATTTCTCGGACGAGGACATCTCGACCGAGTACTCGGCGCTCATGTCGAAGGTCATGACGGACGGAGCCGGGAAGATCAAGTTCCCGATCAACGAGCCGGCCGAGGGGAAGCGCAAGAGCCAGATCGAGGAGTACCTCGAGTTCCACGGCGGGCCGGGCGTCCAGCACGTCGCGATGCAGACGAACGACATCGTCCGGACGGTCGCCCAGCTTCGCGAGCACGGCGTCCTCTTCATCGCGACTCCCGACTCCTACTACGACATCGTCCAGGAGCGGGTGGGGGAGATCGACGAGAACTGGGACGACCTGCGCGCGATGGGTGTCCTCGTCGACCGCGACGAGGAGGGCTATCTCCTCCAGCTCTTCACGAAGATCGTCCAGGACCGGCCGACGCTCTTCTTCGAGGTCATCGAGCGGCACGGCTCGCGCGGCTTCGGGATCGGCAACTTCAAGTCGCTCTTCGAGGCGATCGAGCGGGAGCAGGCGCTGCGCGGAAATCTCTAACTCGCGGCCGCGAGCAGCGCCTCCGCTTGTCGGATGTACCGGGTCGCGCGGACCTCTCGCCAGAACGTGAGCGCCAGCTGCAGCTGCTCGTCGGCCTCCGCGCGCCGGCCCTCGGCGACGAGCCGCTCGGCGGCCCGCAGGCGGACGTACGCCTCGTCCGGTCGCGACCCGGCGGCTGCGAACAGCTCCGCGGCGCGCTCGAGCTCGTCATCGAGAACCGCAAGCGCGGCCTCGCTCCAGCCTGACCGGTAGCGGATCGCCGCTATCCACTCGCGCGTTGCCGCAACCGTTGCGAGCTGGTTCGCGCTGAATGCGAGGTCGATTGCCGCGGGCCGGGACGCGTGGCTGGGAGGGGCCGCGAGGATCTCGCGGACGAGGTCGGCAGCGAAGTCGACCTGGCCCGACTCGAGCTCGACCCGGAGCCGCACGGCGAGCGCCGGGAGGAGCACCTGCAGATCCTTCGCGTCGCGGCTCAGCGCCTCGGCTCGCAAGGCATCCGAGGCTGCCCCATGCTGGTCGTCTCGCGCGAGGCGCATGAGTGCACGTGGCCAGCGGACGTTGGACTCCGCGTAGTGGGGGGAGGCTTCGCACTCGGCGACGAAGACGTCCGCCTGCCTCTCGGCCTCCTCCCAGTCTCCCCGGTAGAAGTCGAGTGCAGGGATGGCGCCACGCGCGAAGCGGATCATCCGCTCCTGGCCGAAGCGGGTGGCCAGCCGGATGGCCTCCTCCCGCCCCTCTCGATCGCGCTCGACATCGCCGGCGAGGAAGTGCATGAAGCCGTGGTTGTTGTACGCATTCGCAGCGACGGGTGAGCCGGCCGCGAGCGCGATCTCGATGCTGCGTTCGAGGTCGGCGATGCCTTCAGGGTCGCCGAGGTAGAAGCGGGCACCGCCGAGGCTGCTCAGGGCGTGTGCGCGGACGCCGGCGAGACGGAGCTCCTCCGCGAGCGAGAGCGCGTCGGCACCGACGCGAATGGCCTCGTCGTGCTCGCCCGCGATCTGCTTCGAGCGAGCGAGGCGAGCAAGCACGCGTGCTCTCGTCTCCGACGTCTCGGCTCCGAGGAGTGCGAGGGCACACTCGAGGTGCTCGTCGCTGTCATGGCGCTTGCCACGGTCCCACCAGAGCTCGCTCAGGAGGAGGTGGGCCTCGGCCGCACGCTCGGGACGGCCCGCCGCGACGAGCGCGCTCGCTGCCTCGTCGAGCACGTGCGCTGCTTGGTCGCCCATGCTCTGGTGAAGGCCGCGACCTAGATTCAGGAGGAGCTCGGGACGCTCGGGATCGTCGTCCGAGGACAGCTCGAGGGCGTGGGAGTAGAAGCGTACGGCAGCCGCAAAGGCGTTGAGGGCGAGCGCGCGGGCGCCCGCCGCGGCGGTGGCCGCACGAACCTTCGCCGTGAGTGCCGCGTCGTCTGTCCCGGCGGCGCGCGCAAGCTCGAGAGCGGCGACGTAATGGTGCGCAAGCATCTCGGCGTGATCCTCGGGCCGGCCGAGGGACTCGATCCACTCAGCCGTGAGGCTGTGTCTTTCGGCTCGCTCGCCTCGGGGAATCTGTGCGTAAGCGACATCGCGGACGAGGACATGCCAGAACCCGTACTCCATCTCCCCGGCGACGGACGAACGCCGTTCACGGCGCACGAACTGCTTTCGCTCGAGTGCGTGCAGAAGCTCCTCGACCGTCCAGCGCGGAGATGCGCTCACTGCTGCAGCTGCGCCGAGCCAGAACACCTTGCCGACGACGGCGGCGGCCTGCAGCAGTGTCTTCTCGTCCTCGGTCAGCGCGTCGAGGCGCGCGGCGATCAGTCCCTGGACGCTCTCGGGGAGTACGTCCGGGGTTCGTCCTCCCTCCACGAGTCGGGCGAACTCCTCTGCGTACAGCGGGTTGCCGCCCGCCCGTGCCAGGAGCTCTCTCTGCGCCTCCGCGTCCAGCACGGGGGTGTCGAGGAGCGCGTGCACGAGCTCTGCGGTCTCGTCGTCGGAGAGACGCGAGAGCGAGAGCGTGACCGCATTGGGCTTGCCACCTGCCCAGCCGGGGCGGCGTTCGAGCAGCTCCGGGCGGGCCGTCGCGACGACGAGAACGGGCACGCCGCGGGCCCAGTCGACGAGGTGGTCGACGAAGTCGAGGAGCGCGTCGTCGGCCCAGTGCAGATCCTCGAACACGAGAACCAACGGACGTTCCTCGGCCAGAGCCTCGAAGAACCTCCGCCAGGCGGTGAATGCCTCGGTTCTCCGATCCTCCGATCCGCCTTCTCCTTCGAGCCCGACGAGCACGCGTAGGTGGCGCTCGAGCCAGCGCGGGTCCTCGTC
>JAWOIV010000168.1:0-7765 GCA_046484465.1 Gaiellaceae bacterium
TCGAACATGTCGATGCCGCGCGCGACGACCTCGAGGATCCCGACCGGGTCGCCGATCCCCATGAAGTAGCGCGGTCGCCCGGCCGGCATGAGCGGCGCCGCCCACTCGACGCAGGCGAGCATCTCCTCCCTGGACTCGCCGACGGCGAGCCCGCCCAACGCGAACCCGTCGAACGGGAGGGCCGCGACCTCTCCCAGGGACTGCCTGCGCAGCTCCTCGTCCGTGCCACCCTGCGCGATGCCGAAGCGGAGCTGGCCCGGAGCGCGATCGGCGCCGACCTGGCGCTCCGCCCAGTGGGTCGTCAGGCGCACGGCTCGCTCGAGCTCGCGTCGATCGGCACCCGCCGGGAGGCAGACGTCGAGGCACATGGCCACGTCCGATCCGAGCCGGCGCTGGATCTCGGCGGCGCCCTCGGGCGTGAACCGCTCCTCGGATCCGTCGTAGACCGATCGAAACGTGACGCCGTCGTCGTCGAGACCGAGGATCGTGTCGCGGAGCGAGAACACCTGGAAGCCGCCCGAGTCGGTGAGGATCGGCCCGTCCCAGCCGGAGAACGCGTGGAGCCCGCCGAGCGCCTCGATGGCCTGCTCGCCGGGGCGGAAGTGGAGGTGGTAGGCGTTGCCCAGGATGACGCTCGCCCCCAGCGCACGCACCTCGTCCGGGTGCAGGGCCTTGACCGTCGCCTTCGTCCCGACCGGCATGAACGCGGGGGTGGGGATCTCGCCGTGCGCGGTGCGGAGGACGCCGGCCCGCGCCGCGCCGTCGTTGGCTCTCACGCTGAACACGCTCCTCATCGGCGCCCCAATGGTCGCCGCGGCCCGAGTCGCCGACGGGGCCACCCCGCGCCTCCACCCGCTTCTAGCGTATCGAGGAATCTTCGACGCATGGGAGACGGAATCGTGCCGAACGTGCAACAGCCGCACATCCTGAGCCTCAGAGAACGAGCATCGCGTCGCCGAAGGAGTAGAAGCGGTACCGCTCCTCGATCGCAAGGCGGTAGAGCTCGCGCGTCTCTTCGACCCCCACGAACGCCATCACGAGCGCGAGGAGCGTGGATCGGGGTAGGTGGAAATTCGTGAGCAGAGCGTCGACCCTGCGGAACTCGAAGCCCGGCGTCACGAACAGGCTCGTACGTCCCGCGAGCTCGCCCGTCCGCGCCACGGTCTCGAGCACGCGCACCGTCGTCGTCCCGACGGCGAGGACGCGGTCGGCCGAGGCGATGCGCGCCCACGCACCGGGCTCGACCTGGTACCGCTCTCCGTGGAGCTCGTGCTCGACGAGTCGATCGGACTGCACCGGACGAAACGTGTCCAGCCCGACGTGCAGCGTGACGCGCACCGTGTCGAGTCGCTCGAGGACCTCGGGCGTGAAGTGCAATCCCGCGGTCGGCGCCGCCGCCGAGCCGGGCTCGGCGGCGTAGACCGTCTGGTACCGATCGGGATCGGCCAGCCGCTCGTGGATGTACGGGGGAAGCGGAGGCTCCCCCGCCGGGGAGCCCGTGACGCGCACGAGCCACCGCCCGGCGCCGAGGCCGCGCACGAGCTCGACGGCCGCATCGAGCAGCTCCCCTTCGCGCAGTCGCCTGCTCGGGCGTACGAGGGCCTCCCAGACGCCGGCTTCGGCTGCGGGCTCGAGGAGCAGCACCTCGACAACCCCACCCGTCGCGCGCCGAAGACGGAGTCGGGCCGGGAGGACGCGGGTGTCGTTCACGACCACCAGCTCGCCGTCGAGGATCTCCGCGAGGTCGGCGAAGACCCGGTGCTCGACGCCACCCGTCTCCCGCCGGACAACGAGGAGCCTGGACTCGTCGCGCCGGGCGAGCGGCGTCTGCGCGATCAGTTCCGTGGGCAGCTCGTAGTCGAGCAGAGAGGTGTCCATCCGGCGCGGAGAGTAGCCTCGCCCTCCATGGACGTACTCGCACTCGAGCGCGCGACGCAACGCATCGCGGACGCCCGCTCCGGACGAACCGAGCCCGCACGGGTCGAGGCCGCGCTCGAGCGCTCTCGCGCGCAGATCGAGTCGCTCGCCACAACGGCGGCGGAGCTCGAAGCGTCGATCCCGGCGCAGGTGGGAGCCGCCGTTCGCGACGGTTTGCGCACGGAGGTCCTCCCTGTCGGCCGCCACATCGCGGAAATCCGGGGGCTCCTGAACCACGCGATCAGGCGGCTCGAGCGGATCGAGAGCGAGCTGCTCGCAGAGAGGCGGGCCCGCGTGGAAGACCTCGCGCTGCTCGTCGATCTCGTGAGCTCCGGCTGGCGAGGAGTGGATCTCCGCCTCCAGTCGCTCGAGGCATCGCGGCGCGACGTCGCGGCACCCATGGAGCTCTCCCCGCACGACGGCGAGCCCGCAGAGCCGGCAGACCCGCTCGAGCACGCAGCGGCTGCGTAGAGGTCGTTTCCGCGAGCTCGGAGCGCGTGCTACCCGGCGTGCTCGACCGGCAGAACGAGGCGAAAGCTGCTGCCGCTCCCACCAGATCGCAGCTCGACTCGCCCACCGAGCGCACGTGCGAGCTCGCTCGCGATGGGTAGACCGAGCCCGGTTCCGTCTGCGTCCTGCGAGATGAACGCCTCGAACACGCGCTCCTGCTTCTCGGGGGGAATCCCGGGCCCGTTGTCGATCACGTCGACGTTCATCCGGCCGTTCTCGACACCGAGCCGAAGCTCCACCCGGCCCCCGTCGGGCGTCCAGCGGAAGGCGTTCGACAGGAGGTTGGAGATGACCTGCAGCACACGATCCCCGTCGGAGACGATCACGGGTGCGTCGTCGACGGAGGTCAGCCCGTAGTCGATGTCCCGCCTGCGCGCCTCCTCCGCGAACGCGCCGTAGGCCTGGTCGAGAAGTCGTCCGACGTCCACCTCCTCGTCACGCACGGTGAACCGGTGTGCCTGCAGCTTTGCAAGGTCGAGGACGTCGCCCACGAGCCGCTCGAGCCTGCTCGCCTCGGCAGCGATGACGTCCAGCGAGGTCTGAACCTGATCCGGCTCGCTCACGATCCCTTCGCGGAGGGCCTCGACGTGACCGCGGATCGCGGTCAGCGGGGTGCGCAGCTCGTGTGAGACGGACATCAGGAACGACCGCTTGAGCTGCTCCGCTTCCGCAAGGCGCTCCACCATGACCCGGAACCGATCGGCGAGCAGCGAGATCTCGTCACCGCCTCGGGCCGCCGGTACGTCGATGTCGTACTGGCCCGCGGCAACGTACTGCGTCGCCCGCGTGAGTGCGAGGACGGGCTCCGTGAGGCGTCGCGACAGCCACCAGAAGAGCAGCGCGGCGAGTGCAACACCCACGGCAAGTGCGAGGGCAAGGCGCCCGAGGAGCGTCACCCATTGCTCGCGCAGCTCTGCCGTCGGCTTCGCGACGACGAGCCATCCGAACGGCTCGGTTCCTTCCTCGAGCTTCACCGGCTGTGCCGCGGCCACGAGCCGGCGGGTCTCTCCCGGTGGCGTGAACTCGAACGTCACCAGCTCGTCTCGGTCGAGCTCCACGTCACCGAGAGCGCTCCGGGGAAGCCGCTTCAGGCCGAACTGCTGGCCGGGGAAGAGCGAGGCGCCCACGTAGAAGATCTCGTCGCCCGTCGCCTGCTCGAGGGTCTCCGCGGCGAACTCGGGCGCGGCCCGACCCTCGTCCGTGGCGCGCAGCGCCGCCTCCGCGTAGAGCGCGGCGATCCCCGCCGCCTCCCGCTTCAGCTCCTGCACCGACTGCGTGCGCGTGACGTCCTGGAAGAGCCGCACCGCGAGGCCGATCGACACGAGGCCGAACACCAACACCGCCCCAAGGAAGAGCGCGGTGAGACGGAACCGAAACGTTCCGAGCATCCGCCTCAGGGTAGTCGGCTACGAGGCCGGAGCCGGGGCGCGGTCAGAGGTGACCTTGTACCCCACGCCCCACACCGTCACGATCGGCGAGGCGTCGCCGAGCTTCCGTCGGATCTGGCGCACGTGCACGTCCACCGTGCGTGTATCGCCAGCGAACGTGTAGCCCCACACGCGCTCGAGCAGCTGATCGCGCGTGAGCACGATTCCGCGATGGTCGAGGAGCTCCCATAGAAGGTCGAACTCCTTTGGTGCGAGCCGGATCTCCTCGTCTCCGACGTACACCTCGCGCTTCCCGGCGTTGATCACGAGCTCACCGTGTCGCATCTCCTCGGACTCCCTCACGCGTCGGTCGGGCGCCGCACGCCGGAGCACGCTCTTCACCCGCGCGACGAGCTCGCGAGGGTTGAACGGCTTCGTCATGTAGTCGTCGGCTCCGACCTCGAGCCCGATGATCTTGTCGACGTCGTCGTCCCGCGCGGTGAGCATGAGGATTGGAACGTCCGAGCCCTTGCGGATCCGGCGACAGAGCTCGACACCGTCGCCGTCGGGCAGGTTGAGGTCGAGCACGATCAGCGCGGGCTGGGCCGCCCCGAGCTCCGCAGCGGCCTCCCGAGCGGTCGCTGCCGTCCGCACGACGTACCCCGCGTTCCGCAGGTACGCCGACACGAACGAGGCGATCGAGGTCTCGTCCTCGACCACGAGGATCGTGTGCTGCTCCTGACTCATCGCGTCGATCCCGGTTCACCGGCGGGCTGCCACGGGCGGATCGGATGTCGCTCCGACTCGCTCGGGAGCGGCAGGCACAGATCGGGCTCCTCACTGCAGTCCACGCCGTCGACCGAGTAGACGCCCGCGTCATCCGTCGGCAGCTTCCGCTCGCCGAGGAGCACGACGTAGCCGCGCCCGACCGCCGAGAGGGAGAGACCCTCCCCTCGAGCGACGATGCGGTAGCCGCCTCCGAGCATCCTGAACCGCAGGCCCTGACCACGGTAGATCGTCGTGCGTGGCCCGATGCGCTCCTGCGTCAACCGACGGCCTGCGATGACCGGGACGAAGCGGTCGTTGGGCGTCGTGTCCGTCACGCGCACCATGCCGCTCGAGAGCCGGCCGAGCACGGAGCCGCGGATCTCCAGCACGACGAGGCCCTTGCCGCGCTCGATCGAGAGCGTGCCGTTGCTCGGCTCACCGGCAGCGACCGACGCCGCCATCGCGGCCGCAGCGACGAGGGCGCACATGAAGAGCATGATCAGCCGCATCGCGACGAAGTATCCGCGCCCGGAGTGTGCCGAGGGTGAGAAGGTTGTAAGGAGACGGTAAGGGCGAGCTGTCGAATCCCGGCTACGAGCCTCTGAAGAGGAGTGCGCTCTCGAACCTCCGGGACGGATAGGCTCGCGCTCCATGGAGGCCGTCGCGGCGATCATCTTCGTCGTCGCCCTGGTGGCGATCGCGTTCGACTGGGCGCACCGGACGAAGATCGCGCTCGGGGGCGCAGCGCTGATGGTCGTCCTCGGGATCATCGACGAGGAGCACGCGATCGAGGCGATCGACTGGCCGACGATCGGGCTCCTCACCGGGATGATGGTCATCGTCGCCCTGGCCGAGCCGACCGGCGTCTTCACGTACATCGCGCTCCGCGCCACGCAGCTCTCGCGCGGCAACCCGATCGCGCTTGTCCTCCTCCTCGCGATCGTGACGGGCGTCCTCTCGGCCTTCCTCGACAACCTGACGTCGATCCTCCTCGTCGTCCCGATCACGCTCCTCATCGCGGACATCCTCCGCTTACCGCCGATCCCGCTCGTGCTCGTCCAGATCCTCGCCAGCAACATCGGTGGCACGGCCACGCTCATCGGCGATCCGCCCAACATCCTGATCGGTGCGTCTCAGCCCGAGCTCTCGTTCATGGACTTCATCTACAACCTCGCCCCCGTGTCGGCGGTGACGTTGCTCGTCGTGTCGGGCCTGCTCGCGCTCATCTACCGGTCCTCGCTCAAGGCCGACCCCGAGCGACGGCACGAGATCGCGGGCCTCGACCCCGCGCGCGACATGCGCGAGGCGAAGAACGTCAAGCGGATCCTCGCCGTGCTGGTCGGGACGATCGTTGCCTTCTTCGCGCACACCGCGATCGGCGTCGAGCCGGCGGTGGTCGCCATGGTTGGCGCCACGGTCATGCTCTTCGTCGCCGCAGACGACATCGACGACGCGCTCGGGCGCGTGCAGTGGGCCACGCTGCTGTTCTTCATCGGACTGTTCGTCATGGTCGGCGGCCTCATCGAGCAGGGAGTGATCGCCGAGATCGCCGACCGGCTCGCGACCGCCACGGAGGGCTCGAGCTCGGCGGAGGCCATGGCCGTCCTCTGGAGCGCAGCGCTGGGCTCGGCGCTCGTGGACAACATCCCGTTCACCACCGCGATGATCCCCGTAGTCGAGGAGATCCAGGGAGGCGAATTCGACGACGGTCTTTGGTGGGCTCTCGCCCTCGGAGCGTGCTTCGGCGGCAACGCGACCATGATCGCCGCAGCAGCGAATGTGGCCGCCACCGGGATCCTCGATCGCACGGGCCACCACATCTCGTTCCTTCGCTTCCTCGCCATCGGGTTGCCGATGACGTTCGTGTCGCTCCTGATTGCAACCGCCTACGTGCTGCTCTTCCAGGTCTGATGTCGCTGCGTGATGTCCCCCTCGTAGATGCGTCCGTTTCGGCGACGGCGACCTTTGCCGAGGCGGTCACCGCTCTCTCTTCCACGCGCTCGCCCGCCCTTGCCGTCCTGGACGAGGACGAACGCGTGGTCGGGATCTTCTCGGAGGGGGACCTCCTGAGAGCCGTGTTCCCGGGCTACCTCGCCGAGGTGCGGCACACGGCGTTCCTGACCGACGACGCCGACACGCTCGATGAGCTCGCCCGCGACGCCCACGACCGGCCGGTGCGCGCGTTTGCCCGCCCGACCGACCCGCTCGCTGCCGACGACAGCCAGATCCACGCCGCCGAGCGCTTCATGCACACCGAGGAGGACGCGCTCCCGGTGGTCGACGGCGAGCGATTCGTGGGCATGCTGTCCGTGTCTGCGCTCTGTCACGCGCGGCTCGCGCGCGTCGAGCCCGGGCGCGATCAGTCGTAGGCGTAGAAGCCGCGGCCGCTCTTGCGGCCGAGGAGACCGGCGTTCTTCATCGCCACGATCCGCGGCGGCGGCGCCATGCGAGGCTCGCGAAGCTTCTCGTACAGGGCATCGGACGCGTGCACGTGCACGTCGATCCCGACGAGGTCGACGAGGGTGCACGGCCCCATGGGCCAGCCGGCGCCGGCCGTCATGGCAGTGTCGAGGTCCTCGGGTGACACCCGCGCCTCGTCGAGAACGCGAATGCAGTCGTTGAGCAGCGGGATGAGGATGCGGTTCACCACGAACCCCGGTGTGTCGTGGCACCGAATGGGTCGCTTGCCCATGCGCTCTCCCACGCCGTAGGCAGCCTCGACCGCAGCGTCCGACGAGAGCTCTGCCCGCACGATCTCGACGAGGGGCATGAGTGGCGCCGGGTTGAAGAAGTGCATGCCGACGACTCGCTCCGGCGTCGAGACAGCCGCCGCGATCTCGGTCACGGAGAGCGCGGACGTGTTCGTTGCGAGGATCGCCTCCGGCAGCACGATCCCATCTTCGCCGCCGGGTCAAACGGCACGCTGAACGAAGTCAACAACACGTTAGAGAACTTCGAGGGCGTCAACAGTTTCAGTTCGCTGGCGGTGTATGACGTGGAACTGGTCGAACTCTACAGCGCCAGCCGGGACCGCGCGCTGACCTACGAACAGTTGCTGTTCCTGGCCGGTGACGACGAAATGAACGAGTTCGGCCTGACGTGGAGTTTCACCACAGTAGCCGGGCGCGGGCTGGACTCCAACCTGCCGGATGTGGAACTGTACGCCGGGCGTCACCTCACCCCGTCCGACGAAGGCGCGTGGG
>JAWOIV010000111.1:0-5503 GCA_046484465.1 Gaiellaceae bacterium
CAAAAGAAATACGCCCATTCGCTTAGGTTTGCTTTTCCTAAGATAAGCGCTCCGTTCTTTTTCAACTGCTCCACGATATAGGCATCTTCGGTTTGATTATTCCGCAGCGCCACCGAACCAGCGGTAGTCGAAGCGATTTCAGCATTGATATTGTCTTTTAAAACTACCGGGATTCCGAAGATAGGATGACGGTCGCCGCCGTTCTTCAGGGCCTCATCTTTTTCCCGGGCTTCTTTCAGAATATCTTTGTTCAGAGAAATAATTGAATTCAGGGAAAGTTCATTCTCCCTGTCGTATTTTTTGATTCGGTGCAGATAGAACAAGACCAGCTCTTCATAAGAAAGCTCCCCGTTTTTAATCTGCTTCTGAATTGTAGGGATATCGCGAGCGGAATCCGCTCCTGCGGATTCCGCTCTTGCGCAGAGAGATGGCTGAGCTTCTGGAATGGATCGCGCGCAGGCTCGTCGACGAGCCGGACGCAGTGCGCGTCGAGACGGAGGAGCGGGAGGATGCCGTCGTGTTCCACCTCCACGTGGCACCCGACGACGTGGGCAAGGTGATCGGTCGCCAGGGGAGGATGGCGCGGGCCCTCCGGAGCATCGTGCGGGCCGCGGGCGCCAGGGCCGACGAGCGGTACCTGCTCGAGATTGACGACTGACCCCGACCGCCTCGTCCCGATCGGACGGGTCGGGAAGCCGCACGGCCTCGACGGCGCATTCGTCGTCGAGGGCGGAAGCGACGATGCGCGACGATTCGAGGTCGGTGCCAGGATCCTCGCCGACGGTCTCGAGGCCAGGGTCGTCGTCTCACGGCAGGTCGGGAAGGGGCGGCGAGCCGTCAAGCTCGACCGTCACGTGGAGCGCGGCGCCGAGCTCGCGGTGAGGCGAGCCGACCTCCCTCAGCCCGACGAGGGCTCCTACTACGTCACAGACCTGGTTGGTCTCCTCGTGGTCGATGCGGACGGCACGGAGGCCGGTCGTGTGCGCGACGTCCTTCCGGGCCCCGCGAACGACGCTCTCGAGCTCGACTCGGGGGCGCTCCTCCCGCTCGTCGAGGACTGTGTCCGCGAGGTGGACCTCGAGACCGGGCGCGTCCATCTCTATCCCGGGTTCACGGACTGACGGCTACGGTTCTGCCTCGTGCGGCTCGACGTGTTCACCCTCGTCCCGGACGCGTTCGCGTGGATCCGGGAGCGCAGGCCGATCGCGGCCGTGCTCGATCGTGAGCTCCAGCTCCGTGTGCTCAACTACCGCGACACGACGCCGCTCACCGCAGGCCAGGTCGACGACGAGCCGTACGGCGGCGGGCCGGGGATGGTGCTGCGCGTGGACGTCGTCGCGGCGGCGTTCGACGCCGTCTACGGCGGGATGCCGGAGCACCGAATCGTCGCTCTGACTCCGGCCGGCCGCCAGCTCGACCAGGAGCTCGTCGAGGAGCTCGCCGTCGAGCCGGCGCTCACGCTGCTCTCGGCGCGCTTCGAGGGCTTCGACCAGCGCATCCTCGATCATCTCTGCACCGAGGCCGTCTCGATCGGCCCGTACGTCCTCTCTGGTGGCGAGATTCCGGCCTTAGCGGTCGTCGACGCCGTTGCGCGTCGTCTCCCGGGGGCTCTGAGCGAGGGCTCCGGCGAGGTCGAGAGCTTCTCCGAGGCGCTGGACGGCGGGCTCGAGTATCCGCACTACACGCGCCCGGCCGACTTTCGCGGCTGGACGGTGCCCGACGTGCTCCTCTCGGGTGACCACGGCCGCATCGAGACGTGGCGGCGCGACCGTGTCAGGAGCCTCACGTGAGCCGGGGCGACGACCGCGATCTCCGCGACGAGCGGCGTGCCGGCGCGTGGCCCGGGGCCGACCCCGAGGCGCGCGACCGCTGGGATTGGCCGGGCGATCAGCAGCTCACGTCGGGCTCGCCGTCGGAGCCGCCCCCTGCGCCGCCGTTCTCCTGGCCCGTCCCGCCGGAGGAGCCGAAGCACGAGTTCCACCACCCGCTCGACCGTGTAACGGGGAGGCTGCCGCGCCGCGTGCGCATCGTCGTCGACTGGTTCGTGACGATCGTCGGAGCAATCGTGATCGTGCTGGCGATCAAGGCGTTCGTCGTGAATCCGTACCGGATCCCGTCCTCGTCGATGGAGCCGACGCTGCACTGCGCGCGCCCCGCACAGCTCTGCGAGGCGCGGTTCTCCGACCGCGTGCTCGCGAACCGCTTCATCTACCACTTCCGAGAGCCGGCACGCGGTGACATCGTCGTCTTCGAGACTCCGCCCGAGGCGCAGGCGAAGTGCGGCGCGGGAGGGACATTCGTCAAGCGGATCGTCGGGCTCCCCGGTGAGAGGGTGCAGGTCCGCGTGGCTAGGGATCATGCCTTCGTCTACATCGACGGGAACCGGCTCGACGAGCCGTACATCGAGCTCGACCGCCGCGACATCGGGCCGGCGGAGTCGTTCCGTGTCCCCCAGGGCCAGTACTTCGTCATGGGGGACAATCGTTCGCAGTCGTGCGACTCGCGCGTCTGGGGCTCCGTGCCGAGGGAGAACCTCATCGGCAAGGTCTTCATGACCTACTGGCCGCCCAACCGGATCTCGTTCCGCTGAGCTGATTGCCTGCGCAGGCCGGGATCCGCCGAGCGGATCCCGGCCGCGCGGAAGATCCCTGAAGCGCTCCGGCTTCGCCTCCGCTGATCGTCGCGCTCGTCCGTCCCGCGGACGCGTGGCCCGGGTTGCGCCGTTTCGCTACCATTCCGCGTCGGCCTCCGGCCGTTCCCTCTCTGATGAACACGACGATCGAGAGCCTCGAGCAGCGCCACGTGCGCACGGATCTGCCTCGATTCAAGGCGGGGGACACCGTTCGCGTCCACTTCAAGGTCATCGAGGGAAGTCGCCAGCGCATCCAGGTCTTCGAGGGGATCTGCATCAAGCGGCAGGGAGCGGGCTTCCGCGAGACGTTCACTGTCCGCAAGCAGTCGTTCGGCGTCGGCGTCGAGCGGACGTTCCCGCTCCACTCGCCGAAGATCGAGAAGCTCGAGGTCGTCTCCATCGGCGACGTCAGGCGCGCCAAGCTCTACTACTTGCGGTCGAGAGTGGGGAAGAAGGCGCGCGTCCGCGAGCTTCGGCAGGGGTAGCGTCTATCCTCGGCCGGGTGCCCCGGTCGAGCGGTCAGCGGCTTCTCGCTCACGACAGGCGCCTCGGCGTCCGCTTCGTGGCCGGAGCCGACGAGGCGGGCCGGGGGTCGCTCGCCGGCCCGCTGGTCGTCGCCGGCGTCCTCCTCGACTACGGGCTCCTGCACGGCCACCGTGTCCGCCCGCTGGCGGCGTTGAACGACTCGAAGCAGGTCGGCGCCGAGGAGCGCGAGGTGCTCTTCCATGCGGTGTCGGGCTGTGCGTCGGCGATCAGCCTCCGGGTCGTCCCGGCCGCGGAGATCGACCGCGTGGGGCTCCATCGCTCGAACCTCACTGGGCTGCGCTCGGTGCTCACCGACCTTCACCCGCCGGCGGAGGTCTGCCTGGTGGACGGGTTCCGACTCTGGCCTGCCGCGCCACCGCACGAGGCGATCGTGGACGGAGACGCGAGGAGTGCGTGCATCGCGGCCGCGTCGATCGTCGCGAAGGTCGTACGCGACCGGCTCATGCGCCGCCTCGACGCCGTCTATCCGCGGTACGGCTTTCGCTCGCACGTCGGCTACATCACACCGCAGCACTCGACTGCCGTCCGCGCCTTCGGCCCCTCGGGCCAGCATCGCCGCTCCTTCCAGGCCGCCTGCTACGAAGCTGCATGAACCGTGGAGAGCGGCGCGCTCTCCTCCACTACCGCCTCCGCGGCTACCGCCTCGTCGAGGCCAATGCTCGCGCGGGCGGGTACGAGCTCGACCTGATCGTCCGCCGCGGCCGCCGTCTCGTCGTCGTCGAGGTGAAGGAGAAGAGCGGGCCTGGCTTCGGGCATCCGCTCGAGATGATCGACGGCGAGAAGCAGCGGCGCGTGCTCGCCGCAACCGAGGCGTGGCTCGCGCGACATCCCGAAGCGGCAGGTCTCGAGCTCGAGCTCGAGGCCGCCGCCGTGCAGGGCGGTCGGGTCGAGCGCGTCCCGCTCAGCTGACCGCGAACGGCGCCGGGGAGGAGCCCGTGCCCGCGGTCCGAATCAGCAGGTGTGGCGACGACGCAGGCTGCGCTGTACGAGGAGATCGGCGGCGAGCTCGAGCTCTCGTGGTCGGAGGCGGAGCTTCCCGAGCGCGAGCGGACGAAGCACGTGCACCGGCTCCATCCGTATCTCGGCAAGTTCCCACCGCAGCTCGTCGAGGCGCTGCTCGACAGGTACGTCCGCCCCGGCGGCCGCGTCCTCGACCCGTTTGCCGGCTCGGGGACGACGCTCGTGCAGGCGCTCGAGTCGGGCAGGGACGCCGTGGGGCTCGACGTTGCCGCGTTCAACTGCCTGCTCATGCGTGTCAAGACGGAGCGCTACGAGCTCTTCCAGCTCGAGAAGGAGGTCCGCGGTGCCCTCTCCCGCCTCGGTCGTTCGCGGGCGCGGCCGCACGGCTACGTGCGGGACTGGTTCGCGCCACGGGCGGCCGCCGAGCTGTTGCACTTCCGATCGCTGATCGACGAGTACGAGCACGCCGACGTGCTCCGGGTCGTTCTCGCACGTGCTGCACGCTCCGCGCGTCTCACGACGCACTTCGACCTCGACTTTCCCAAGGCGCCGCAGCGGGGGCCCTACTGGTGCCACAAGCACCGGCGGACCTGCCGGCCCGTCGGCGAGGCCGAGAAGTTCCTCGTCCGCTACCTCGAGGACACCCTGGCCCGGATCAAGGCATTCGAGCACGCGCGTGACGGACGGCGCGCGGCGCTCGTGATCCATGGTGACGCGCGGGAGATCGGGCTCGACGGCCCGTTCGACGGGGTCGTCACCTCGCCGCCGTACCCCGGGCTGATCGACTACCACGAGCAGCACCGCTACGCGTACGAGCTCCTCGGCCTCGACGACCGTCGCGAGCGCGAGGTAGGAGCAGCCGCCCGGGGAGCGGGCCGCGCTGCGATCGAGGAGTACGTCGCGGGCATCACGGACGTCCTCCGCCGGGCCGTGGCTGCGCTCGCCTCGGATGCACCCGTGCTCGTGGTGGTGAACGACCGGCGTGACCTCTACCCGGAGATCCTGCAGAAGAGCGGCCTGCGTGTGGTCGAGCGGCTCGAGCGCCACGTGAACCGCCGCACCGGCCGGCGGGCGGGCGAGTACTTCGAGTCGGTCTTCGTATCCGTAAGGGATGCGTAAGAACCCGGCCCAGAACAGGTCGTTCGACCGGAGCCGTCTCTAGCCTGGCCTGAAACCACGAAAGGGGAAGACGATGAGAAAGTTTCCGCTTCGACGTCCTTCGCCCGCTCTGGTCGTCGCCAGCATCGCGCTGTTCGTAGCCTTGAGCGGCACCGGCGTGGCGACGATCAACCAGCTCGCGCGGGGCAGCGTCGGCACGCTGCAGATCCAGAACGGGGCCGTGACCACGCCGAAGGTTCGCAACGG
>JAWOIV010000120.1:0-4306 GCA_046484465.1 Gaiellaceae bacterium
ATTCGGCGCGCCCTCGTGGCGAAGGACGATGCAGAGGATCGGGGTGAAGTGCCGGGCGCGCTCACCGCGCTCGCAGCCTCACTTCCCCGCCGCCTGGGTCTCCGCCTGCCGCGGTAGTAGCGTGCGGGCGCTCGAGGACGCGATCCGACTCGCCGCCCGGCGGGGCCTGCTCGTCCGCTACGACGAGCGCGTCGACGAGGAGTCGCAGCCGTTCAAGAACGACGCCGAGCTACTCGCGTTCCTCGACACTCGCCCGGGGGAGTAGCCTGCCCCGGAGGCGGCGGCGGGAACGCATCGCCAACCGCGTCGTTCACACCCTCGTGCACCGATCTGACGTGCAGCTTCGACGGATCGGGATCGTCGGACTCCGACGGGACGATCAGCTCGTACTCGTGGAACTTCGGCGACGGGACGAGCGGAAGCGGCGTCACGGTCTCGAAGTCGTACGCCGCCGGCGGCACCTACACGGTCACCCTGACGGTGACCGACAACAACGGCTCGGCAGTATCCGGAGCGTCCGTCGCATGGGTGTCGAGTAACGGCACGAGCGGCAGCGGGACGTGCTCGACGAACGCGAGTGGTCAGTGCACGATCTCGAAGTCCAGCATCCCGAAGCGGACGGGGTCGGTGACTCACCGTGTCGACCGTGAACGGAAGCACGAGCTTCGGCGGGACGAAGTCGATCACCGTCTCGAAGCCGTAGGTAGAGCGTCACGGCGTACGAAGGGCTCCGGCGGCAGCCGGGCCCTTCGTCGTTCGTGCCTCCCGATCTTCGGGAGCCGGTCGGCCGAGGCGGCGGAACGCATCGCCCGCGCGCGGATCGCCCGCGCGCGGGTCGGCTAGGGCTCAGGCGACGGCGGGACGCAGCATCGCAGCGGCTCGCGCCGTACACCGGTGCGAGCCGCTCGCGTCCATAAGGTGTCCCGCACCGTCCCACGAGCGAGCGAACGGAGCCCTGCGATGAGCACGAGCCAGACTGCCGTGAAGAATAAGGACAAGAGCGTCGTGTCGCGGTACCTCGACGGCGTGCTCGAGCACGTGAAGACGAAGAACCCCGGCGAGCCCGAGTTCCACCAGGCCGTCGAGGAGGTCCTCGATTCGCTCGAGCCGGCTCTGGGTCGACACCCCCACTACCGCACGGAGAAGGTGCTGGACCGCCTGGTCGAGCCGGAGCGCGTGATCGTCTTCCGTGTCCCCTGGGTCGACGACACGGGCGAGATCCAGGTCAACCGGGGCTACCGGATCGAGATGTCGAGCGCGATCGGCCCCTTCAAGGGCGGGCTCCGCTTCCACCCCTCCGTCTACGTCGGATTGCTGAAGTTCCTTGCCTTCGAGCAGGTCTTCAAGAACGCGCTCACGACGCTGCCGCTGGGCGGCGGGAAGGGCGGTTCGGACTTCGACCCGCGCGACCGAAGCGACGGCGAGGTCATGCGCTTCTGCCAGTCGTTCATGGTCGAGCTCCAGCGTCACATCGGGCCGTTCACGGACGTCCCCGCCGGGGACATCGGCGTCGGCGAGCGCGAGATCGGCTACCTGTTCGGCCAGTACAAGAGGATCCGCAACGAGTTCAGCGGCGTCCTCACGGGAAAGGCGCTCGAGTGGGGCGGCTCGATGATCCGGCCCGAGGCGACGGGCTACGGCTGCGTCTACTTCGCGCAGGACATGCTCGCCGCCTCCGGCGACGACCTCGAGGGCAAGGTCTGCCTCGTCTCGGGAAGCGGGAACGTCGCGCAGTACACGGTCGAGAAGCTGCTCGACCTCGGCGCGAAGCCCGTGACGTTGTCGGACTCCCAGGGGCTTCTCCACGACCCGAAGGGCATCAACCGGGAAAAGCTCGCCTGGATCATGGAGCTGAAGAACGTCCGCCGGGGACGCATCAGCGAGTACGCAGAGCAGTTCCGGGGCTCGCGCTACACGCCGGCCAGGCGCAAGACGGCCGCGAACCCGTTATGGGCGATCCCCGCGGACTGCGCGTTCCCGAGTGCGACGCAGAACGAGATAACGGCACGAGACGCCGCGAAGCTGCTCGACGGCGGCGTGCGCCTCATCTGCGAGGGCGCGAACATGCCGAGCGAGCCCGGCGCGGTCAAGCTCTTCACCAGGGCGGGAATCCTCTACGGCCCCGCCAAGGCGGCGAACGCCGGGGGCGTCGCGGTCTCGGGCCTCGAGATGTCACAGGACGCCCTCCGGCTGAAGTGGCCGCGGGAAGAGGTGGACGCCCGCCTGAAGGACATCATGCGCGCGATCCACGAGCAGTGCAGCTCGACGGCGGAGGAGTACGGCGCGCCGGGGGACTACGTGGTCGGCGCGAACATCGCCGGCTTCGTGAAGGTCGCCGACGCGATGCTCGACCAAGGAGTCGTCTAGGAGGGACGCCCGAGGAGCCGAGCGAGCCGTGCGGGCGCTCGCCTCCTCACGCCGGAGCGGACTCGCTCGCGACCCGCACGGCCCTGTAGACGGCGCCGCGCCACGAGACCACGTCCGGCCCGAGCCGCATGATCTCGGCCTCCCGGCAGCCGAGCGAGCGAACGTAGTCGAGGAGCGCGACCTGAGCGCTCGGTGCGGTCGTGAGCCCGACGGGCTTCCGGCCCGAGCGAAGCTCGTACGTGTGGGTCATCCGATGCGCTCCCTCCCCCTTCGGTTCATGCGCCCGACTCCAGGACGGACGCTACCTTGCGGATCGTCGCACCGTGCCGACACCGCGCCATCGTGCCCGACCCCGAGACGAGAGCGGCGATCTACGGACGCCAGGAGGCCCCGCGCGAGGTAGCACCTGCCTCACGCTCGCGGTCGCTGCGAACGCGCAGCGTTCGACTCGTCACTCGGCGTCCTGCAGCACCTCAGACTCCGCTCGAGCCGGACGCCGCCAGCGCCAGGCCGCGTCGAGCACGATCGCGAGCACGCCGATCGCGACCATCGCCGTGAACGTCTCGGGAGCGTTGCGCAGCGTGTCGACGGAGAAGGCCGTGAGCACGATCGCCGTCACCGCTGTCGCAAGCAGGATCATCACGAGGTTGGTGCCGGTGTTCGTCCGCAGTCGATACGCGGCCGCGCAGATGACCAGGAAGAGCACGAGCGCGGTCGCGCTCCCAACGGAGGCGATCGCTGTCAGGTCGACGAAGTTGGCGACGACGAGGACCGCGCCTCCGGTGATGAGCAGTCCCGCCCTCGGGCCGAGACGGTGGCCAGGCCCGAAGAAGGACGGGAACAGCCCGACCTGCGCGAGCATCCCGGTCATGTTCCCGGAGGCGTAGAGCGTCGCGTTCGTGGCGCCGGCGGTCGAGCAGCGCGGTGGCGGCCATGAGCGTGAACCCGAAGTCGCCAAGCGCCGGCCGCGCCGCCTCGGCGATGCGAAGTACTGAGGTTCCGGCGCCGGATCAAGCTGGCCCGCGCGGTCACCGGCGAGGCCGGCGAAGAGGGCCGTGACGACCTTGCGCTCCTCCCGCACCGGGGCAGCCACCTGGTCGAGCGGCGCAGCGCAGGCGGGGCAGAAGCGAATCTCTCGGAGCCCTCCTGGCCGCAGTTCGAGCAGATCAGCACGCGGTCAGCCTCCGGAGTCATGGTTGCCAGTGCGCCCGGGAGGATTCGAACCTCCGACCCGCGGATTGGAAGTCCGCCGATATGTTTAAGAAAACGCCGGTTAGACCGTTTGTTTAAGCCAAAAACTCGGCGAGCGGCTCTGGGAATTTGTTATCCGACGATTCAGGGCCGTCTGTTGCCTCTATCGACATCAGCCGCGCGAAGATCTACCTCGCCAACGGCGAGGAGCACGAGTTCATCTTTGGCGGCGGGCATGACTTGCCGAACAAGAGTGCACCGAGCGGTAGCGCCCCGTCCGGCAGCCCGACTGACCTTCGCCGAAGCGATTGCCTCTCGGGGAGCCATCAGCTTCGGAAGCTGCGTACTCGGTGCAGCCGGGCGCCTCGCGGCCGGCTCAGCCTTCGGTGATCCCCGCTCGTAGTAGAGATGGACGAGCTGGAGCGCGTCCTCGAGCGCCAGGTTCGGGAGCTCGCGAGCGGCGTCCTCTGCGGCCCAGAGCGCCCGGCGCTCGATCGCGCGGCGGAAGCGGACGTGCAGGTTCGGCTGGGCGGTCAAGGAGCGTATGTTCGCATGGCCGACCTTGGATCGACGCACTACGGTGGGAGGCAAAACCCACAACCGCCATAGGAGGTTCCCGGTGCGCCGTCCCTCTCCGGCACTCGCCGTCGCCTGCATCGCGCTGCTCGTCGCGCTTACAGGAACGAGTTACGCCACAGTCCTGAACGTCCCTAAGAACAGCGTCGGGACGCCACAGCTCAAGAGAAAC
>JAWOIV010000131.1:0-3699 GCA_046484465.1 Gaiellaceae bacterium
GGCCGGGGAGGTGCGGTCGGGTCAGCGGCGCCTGCCTGCAGCAATGGGACGAGTGGGCTGCTGCATGTGGCTTGTTGCTAAAATGTTTTCTCCAGAGACATATATGTCCGGAAGAGTGCTTCTGAACATGCACGAGAATCTGGCTAGGGCGTCACGGACATTTGTCCGGTCGGAGCGGATGGAGCTGGTCAGGGAGGTCTACCCGAGAGGAGTTGACCATGACCTGGCAAGATCCATCCTTGCAGGGCGTCCCGCGAGCGGCGCCAGCGGCGCCGCGCTCCCGGCCGATTGCCGCGGAGCCGTCCCCTGAGCCCACCGGGTCGGCAGCCGTGCACGCGCCGCGCGAGACCGGCCGGTACTCGAAGGCGTTCAAGGAGGAAGTGCTGGCACAGGTGGCGTCGGGGCGGAGAGGCACCGAGGTGTGCCGTCAGTACGGGATCCCCGAGGGGATGCTCTACCGGTGGAAGCGGGCGGCGGAGGCGCACGGCGGGTCGGTCCCCGATCCGGGGAGCACGCGACCGACGACGAGCGGTCGGTCCCCGATCGACGAGGAGCACCGCGCGCTGGTGCTGGCCATCAAGGAGAAGCTCCCGAACGCGGGATTGGCGCAGGTGCAGAACCAGCTGAAGCGCTTCCACGGCGTGAAGCTGAGCCGGCCGATGATCGGTCGGATCTTCACGGACGCGGGGATCCCACTGCAGAAGCGACCGCATGCGGAACCGTCCGATCCGGCCCAGAACCGGTTCGAGATGACGCGGCCCAACGAGCTGTGGGCGGTGGACTTCAAGGAGATGTGGATCCAGTCGGCGAAGACCTACGGTCTGTTCGTGTTGGACGACTACTCGCGGTTCTGCGTCGGACACGCGGTCGCCGAGGCGGCGACGTCGGAGCTGGCCATCGAGACGATGGAGCGCGCCATCCAGCGGTACGGCCGTCCGGAGCGCATCCTCAGTGACCGCGGCCCGCAGTTCCATGCCTGGAACGGCGTGTCGAAGTTCGACGCGTTCCTCGCCGACTTCCTGACCGACCACACGGTCACCAAGGCGGGGCACTGCTTCACGAACGGCAAGGTGGAGGCGTTCAATCGCTCGATCGAAGCCGAGCTCCTCGACGTCGAAGAGTTCGCGTCGCTTCGGGAAGCGGAGGGCGCCATCACCACCTGGATCCGCCAGTACAACTTCCACCGCACCCACATGGGGATCGACGGGCTGATGCCCGCCGACCGCTACTTCGGGCTCGTGGAGGAGGCGCGCCGCGCCATGAGCGCGCAGCTCAAGACGCTCGGCGGCGGTCTCCGGTGGCTCCGTGGCGTGGTGAGCGAGGACGGAGCGGCGCGGCGATCGCCCACGGTCCTGCAGGTCGTCTGTCGCGAGGACAAGCTCGAACTGGTCGTCCTCGGTCGTCGCTTCACGCTGGGATAGGTTCCCTCGTCCGGGAGGACGGGCGCGAGTGGCCGTCCTCCCGGGTTGCACGATCCGCGGTACAAAGGAAAATCCCTCCCATCGGTTTTGGCTTGAAACAGAGCCGAAGGGAGGGACCACCTTGAGCTTTCGCTCAATAGACCCAGAGCATAGACTCCGGGGCACGGTGCTGGCAATGGTGAAGCTCCTTTTTCCGGAGGGGGCGCCGACTCTCGAGGCCTATTGCCGGGAGACGGGAATCGCATCGAGCACGTTCGTGCGCACGGCGAGGTGGCTCCTCGCGCGGGTGCCCGGGCTGGTTCGGGAACGCCGTCCCGGCCCGAAGGCGCCGGCGCCCGCCGCCCCCCGCACCGCCCGCGAAGCGGCGGTGCGCCAGCTCGAGGACCTGCGGGCCTGGCTCAGAGACCGGTGCAAGAACACCGCGAAAAACAGGTGTTACAGCGGAGAGGCCAAGGAGCGCATCGCCCGCGTGAGCGACGAGGCCCAGGCCTCGGGTGGGCTCGACTACGCCGAGATCGCCGGGGTCCTGGAGATGAACACGCGCCAGCTCTACCGCATCCGCAAGGAGGTCGAAGCGGCGGGCGGCCGGGCGCTCGAGCCCGGGAGCCGTCGGCCCGGTCGCGCGTGCGATCTTCACGTCGAGATCCAGCGCCTGATCCGGGCGATCGCCATCTCCGCGCACCGCTACACGCCGACCGACGTGAAGCGCATCCTCGAGAAGCGATACGTCGAGGAGCTCGAGCGCCACCACGGCGCTCCGACGATCTCGCTGACGACGGTCGCGAAGTACATGCCGAAGGACGGGGAGCCGCCGGTCAAGCGAGCGCACCCGCGCGGCGCCTACGACTACCCCGAGCCCTTCCAGCAGGCCGCGATCGACACGACGCACTTCAAGATCTTCGGCTGGACGTTCTACATCGTGACGGTGTTCGAGATGGCGGGCCGCCTCAATCTCTTGACCCGCGTGTTCGTTCGGGAGAACACCGCTGCGATCGTGGAGGTGATCGAGCAGTGCCTGGCCCGGTATCCGGGGATCGGGGCGTTCGTGATCGACCGAGGGAGCCCGTACCTGAACGGCGACGTCCAGCGGCTTCTGGAAGCCCGTAACACGCTCCGGATCGTCGCGCCGGCCGCGACACCGACCGCGAAGGCGGCCCTCGAGCGGCACTTCTTCACGCTCAAGGACGCGATCCGGTCCGCGATCGCCACCGTCTTCGGCGACGCGAACCCCGGCTGGCCGCGCCGGCGCGTCACGAAGCTACTCGAGATGGGGTCGGCCGTCTTCCAGCAACTGTATCACCGGATCCCGCAGAACGGGATCGACGGAAAGACCCCCGCTCAGCGGTGCGCGGACTTCGATCCGCTGCGCGCCGCCGAGAAGATGCAGCGGCTGTTCGAGCGCTCGCTCGAGAGCGAGCCGGCCGTCGATTATGCCCGCCATCTCCATCGCCGCTTCCAACTCGCGAACCCGGAAGAGGAGACCTCGACGCGCCTCAAGCGCTTCGGTACACCGGTGCTTCGAGATCTCGCCGAGGCCGTGGCGCCGTACCTGGGGCCGCCGTTCCCCGAATGGATGTACGACCCGCTCGGCTTCCTCGAGGCGAAGGCACGCGAGATCTGGGAGGCCCGTGAACGACGCTTCCATCGCAAGCGATACCAAGAGCAAGCCGCCAAGCGCCGCCGGGAAGATGCGAAGGCGACCCGCGATGCAATCGATCGCGAAGCGCAACAGAAGAACGAAACCCCGGAGGTGTTCCTCGACGACACGCTTCGTGGACTGGCTCACGGCGTCGCTGCACGCATCCCGGCCCTCGTGCGGATCTTCACCCAAAAACTCGAGTCGCTGGCCTGCTCGCTCGCCGAGCAACTCGGCGATGCGTTCGTTCACGAGGCGAAACGCCTACGCGAACGGGCGCGCTCGATCGCGGCTGGCGAGCGCGGGCAAACCGAACTCGACGCCGCCCTCGATCAGCTGTTCGACAAGCTGCGCACCCGCGGCATCCCCTGCTGATCGCGCCTCCTGGAAGCCTGAAAGCACCTGCCCCATGACTTGACCGAGTCCCGCGGAGCTGCGACAATCAGCCGCTCACATCACCTCCTTGCACCGCTCCGCGTCATCCGGCCACGTCCGCTCGGCGCCACGCTCGTGCATGTTCGTCGGACAAATGTCCGTGGAGAACACATCTACTCCCCGTCCAGCGGATCGTCCGCCGCATCGGCGAAAAGAGCGCGAGCGGAGTTCAATCGGGGTTGCGACCGAACGAGCACAGTGCCGCTG
>JAWOIV010000039.1:0-5637 GCA_046484465.1 Gaiellaceae bacterium
CGGCGCCCGACGATGTCGCCGAGGCGGCCGGCGAGCGCGTCGAGCGGACGACGAGCCGGGGCCTCGACCTCCGAGCCTCCCGCCACCTCGGCGACGTACCCGTACGTCTGGATCTGCTCGATCGTCCCCGTGGACGTTCGGCCCCGACCGAGATTGACGACGAGGATGGCGACTCCTCCTCCGAGGAGGAGGATCCCTGCGAGTGCGATGATCGTCAGGTTCACGTCACACGTCCAGGTCAGCGAGCTTCTTGATCCAGAAGGATCCGATGAGGATCATGACCCCTCCGACGACGAGCGCGACGCGCCCGAGCAGGGAGCCGAGCATCGGGTCGAGGTAGTCGCCTCCGCTCATGGCCAGCATGACGAAGACGAAGATGGGGAGCGCGGTGAGGATCCAGCGCGAGATGCGCGCCTGCGCCGTCAGCACGCTCACGAGCCTGCGCAGCTCCATCCGCCCGCGAATCGTCTCCGCGACGCGGTCGAGCACCTCCGCCGTGTTGCCGCCCGCCTCGCGCTGGAGGCGCATGACCATGGCGACCTGCTCCGCGTCGTAGCTCTCCATGCGACGCGCCATCACCATGATGGCGTCGTCGAGCGGCACGCCGAGCTGCTCGTCCTGGAGGACGCGGCGGAACTCGGCCTTCGACGGGTCGCCGGCGCTGTCCACCATGACCGAGAGCGCACCCATCATCGAGTGCCCCGTCCTGAGCGCGCCCGCGAGGACGTCGAGGTTGTCCGGGAGCTGCTCGTCGAACGCCGCCCGAGCTTTCGTCACCTTGCGCGAGACGAGGAACCGTGTGACGAACGGTGCGGCCAGCCCGGCCAGGAGACCCCAGAATGACTCGAAGTAGACGGCGGTGACGATCGAGGCGGCGAGTCCGCCGACGAGCGTCCAGCCGGCGATTGCGAGGGGCGACAACCTGAAGCCGCCGAGATCGACGTCCGTCTCGAACCGCTGCCACCACCTGTGCCCTCCGACCTTGCTCTGCGCCTTCTCGGCGAGCATCGCGGCCACTTCGGCGCGGCGCGCGCGGGACTCGTCCTCGCTCGGGACCGACACGTACTGCGCCATGCGGCGCCTGAGCGACCTGCGCCGGACCTCGACGACCGAGAGCACGGCGAATGCCAGAAGAGCAAACATCGCCACGAGGACGAACACCATCAGCCACGGCGAGATGATTACCTCGTCCACCCACGTGCGATCGAACGTTCCTCCGGGAGCCACGTCGATGGCGGGTGTGGTGTAGACGGCGGCGGCGGCCGGTAGTCCGACGAGGACGGCCTTCACGTTCGCCTCGGTATCCGCGGGCACGAGCGACCGGTAGGACAGGATGTACTCGCTCGAGACGCGGGAGCTGATCTCCGAGAAGATGCCCTCCAGCGCGCCGACGTTCGCTGCCAGCCGGTACGTGCCGCCGGTCTCCTGGGCCAGGCTCTGCAGGGTGGTCGGCTCGAACACGGGGGACTGGAGCCCGACGGAGACGATGCTCGCACCGGCGCCGTTCGCCGCCGAGACCGCCTCGTCGTGCGTCGCCGTGCTGCCGGAGTCGGCGCCGTCCGAGAGGAGGACGAAGGTCGTGCGCCCGAGCCCCTCGGCGGTGGTCAGCTCGGTCGCGCGCACGATCGCGTCGTTGATGACGGTGCCCTCGGAGAGCCGGGGCGTGTCCTTCACCGCAGCCGAGAGGATCTCGTCGTCGGTCGTGAAGTCGGTTAGGACGATCGTGCCTCCCCCGAACGTCACGATCGCGACGGGGAGGTCGTCCTTCCGCTGGGCGAGGAACGCTCGCGCAGCGTCCATTGCACCCTCGATCGGGGCGCCTCGCATGCTCTTCGACGCGTCGATCAGGAGCACCGCGCCGCTGGCCGACCCTCCGGGTGCCTCCAGCGCCATGGCGAGAACCGGGCCGCCGTTCTCGGTCACGTCGACCTGCGAGACCTTGAGATCACGTGCGTCGGGAAGCCGGAGGACGAAGCGCTTGTCCGGGAAGCTCGAGCCGCGCTCCTCCTGGAGCGTCGGCGCCCCTGCCTGTCCCAGCGCGAACGCAGGCAGAACCAGCGCGGCGAGAGCCACGCTCGTCGCCGCGATCCGCGCGCCGAGCCTCACGCGGTCGCGTCCCTTCGCTCGTCGAGGGACGTGAGCCGCTCGCCGAACATGCTCTGCGGGAGCTCGATGCCGCGCTTGCGGAACTTCTCGAGGAACACGGGGCGGAGGCCTGTCGGCCGGAGCCCACCGCTGATCGTGCGATCCGGGGCGATCGAGTCGATCTCGAACTCGAAGATGTCCTGGAGCTGGATCACGTCCGACTCCATTCGCAGCACCTCGGTCACCGCGACGACGCGCCTCGTGCCGTCCTCCATCCGGTCGATGTGGACGAGGAGGTCGAGCGCCGCCGACACGTGCTGGCGGATTGCTCGCAGCGGCAGGTCGTAGCCGGCCATCATCACCATCGTCTCGATGCGGTGCAGGGCGTCGCGAGGCGAGTTCGAGTGCACCGTCGAGAGCGAGCCGTCGTGGCCCGTGTTCATCGCCTGGAGCATGTCGAGCGCCTCGGCGCCGCGCACCTCGCCGACGACGATGCGGTCGGGGCGCATACGGAGCGAGTTGCGGACGAGATCGCGGATCGGGATGTGGCCCTCGCCTTCGATGTTCGGCGGGCGCGCCTCGAGGCGGAGGACGTGGCGCTGGTGGAGCTGGAGCTCGGCGGCGTCCTCGATCGTCACGATGCGCTCGTTGTTCGGGATCGCCGACGACAGCGCGTTCAGCAGCGTCGTCTTGCCCGATCCGGTGCCGCCCGAGATGAGCGTGTTCAACTGCGCCTCGATGCACCGCGACAGGAACTCCACCGACTCCTCGGAGAGCGAGCCGATGTTGACCATGTCCTCGAGCGAGAGCCGGCGCCGCGAGAACTTCCGGATCGTCATGAGCGGGCCGGAGAGCGAGAGCGGGGCGATGATCGCGTTGACGCGGCTTCCGTCGGGGAGGCGGGCGTCCACCATCGGCGACGACTCGTCGATGCGCCTGCCGATCTGCGAGACGATCTTGTTGATGATGCGTCGCAGGTGCGAGTCGTCCGTGAAGCGGACCGTCGTCTCGTAGAGCTTCCCGCCGCGCTCGATCCAGATGTCGTCGGGGCCGTTGCACATGATCTCGGTGATCGAGTCGTCGGCGAGCAGCCGCTCGAGCGGGCCGTAGCCGAGGATGTCGTCGAGGATCTCCGACGTCAGCCGCTCGCGGTCCTCGCGGGCGAGCCCGGCCTCGTCGTTCAGGTTTCGCCGGACGTCCGCCGATACGCGGTCGCGCAACTCTGCCGGGTCGATCGCGGAATTGAAGAGCTGCGGGCCGAGCTCCGAGATGACCAGCATGTGGATGCGGTTCTTGAGCTCGGCGAACGGCTCGGACTCGAGGCCCGGCCGCTGCGAGGGGTTGAGTCGCTCGTGGAGGTCCATGATGGGTTACGCCTTTCTTCCGAAGCGACGGCGCTTGGGCTCGTCCTGCGATGACGCTACCGCGAGAACCGGCTCCTGCTCCGTCTCTGTCACGGGCCCAGCGAGCAGCTCGGCCAGCTTGCCGAATGCTTCCGCGGGCTCGGACTGGGGTCGTGCGATGACGATCGGGATTCCCTCGTTCACCGTCCGCGGGATCTCGCGATCCGACGGGACCAGGACGTCCGGTGCGCGTCCGAGCACGGCTTCGACGTCGGACTGGCTGATGCCCACGCGGCTGTGCGCCCGGTTCAGGAGGAGATAGATGTCGTCGGGGTCGTACTTCATCAGCTCGAGGGTCTCGAGGCCGAGCTTGGTGTTCTTCAAGGACAGCGAGTCGAGCATCCCGACCATGACGATCTCCGTGGAGCTGTCGATGGAGGTGATCACCTCGGCGGTGAAGCCGGGAGGCGTGTCCACGACGACCCAGTCGAAGTTCGCCCGCATGATCCCGTACACCTCGCGCAGGAGCTCGGCGCCGACGGCGCTCGCCTGGTCGGGCCGCCTCGGCGCGATGAGCGTGTACACGCCGGAGGAGTGCCGGGGGAGGAACGCCTCGAGCTTGTCCCAGTCGAGGGCCCCCGGTGATTGCGCGAGGTCGTACACCGTCTTCTCGGGTGGCAGCCCCAGGCAGAGGGCGACGTCGCCGAACTGGAGATCGAGGTCGATCAGCGCGACCCGATCGCCGCGCTGGGCGAGCGAGACCGCGAGGTTGGTCGAGGTGAGCGTCTTGCCGGTGCCGCCCTTCGGCCCGAGGATGCAGACCAGCCGAGAGCCCTCCCCGACCGGGAGGACATGCGACTGATGCTTTCGCGCGAGGAGCTTCTGGATCTCGAACCGGACCTGCTCCGGTGCGGCCGGGAGCATGACGATGTCGTCTGCGCCGGCCTCGAACGCGCGCGTGAGGAAGCCGTTCGGCGATCCCTGCCCGAGCACCATGACGTTGAGCTCGGGGTTCTGGCGGGACACCGTTTCCAGGAGCAGCAGCGCGCGATCGGAGTAGCCGGCGCAGGCGACGAGGAGCACGTCGACGATGCCGTCGCGAAGCCAACTGAGCGTCTCCTCCTGCGTCGTGACCACGGCCACGATGTTGAAGTCGGCGTCGGTTGGCAGGGCGTCGCGAACGTCGTCGGGCTCGATGCCGGGCTCGACGGTGAGGAGCGCTTTGACCGGGCGGCTCGGCACGCGGTCTCCTCGTTACCCTAGGACCGTGTCGATGGTCGCGGTCGTGCGTGCGGTGGGCTTGGCGGCGACGACCGGGCGCAGCACGAAGTAGAACTGCGTGTTGTCGGCCGCGTAGGCGAACTTCGCTGCATCGGCGGTCTCGATCTTGAGGATGAGGTTGCTGCCACCGCTCGGTCCTGTCGTTGCGGGCACCGCGAGGACCTTGACGTTTGGCTGGAACAACCTGACGAGCCCCTGTCCGGACGGACTTCGTCCACCGAGCGCCACGTAGAGGTCGATCGAATCGCCGGCTTGGAGCTGCGAAAGGCTTCCGTGGACGTTGTCCACTGAGACCGAGATCCCCCGTTCGGTTCCTCGAAGCTGCGAGGAAACCGTTCCCGTGTCGGTCGCCGAGAAGTCGGCTGAGGTGATCTGCGCGCCAGGGAAGACGTCCACCGCTGCGGCGCGGCCGGCAAGGTACGACGGGTCGGTGATCGCGCCGACCACGACGTCCTTCCTCGGGAGCGTCGTCGCCGTGTACATCGCTCCAGTAGCGGTGAGCGTTCCGGGCGTCCCCTTGGGGATGAGCTGCTTCGCCACGAGCACGGGCGTGGGCGCGTTCTCGCTCGACACACGGGCGCGGTAGCGGACGAGATAGGCGATGAGCAGGATTGCAGCGAGCACGATCGCGCCGATCCCGAGGGCGATTGCCCACCCGCGGGACGACATCCTTCCTGAGACTTTTCCGGTCAGCGTATTGGACATGGCTTCCTCTCCTTGCTGCTCCTATTTCGGCACGTTCGGGCGATTACCTAAGTGTTGCGTCGCAGTCGGACTTCACTCGACGAGGACGGCAATGCAGACCCCGGGGTCCTGGCCGAACGCACACAGGTCGTCTGTCGGCGTCCCGCTGCCGCTGAAGACCACGATCTGTACGTAGTGGCCCCACATGTCGAATTGAGCTCGCGACCCGGTTAGACCGAGCGGG
>JAWOIV010000123.1:0-25338 GCA_046484465.1 Gaiellaceae bacterium
CTTCGGACTCGCCTGACTCGGCGCACCTGCGGCGGGCAGCGCAAAGAGCGCAAGCCCGAGCGCGCCTACCAGCAGCGCGATCTTGAATCTCATGTGCACGTCTCCCCTTTCGACTTTGGCGGCTGTCTGTCCACCGGATCCGCCTTGCCCCGTGACGCGCGGATCCTATTGTGTGGTCGCGCCGGTTGCAACGAGAAGGGGCGGCATGCGCCGCCCCTTCTCACTTGCCAGCGTCGTCGGTTAGCCGTGGATCGAGGCGAGCAGCGGGATCATCAGTATCGCGACGATGTTCGCGATCTTGATCATCGGGTTGATCGCGGGGCCGGCCGTGTCCTTGTAGGGGTCGCCGACCGTGTCGCCCGTGATCGCGGCCGCGTGGGCATCGGATCCCTTGCCGCCGTAGAGCCCGTCCTCGATGAGCTTCTTCGCGTTGTCCCAGGCGCCTCCGCCGGACGTCATCGAGATGGCGAGGAAGATGCCCGTCACGATCGTGCCGATGAGCAGTCCGCCGAGCATCTCGGGGGAGATGATCCCGACGGCGATCGGGATCGCGATCGGGATCGCAGCGGGGATCATCATCTCCTTGATCGCGGAGCCCGTCACGATCGAGATCGCGCGAGAGTAGTCGGGCCGCGACGTCCACTCCATGATCCCCGGGTCCTCGCGGAACTGGCGGCGCACCTCCTCGACGACCTGGCCGCCGACGCGGCCGACCGCCTGCATCGCGAGCGACGCGAAGAGGAACGGCATGAGGCCGCCGATGAAGAGGCCGGCGATCACCCACGGATCCTCGAGGCCGAAAGAGATCTCCAGCCCCTCGTCGGCCAGGCCGCGGCCGTACTCGTCGAACAGGATGAGCGCCGCGAGCCCTGCAGACCCGATTGCGTAGCCCTTCGTGACGGCCTTCGTCGTGTTGCCGACCGCATCGAGTGGGTCGGTGATGCCCCTGACCGCCTCCGGCAGGTCCGCCATCTCGGCGATCCCACCCGCGTTGTCCGTCACCGGGCCGTACGCGTCGAGCGCCACGATGAGCCCTGCCATGGAGAGCTGGGCCATGACCGCGACCCCGATCCCGTAGAGGTTCTCGCCGGCGGCGTAGTACCCGCCCACGACCCCGACGGCGATGACGATGACCGGGAGGGCCGTCGCCTGCATCCCGACGGCGAGGCCCGAGATGATGTTCGTCGCATGGCCGGTCTGGGAGGCGCCGGCGATGTCCTTCACGGGCTTCCAGCGAGAGCCCGTGTAGTACTCGGTGATCGCCACGAGCAGGAACGTCACCCCGAGGCCGATGAGCGCGGAACCGTAGAGGTTCCAGAAGCTGAAGACCTCGCCGTCGTAGGCCATCGTCACCGGGATGAACCCGAGGGCGGAGAGCACGGTCGCGATGATGACGCTGCGATAGAGCGCGTTGATGATCGCGTTCTGCCCGCTGCCGACGCGTGTGAAGAAGGTGCCGATGATCGACGAGAGGATCGAGACGCCGCCGAGCGCGAGCGGGTACAGCCAGAGCTCCGTCGCCTCGAACTGGATTCCGAGCAGCATCACCGCGACCGCGGTGACGGCATACGTCTCGAACAGGTCGGCCGCCATGCCCGCGCAGTCTCCGACGTTGTCGCCGACGTTGTCCGCGATGACCGCCGGGTTGCGCGGGTCGTCCTCGGGGATGCCGGCCTCGATCTTCCCCACGAGGTCGGCTCCGACGTCGGCGGCCTTCGTGTAGATGCCGCCGCCGAGACGCGCGAAGACGGAGATCAGCGAGCCGCCGAACGCGAGGCCGACGAGGTCGAAGACGGCCGATTCGGGGGTGTTGTCGAACCACCCTGTCAGCACCCAGTAGTAGCCCGCCACGCCGAGGAGGCCGAGGCCGACGACGAGGAGGCCCGTCACCGAGCCGGCGCGGAACGCGACCTTGAACGCCGGCTGGAGGCCCTCTCGAGCAGCCTCCGCCGTGCGGACGTTCGAGCGCACCGCGACGTTCATGCCGATGAAGCCGGCGGCGGCGGAGAACAGCGCCCCGATCACGAAGCCGAAGGCGGTACCCCAGCCGAGCTCGTTGTAGAACCCGAGCAGCAGGAAGGGCGCGATCGCGACGACCGCGATCGTCGTGTACTGCTTGCGCAGGTAGGCGGCGGCGCCCTCCTGGATCGCCGCGGCGATCTCCTGCATCTTCTCGTTCCCGGCCGGCTGCTTCAGCAGCCACCAGGTCAGGTACAGCCCGTACAGGACCGCCACGGCCGCGCACGCAAGCGCGAACCCGACGGCATTGTCAACGAAGAAGTCCATCCATCCTCCGGTCTCGGCCCATCACAAACTGAAGCGCCGAGTCGCCTCGGCGCGGCGGATTATGTATCACAAGCGCCGCAGGCGCGGCCGAGACAGCCCTCAGATGGTTGATGCCACGGAGTCGCCCTCTCCAGGGCGCGGGCTGGTCGCTCGGGGGCGCGAGGAGCGAGCGGCGGCAAGGCTCGAGGCCTTGACGACGCTCGATCGTCGCGAAGCGCACGCTCTCGGCGAGCCGGCGCAGCGGGCTCGCCGAGAGCGGAAGCGGCCCCGACGCGCTAGATCGCGCCCTGGACGCGAGGTCGTGGCATCAACCATCTCAGGCCGGCGCGACCGCGACGCTCTCGTCGAGCGCCGCCCGCTCAGTCGGTGATCCCACCTGGCGAGGACGAGCTCCGCGTCCACGCAGACGACGTTGGAGCGGCTACTCGGTCGCGGCCGGATCGGCCGGATCGGCCGGCTCGGACGGAGGCGGATCTGCCACCGCGCTCGCGTACGCGAGCTGGAGGTTCGCGCGCGCCTGCTCGAGGTCGCGCACGAGCTCGTCGGCGAGACCACCGTCGCGCAGGACGGGCTCCAGCGCGCGGAGCGCCTCGATCGCGAGGCGCGTTTGCGACAGGTCGCGCGTCTCGGGCGAGAGCCGGTGGAAGCCGAGCGAGACGACCGCCGTCGACATCTCGACGAGGACGTGCGCGACCTCGACCTCCGCGAGCGCAGCCCGCAGCTCCTCCTCGCTCGGAAGCCGCTCCTCAGCCACCGATCGCCTCGGTCGTGAGCACTTGCTCCGCATAGATCTCTCGCAGTGACGCACCGTCCTCCGCGCGCTCGATCTGACGCTCTGCAGCATTCCGCTCGGGCACGGCGAGGTACGGGGCTGCGCCGATCTCCTCTGCGACGGGGAGCATCCACTCGATCAGCTCCTCGATCCGCTGCCGCGCGGGTATCGGGACGCCGCGCTCGAAGTCGAGCACCTCGCCTGCGAGCCCCCAGCGAATGGCGCGCCAGAAGTTCTCCTCGATCAGGCGGTGCGGCAGCGGCGCGACGGGCTCGCCCTCGTCGTGGGCGCGGGCGACGCGCGCGACGAGAGAGGCGACGAACGCGGCGAGTCCCTGCGCCTCGCCGAGATCGGGCTGGCCGTCTGCGATCCGCACCTCGACCGTCGGGAACGCGAGATGGGGACGGACGCTCCACCAGAGCTGCGTGTGCTCGGTGACCGAGCCGGTGTCGTAGAGGAAGCGGACGAAGCGCTCGAAGTCGTCCCACGTGCCGAACGCGTCGGGCACGCCGCAGCGAGGGAAGAAGCGCGTGAAGATCTGCGTCCGCGCGGAGTGCAGCCCGGTGTTGACGTTCTCCACGAAGGGCGAGCTGCACGAGAGCGCGAGGATCTCCGGTAGGAAGTTCCGCATAGCGTCGTTCACCGCGATGGCACGATCGGCGCCCTTCACGGCGACGTGGACGTGCAGCCCGAAGCTGTTGTTGCGCCAGACGACGTACCGGAGGAGCTCGTCGTTCCGCCGGTAGTGCGGCGTGTCGATGATGCGCTGCTCCTTCCAGTCGGCCCAGGGGTGCGTCCCGGTCGCGCCGAGCGCGAGGCCCATCGGCTCGACGAGTTCGTGAAGCTGGGAGCGGCGCTCGGCCATGGCGGCGGGGATGCCCGCGAACGTCTCCTGTCGCCCTGTCCGGATCTCGACCTCGGACGCGATGAGCTCGCCGACGAGGTGCTCCGCGAGAGGCGTGCTCTGTGCCGCCGCCTGCACCTCCTCGAAGCGGTTCACGAGGTCGAGCGTCGCGGGCTCGAGGAGCGCGAACTCCTCCTCGACGGCGACCGTGAAGTCGGTCGCGGCCTCGAAGCGCTCGCGTGCCTGGGTGATCAGCTCGTCGGAGGGGAGGCGCTGCTCGTCGCCCATGGCTCGCTATCGTATTTGAAGCGTCGCATCGGCCCTGGGAGGTCAGGCCCCACGGGCCGGACCCGCGTCGAGGCTCAGCGCGAGGAGGCGCTCGGCGATGCTCGCCCAACTCCAGCGCTCGACCGCTGTGCGCCGGGCCGCGTTGGAGATGGTGGCCCGCTCATCGGCCGAGAGTGCGAGCAGCGCGCGCAGCTTCTCGCGCAGGTCAACGGCGTCGCCGGGTGCGAACGCCGTCAGGTGGCGAAGCTCCGGCGGGTACTCCGCTTCGAGACCCTCTGCGACCTCCGCGAGCCCGCTGTGGCGGGCGACGAGCGGCGGGCATCCGGCCGCTGCCGCCTCGGCCGCGACCATGCCGAACGCCTCGGGGAAGATCGAGGGGACAACGCAGGCATCGGCCAGGGCCAGCAGGTGGACGAGATGCCGGTGCTCGAACGGCCCGGTGAAGAGGGTGCGGTCGGGATCCGCCAACCGCTCGAGCTCGGCCCGGTAGTCGCCGAAGCCGACGACGATTGCCCTCGCCTCGATGCCGTCGAGCGCTTCGAGGAACACGTGGACGCCTTTGTTCTCGAGCAACTTGCCGAAGTAGACGACCACCGGCTCCCTGCCGGCGAAGAACGCTTCGAGCCGCATGGCGTTCCCCTCGTCGGGCAGCCGCTCATCCATGTTGCCCGGGTTCGGCGGATCGCGGCGCGCCTCTGCAAGGAGAGCCGCGACCGCTCTCTCGCGCGGCTCCGGTCGCCACTCCTCGACGTCCACGCCGGGAGGCACCTCGTGCACGCGATCGACGTGACCGCAGATGTCCTCGAGAACCTCACGGATGTGGCCGGAGCCGACGAACACCGCAGACGCATGCGCGAGCACGTCCCTCCCCCAGGTCGCGAGCGCCGGCCGGCCGCGCATGGAGTACTCGAGCTCCGAGCCGTGTGCTTTCACGACGTAACGCGTTCCCGTCGCAGCCCCCACCGCACCGCCCAGGAGCACGTGGTTGCAGAACACGAGGTCGGCGGGGAGAAGCTCCCGGATCGCGCCCGCGCTCGCCGCCACCCAACGGTCGAGCTCTTCGTGAGAGCAGTCCTGGAGGAGCTTGACGTCGTACCCCTCGTAGCGGTCGAGTACGAAGACCGGGAGCAGGCCGCCGACGTCGGGTCGCACGGTGTGCGCGCCACCGAGGTCGTAGCGCTCGGGGTGCGGCTCCTGCGAGAGCACGGTGACGTCGTGCCCGGCCCGGCTCCACTCGCGCGCGAGCTGCCGCGTGTAGACGTTCGACCCCGTCCCGCCGAGGAGATACCCGTGCCAGAGGAGGATCCTCATGCGCGCACGACCGCAGGTTCGCCCCCGCCGAGCTCGGCGCCCCGAAGGGCCATGTCCGAAAGGGCCGCCAAGTTACAAGTTGTAACGTGCGCGTCCGCGAGCCTGACGTCTGGTCGGGAGCTGGATCGAGCGCCGCAAGTTACAACTTGTAACTTGGCGGACGGACGTGTCTGCCCCCGGGCGCGAGCCGGAGTACACGCTCGCGCTCGAGGCACTGGTCCATCGAGGGCATGCTGGCTCGGGGAGCTGATCCGAAGCAATGCTCGAAGTCGCGCGGCGAACGAGCCAGCACGAAGGGCCGGGCTCTGCATGCGCACGATGGACTCCGATCGGCGAATCCCTTCGCCGACGCAGGCTCAGGCCAGGTGGAAGTAGAGGGCGTAGAGCAGCTCGACCGCGGGGTTCGACGTGTGCACCTGCACGTCGGGAGGCGTGTCGATCAGCGCCTCCGAGTAGTTGAAGACGATCTTCACGCCCGCCTCGACGAGGCTGTCGGCCGCGTCCTGGGCGCTCTTCGCGGGTGCGGCGATGACGCCGACGATGATGTTGCGATCGCGGCACACCTCCGCCGCGTCGGCAATCGCGCTGACCGTGAGATCACCGACCTTGCTCCCGATCTTGTCCGGGTCGTTGTCGAGGATCGCGGCGATCGTGATCCCGTGCTCGGCGAAGATCGGCGAACTCGCGATCGCACCTCCGAGGCGCCCTGCCCCGACGAGCGCGATGTTGTGCTGGCCCTGCGTGCGGAGGATCTTCCGGATCTCCTCGAGGAGCGCCTCGGTGCGGTAGCCGACGCCGCGTTTCCCGAACTTGCCGAACGTCGAGAGGTCGCGTCGGATCTGCGTCGCGTTGATGTTCGTGTACTCCGCGATCTCCTGGGACGAGATCCGATCCTTGCCCATCTTCCGCGCCTGAGTCAGGACCTGCAGGTACCTGCTCAGACGGGCAGCGACTCCGACGGTCAGACGTTCGGCCACGCGCGGTTCACCCCCATCGTTTGTGACAAGGTGTCACGATTCTGCCAGCGACGGGCCGGTGCGCGTGGGAGAACCGTCAGGCGGTCAACAGCTCGCGGAGCTCGTCGGAGTCGACCTCGAAGACGAACGCCTCCTCGCCGTTCACCTCGACGACCGGGAGGAGCGCGCGGTAGCGCCGCTCGAGGTCGTCGTCGTCGTCGATGTCAACGACCTCGAGCTCGAACCCGAGCTCGAGCCGCGCCTGGAGGAGCACCGTCAGCGCGTCGGCGCAGAGCGTGCAGCCCGCACCGCGGTACAGAACGACACGGGCTACGGGTACAGGCCTCTCGTGGTCGTCGCCTCTGCCACACGCCGGACGGCCAGCCCGTACGCCGCCATGCGCAGCGTCGTGTCGTAGTGCTCCCGCGTCTGCCAGGTCTCCTCGAACGCGCGCGAGACGATGTCCCGCAGCTTCGCGTTGACCTCGTCCTCGTGCCAGAAGTACTCCTGCAGGCCCTGCACCCACTCGAAGTACGAGACGACGACACCGCCGGCATTCGCGAGCACGTCGGGCATCACGAGAACCCCGCGATCCTCGAGGATGGCGTCCGCGCTCGGAGTCACCGGCCCGTTCGCGCCCTCGCAGATGATGGACGCCTTCACGCGGTCGGCGTTCTCCTCGGTGACGACCTGCTCGAGCGCGCAGGGGGCGAAGATGTCGCACGGGAGCTCGACGAGCTCCTCGTTCGTGACGGCCTCGGCGTTGGCGAGCCCCAGGAGCGCTCCGGTCTCCTGCTTGTGCTGGATCGCCGCCGGCACGTCGATGCCGTTGGGGTTGTAGACGCCGCCACGGGAGTCCGAGACGGCGACGATCTTCGCGCCCTCGGAGTGGAGCAGGCGCGCGAGGTTCGATCCGACGTTGCCGAACCCCTGGATCACGATCGAGTAGTCGCCGACGCGTGCGCCCTGCTTCGTCGCGAGCGCCTGGATGCAGTACAGCGAACCGCGCGCCGTCGCCTCCTCGCGCCCGAGCGAGCCGCCGACGGCGAGCGGCTTCCCGGTCACCACGCCGAGCACGGAGTGGCCCTTGTTCATCGAGTACGTGTCGAAGATCCAGGCCATCACGCGAGGGTCGGTGCCGACGTCGGGGGCCGGAATGTCGCGCTCGGGGCCGATGTCGTTGATGATCTCGCTCGTGTAGCGCCGCGTCATGCGCTCGAGCTCCTTCTCCGACAGGCTCTTCGGATCGCAGATGACGCCGCCCTTGGCGCCGCCGAACGGCAGCCCCATGAGGGCGCACTTCCACGTCATCCACATCGCGAGCGCCTTGACCTCGTCCCGGGTGACGTCCGGGTGGTAGCGGATCCCGCCCTTCGACGGGCCGCGCGCCACGTTGTGCGTGACGCGGTAGCCGGTGAACACGCCCACGGATCCGTCGTCGCGCGCGAACGGGATCGAGACCTCCACCACCTTCTTGCACTTCGAGAGAACGCGGATCAGGTTCGCGTCGATGGCGAAGACCTCGCCGACGCTCTCGAGCTGCGACCTCGCCAGCTCGTACGGGTTCTCGCGGAGATGAGACGTGGCTACGGCTTCTGACATCGGGATGCGCCTCCTCGCACGCCTGCTCACTGTCGAGTATATGCCCGTTCAGCGGACGCGGTACGGCACGTTGACCACCTGCCGTCTCGTTCCGTCGCCCGGCCGCGCGACGACGCGGATGACGTAGGTACCGCGCGCGAGGCGCTCGCCGTCGGCGTTGCGCCCGGTCAGGCCGAACGTGTATCGACCGGGCAGGACCTCGCGCCGTCGGGCGAGCGTCCCGAGGAGCGTCTCTCCGCGCCAGAGCTGCACCTCGAGGATCTCCAGCGGCCGGATCTGCGGATCGGGATCACCTGCGACCGATCCCGCGACGAGCGAGAGCACCACGGGCGTCGCGTCGGAGACCCTCGTGCCGGTTCTGCGGAGCGAGACCTGCGAGAGAAGCTTCACACCACGCTCCGGCGCGGAGACGACCCACGGCAGGTGCACCTCGTCGGAGCCTGCGGGACGAACGACCAGCTCCCCCGTTGCGGCACCTGCCTGGTCGGAGAGCTCTCTCGTCTCCGCACGCACCACGAAGGTGCCTGTCCTGCCCGGACGCAGGCGCAGGCGCTGGGGATCGATCGTGATCTCGACACCCTTCGGTGCGAGTGCGACGGACTCGACGCCCACCTCCAACTGCCGCGTCGACACGTTGGTGACACGCACCGTGCGCTCGAGCGCGGAGGCCCCTGCTGCTGGGGCGCCGAACGAGAGCACGGCAGGATCGGCGACGACCTCCTGCTGCACCGCGTGGCGGAGGTCGAGCAACCCGGCCCCGGATGCGGTGGGGTCGAGATCGGTGCGGCGCGCGGAGCCGACGAGAAGCCCCCGCAGCCCCACTGCATCGACGGCGGGACGCCCCTGTGCGAGCACCGCAGCCGCACCGGCCGTGATCGCGGCGGCGGCGCTCGTGCCGCTCACGGTCCCGTACCGAACCTCACCGTCGGCGCCACGCCCGGGCACGGAGGTCGGGATCGCGACACCCGACGCGACGAGCTCGGGCTTGAGCACGCTGCCGAAGGCGAGCCCGCGCGAGGAGAACGCAGCTAACGACCCGCCGCCGACGTTCGGAACGAGGTCGACGGCGCCCACGGCGACCGTGATCGGGACGCCGGCGGCGAGGAGGGCGCGAACCTCTTTGACGACGGCGTCGGGGAGGCCGACGACCGGTACGCCCCGGGGCACGTCGAGGCTGAAGGCGCCGGCAGGCAGCGCACCGTCCACGAGAACGGCAGACGCTCCGGCGATCGTCGCCTCGGCGACCGCTTCGTCCGACAGCGCGCCACGTGGGAGGAGCGCGGCGAACCCTGCAACGGTGCTCACGCCGTCCGCGTCGAAGAGACCCGAGATCCCTCTCGAGGCAGCTGGCCGCGTCACCGTCGTCACCGGCGCGGTCACCGTCCGGGTCGGGGCGCCTCCGAGTGGCAGCGCGCCCTCCAGTAGGACGCGGAGACTCGCACGGATCTGGACGCGCACGGTCGGCGTGGCCGGTCGCGCATCGGACGCACCGACGGTCACTGCCTCGGGGGCTCCCCCGGGGCCGGCGATGCTGCCGAACCCCGGGCCGGCCCGTCCGTCGTTCCCGGCAGGAACGACGACGAGCATGTCGAGACCCGTCGCACCGGCGACCGCGCGCCCGAGAGGGCCTTCGGGGAAGGACGCATACGGCTCGACCATGCCGACGAGCGCGACGCGGGCCGCATCCGAGCAGTCCCCGTCCCCGTCCGGGTCGACTGCGGCCTCGAGGCCCGCGAGCAGCTGATCCGTTCGCGAGTAGACGGCGAAGCCGCCTTCGGCGTCCGGCTGCCACCCCCCCACCCGGATCGGCAGGATCGAGGCGCCGGGTGCCACGCCCTGCAGGCCGCCGGGGCCGTCGGAGCCGGCGACGATCCCTGCCACCTCCGTCCCGTGGCGCTCGGGCCGGCCCGGCGTCGTCGGATGGGGCTGTGCGATGCCTCCGCTCCCGGGGTTCAGCAGGTCGATCCCCGGGAGCACGCTGCCCTGGAGGTACGGGTGCGTCGCGTCGACCCCGGTGTCGAGGACGGCAACGGTGACCCCGGAGCCGTCGAGCCCCGGCACGCCGAGGCTCGTGATCGCGGACGGCGCAACGGCCACCGACTCGGAGACCTGCGCGGGGAACGCGATGCGAACGGGGTAGACGCCCGACACCTCCTGGTCGCGGTCGAGGCGTGCGAGCGCGGTGCCGTCCAGTCGCGCAGAGAAGCCGTTGACGACGCGCGTGTAGCGGAACTCGGGCGTGAGCCGAACGCCCGTGGCCGCGAAGCGCGCGAGGAACTGCTCCTGGAGGCGTACGACCGAGGCGTTCCACGAGCGCATCTGGCGCTCGCTCGCCCGGCCCCCTGCATCGCGCACCCGGTCGGCGAGTGACGGCGAGCGGAGGAGCACGACGTGACGCTGGGCGGTCGACACGGGAGCCCGGCCCCCGAGCACTCCCTGCCATCCTGCCTCGTCGATCGACGTGGCGGACAGCGACTGCCCCCGCGCACCCGCGGCTCCGAGCAGGACGATGAGCGCGACGAGCGCGACGAGCGCCGAGCTAGGGGCCTGACGCGTACGCATCGAGGTCAAGGTAGCTGGGGCACGGGAGTGACTCGCGGTAGCGCGCGGCGGACGCGATCATCGCGGCGTTGTCGGTGCAGAGCGAGAGCGGCGCGAAGCTCGCTTCCGGAAGAGCCGCACGCAGAGCCGAGTTCGCCGCGACGCCGCCGACGACCACAATCCGCTCCAGGCCGCTCTCGACAGCGGCGAGACGGGCGCGCTCGGAGAGCGCTCGCACGATGGCGCGCTGGTACGAGGCGGCGAGATCCGCCCGTCGCGCATCCGTCTCCGCTTCACCGAGCTCGCGCACGCAATACAGGAGGGCCGTCTTCAGGCCCGAGAAGGAGAAGTCGAGACCGGGCACGCGCGCCACCGGGAACGCGATCGCGTCGGGGTCGCCGTCCCGCGCGAGCCGGTCGATCTCGGCTCCCCCGGGGTAGCCGAGCCCCAGGAGCCGCGCACCCTTGTCGAACGCCTCTCCGGCCGCGTCGTCGAGCGTCGTCCCGAGGCGCTTCGACGACCCGCGCTCTCGAACCGCAAGCAGCAACGTGTGCCCACCGCTCGCGAGCAGGCATGTGAACGGCGGCTCGACGGGCTCCGGCGCGAGGTACAGCGACGCTATGTGCCCTTCGAGGTGGTCGACGGGGACGAGCGGAAGCTTCCGCGACCAGGCGATCGCCTTCGCGAACGAGATCCCCACGAGCAGGGCGCCGACGAGACCGGGGCCCTGGGTGACGGCAACACGGTCGACGTCCTCGAGACCGACCTCCGCCGAGCCGAGCGCCTCACGGACGACCGGCGTCACGAGCTCCAGGTGCCGCCTCGAGGCGACCTCCGGCACGACCCCGCCGTAGCGCGCGTGGAGATCCGCCTGCGAGGAGACGATCGAGGAGAGGATGCGGCCGTCGTCCGTGACCACCGCCGCCGCCGTCTCGTCGCACGAGGTCTCGAGGCCGAGGATCATGCGCTGTCCTCCCCGCTCTGCGTCGGCGGCGCGTCGCGCCACATGATCAGCGCGTCCTCGCGGTTGTCGGTGTAGTAGCCGCGCCTGAGGCCGCGCTGCTCGAACCCGAGCCGCTCGTAGAGGCGGATCGCCTCGACGTTGGAGACGCGCACCTCGAGCGTGTGGCCGCGCCGGGGGTCGTCCGCCGTGATCTCGAACAGCCGCTCGAGCAGCACCTCGGCGATGCCCCGCCGCCGGTAGATGGGAGAGACGGCGACGTTCATGACGTGCCAGGCGTCGACGTACCGCGAGACGATCGCGTACCCGACGAGCTCTCCGCTCTCGAGATAGGCGCCGACCGCGAGCGATCCCGGCTTGCCGAGCTCGGCCGCGAACATCGCACGCGACCACGGCGTCGGGTACGACGCGCGCTCGATGTCCAGAACGGCATCGAGGTCGCGCGTGCCGAGGCGGCGCAGTGCGACGTTCACGCGGGCTCCATCGGCTTCGCGTCCGGCATCCGGACGTAGACCGGCTCGACGGACTCGGCGGCGCCGAACGAGCGGGCGAGCGCCACGTGCAGACGGGCATGGGGCACGTGGACCGGGTCGCCGTCGGGGGGCACGATGCCGCCCTTCGCCTCGATCGTCGGCCGGTATCGAAGCGCACCACTGCCGATGCACACGACCCCCGGTTCCAGCTCGAGATCGTCGGGCGCGACGACGCGCGGCCCGGGTACGAAGACCTCCCGTCGGCGCGCGTCCACGACCGGGTACGAGCCCGCTCGCGCCGAGCCGAGCGCGTCGAGCGTGGAGACCCCCGCTACCGGGAGCTCGAGCGAGAACGCGAGCCCGCGCGCGATCGCAATCCCCATCCGGGTGCTCGTGAAGCTCCCCGGCCCCGTTCCGACGACGACGGCATCGATGTCCTCGGCGGCGAGACCGGTCTCTCGAAGGAGGTCGTCGACCTCCTCGAGCAGACGCCGAGGCGCCGCACAGACGCGCTCGCCGAGCGCCTCCCCGTCGCGGACAAGAGCACAGGTCGCGACCTCGGTCGCGGTGTCGAGCCCGAGGACGAGCGTCACGCGACGCCTTCTAGCACCGCGCCCTCGTCCGCTGCGAGGTGGAGGCGGCGGTGGTCGCCTCCCGCGTGCTCGAGCTCGACGGACACGCGCGCGGCGGGGAGCGCGCCTGCGCCGGCCTCTGGCCACTCGACGAACGCGATCGCGTCGTCGAAATACGGCTCGAGGTCTCCCCACTCCGCAGCGGAAAGGCCCGTGAACCGGTAGAGGTCGAGGTGCGAGACGTCCACCTCGCCGCGGTAGCGATGCCCGATCGTGAACGTCGGGCTCGTCACCGGCGTCGTGACGCCGAGGGCCCTGCACGCACCTCGCACGAACGTCGTCTTCCCGGTCCCGAGCTCTCCCGAGATCAGCACCACGTCACCCAGCTCGAGCCGCACGGCCAGCCGTGCGGCGAGCGCCTCGGTTTCCTCCGCCGAGGTCGTCGTCACGGATGCGCGCACGTCAGAAGAGGCCGAGCTGGACGGAGTCGATCTCCGGTGCCTGTGCGGGCGCGACCTCGGGATCTCTCGCAGCCGCGGGTGCTGGGTCTGCGCGCTCGAGCAGGCCCGGGATCCGCGCGAAGTCCTCCTCGAGCACCTTCAGCATGGACGGCGTGTAGAGCGCGGCCGCGGGATGGTAGAGCGGGTAGAGGAGCACCGACCGTGCGCCGAGTACGACCTCCTGCTCCTGCCCGTGGACGCGCGTGATCCCGGTGGGCTTCCCCGACAGCAGCTTGGTGGCGAAGTTGCCGAGCGTCGCGACGAGCTTCGGCTCGAGGAGCTCGATCTGGCGGAACAGGTGCGGCTCGCAGGTCGCGATCTCCTCCGGGAACGGGTCGCGGTTCCCGGGAGGCCGGCACTTCAGGACATTCGCGACGAAGACGTCGGCTCGCGTGAGCCCGATGCCGGCGAGGAGCTTGTCGAGCAGCTTCCCGGCCTGCCCGACGAACGGGACGCCCTGCTGATCCTCGTGGAAGCCGGGCGCCTCACCGACGAACATGAGGTCCGCGTCGGGGCTGCCCGAGCCGAACACGACCTGCGTCCTCCCCTCGGCCAGCGCGCACCGCGTGCACCTCGCCACCTCCTCCGCGTACTCGCGGAGAGCCGCTGCGCGCTCGACGGCGTCCACCATGAGACGGCCAGTGTACGCCGTCGCCCGGATGCGTCAGGCTTGCCGCGTGAACGCTCCGAGGGTGGCAGTGATCTCGTGGCTCGGGGGCGCGGTCAGCGTGCTCCCGTTCGCGCAGGAGTGGTTCGAGCTGAGCTCGAAAGCCGCGAACCTCGTTCTCTTCACGGCGGTCGTCTCGACGGTCGCCCTCGGCTTCGCGATCCACCTCGTCAGCCCGCTACGGCGTCTCGTCGTCGTCCTCGCCGGGCCGCCCGAGCCTCGCGCGCGAGCGCTCGTCCTGGTCGCGGTCTTCGCAGGCGCGGGGCTCGCGGCGATGGTCGCGCTGACCGTGCTCGTCGGCTCCGCGCCGTAGGGGCGAGGCTTGCCCTCGCCCTCGCCCTCAGTGCCCGCAGCCGCAGGAGCCGCCGCAGCAGCCGCCCCCGCCACCCGACGGCCCGGCGAAGCTCGGCTTCGCCGCGGCGCCGTGCACCGCGAAGGTCGAGAGCTGTTTGAGGACCTTCCCTGCACCGCACTCGGGGCAGGTGACCGCCTGGTCGCTCGAGCGGACGAGCTCGTCGAAGTGCGACTCGCACTCCATGCACGCGTACTCGTAGATCGGCATGCGGCGAGTGTACTGTCGGAGCCAGGTGGAGCGGTGGACCTGTTCGACGCTCGTGGGGCGCATCGTGCGACTCGAGCCCCTCGCGCCCGAGCACGCACAGGCGCTGTGGGAGGCGTCACGCGACCCGCGGACCTGGAGCTGGCTCTCGATCACGCAGCCGCAGACGCCCGAGGAGTGGCACGACTTCCTGGCGACGGCCCTCGCCGCTGCGGAAGCCGGAACCGAGGCTCCCCTCGTGACCGTCTGCAACGAGGAGGTTGTCGGCTCGACGCGCTTCCTCGCGCTCCGGCCCGAGCACCGCTCCGTGGAGATCGGGTGGACGTGGCTCCACCCCTCCGCCTGGGGCACCGGCGCGAACGTCGAGGCGAAGCTCCTCCAGCTGCGCCATGCCTTCGAGACCTGGGGCTGTAGGCGCGTCGAGCTGAAGACCGATGCGCTGAACGAGCGCTCGCGCGGCGCGCTCGAGGCGCTCGGGGCGACATTCGAGGGGATCCACCGCAAGCACATGCTCGTGCGGGAGGGCGAGAACCGCGACAGCGCGTGGTACAGCGTCCTCGACGAGCAGTGGCCGGCGGTTCGCCGGCGCCTGGAAGCGCGGCTCGCCGACCGGTAGAGACGCTGCTACGCTGCGACGAGCCCGGTATCCCACGAGGAACTGGAGCCAACGACATGCTCGAGAGGATCCACGTCATCGGCGAGCGCGGCCGCGTCGGGTCGGCGTTCAGCGCACGTCTACGCGAGCGCGGGATCGCGCTCGGTGCCACCGACCCCGAGCTCGTCCTCGTCTGCGTCCCCGACCGCGCGATCGCCGAGATCGCCCGCGGGATCGACCCCGGCCCCTGGATCGCGCACGTCAGCGGGGCGACCCCCCTGACCGCGCTCGACCCGCACGTGCGCCGCTTCGGTCTCCACCCGCTGCAGTCGTTCTCGACGGCGCGGGGGCCGGAGCAGCTCGACGGCGCCTGGGGAGCCGTGACGGCCGAGTCGGACGAGGCCCGCGCCGTCGGCCTGTGGCTCGCCGAGACGCTGGGCCTCCACCCCTTCGTGCTCGACGACGCCGACCGCGCCGTCTATCACGCGGGCGCCGCCTTCGCGGCGAACTACCTCGTGACACTCCGCGCACTCGCAGGCTCGCTGCTCGAGGCTGCCGGCGCGCCGCCCGAGGCGCTCGACCCGCTCCTGCGGGGCGTGATGGACAGCGGCTTCGAGCTCACCGGGCCGATTGCACGCGGTGACTGGGGGACGGTGGAGCGCCACCTCGCCGCGATCCGCGAGCACCGCCCCGAGCTCGAGGAGCTCTACCTCGCGCTCGCCGCCGCGACCGCCTCGCTCGCGGCGAAGGAGCTGCCCCGCACGCGCCTGCCCCTCGGTACGTCCGACTCCGCGTAGGGTCGCACGGTGGAGGTCGCGCGCACGATCGTCGAGGCTCGACGTGCGCTCGCGCCGCGTCGCGATGGCTCGGTCGGTCTCGCCCCGACGATGGGGGCGCTGCACGAGGGCCACCTCTCGCTGCTCCGCGCCGCGAGAGAGGAGAACGACACCGTCGTCATGAGCCTGTTCGTCAACCCGGCGCAGTTCGGCGAGGGCGCCGACCTCGCGTCGTACCCGCGCGACGAGGACCACGACCTCGAGCTCGCAGAGGCGGCCGGCGTCGACCTCGTCTTCGCACCGGCGGCGGACGAGATGTACCCGCCCGGCTTCCAGACCTGGGTAGAGGTCGTCGAGCTCGGGTCGATCCTCGAGGGCGCCTTCCGGCCCAACCACTTCCGCGGGGTCGCCACCGTCTGCCTCAAGCTCTTCCAGATCATCCGTCCCGACCGCGCCTACTTCGGGCAGAAGGACGCGCAGCAGGTGGAGGTGATCCGCCGGATGATCGACGACCTCGCGCTCGAGCCCGAGCTCCGCGTCCTCCCCACGGTGCGAGATGCCGACGGCCTCGCGCTCTCCTCCCGCAACGCGCGCCTCTCGCCGGAGGAGCGACGGCGCGCGCTCGCCCTGCCGCAGGCGCTCGCGACCGGCGATCCGGAGCGCGCGCTCGAGCTCCTCTCCGAAGCAGACGTCGAGGTCGGCTACGTCGAGGTCGCCGACTTCGACCCGCCCGTCCTGGCCGGCGCCGTGCACGTCGGCGACACGCGCCTCGTCGACAACGTCATCATCAGCCCGGAATGACCGATCAGCCCGCAGCCACGCCCGCGAAGCTCGCGCTCACCGAGCTCGCCGCGATGAAGAGCGAGCGCACGCCGATCGTCATGGTCACGGCGTACGACGCACCCGGTGGCCGCCTTGCCGACGCGGCCGGCGTCGACGTGATCCTCGTCGGCGACTCGGCTGCGATGACGGTGCTCGGGCACGACTCCACCGTCCCCGCGACGATGGAAGAGATGCTCATGCTCACGCGCGCCGTCACGCGCGGGGCGACGCGGCCACTCGTTGTCGCAGACATGCCCTTCGGCTCGTACCAGGCTTCGGACGAGGACGCCGTCCGCAACGCGATCCGCTTCGTGAAGGAGGCAGGCGCCGACGCCGTCAAGCTCGAAGGAGCGGGCACGATGCTCTCGCGGGTCGGCGGGATCGTGGGTGCCGGGATCCCGGTGATGGGGCACCTCGGCCTCACTCCGCAGTCGGCGACGATGCTCGGCGGCTACAAGGCGCAGGGCCGGTCGGCCGAGAAGGCCGCTGCCCTGCTCGCCGACGCGCGCGCACTCGAGGCGGTGGGATGCTTCTCCGTCGTCCTCGAGGCGGTGCCAGCCGCGGTGGCGCAGCGCGTCTCCGAAGCGCTCGCGATCCCCACGATCGGGATCGGCGCCGGGCCCGACTGCGACGGCCAGGTCCTCGTCTGGCACGACCTGCTGGGGCTCTTCCACGGGCGGCAGGCGAAGTTCGTGAAGCGCTATGCGGAGATCGGCAACGCGATCCGCGAGGCGCTCGCCGCCTACACGGCCGACGTGCGCGAGCGGCGCTTCCCGGCGGAAGAGCACACGTACGCCATGCCCGAGGACGAGCTAGCGCTCTTCGAGAAGGCGCTCGCTTCCGAGGCGCCGGCCCGACGTGAGCCGTAGGGCAAACCGCCCCTACAGCGTGAGGAAGACACCTGCGATCGCGGCGAGCAGCGCCGCCGCGGCCGCGAGCGCTCCGAGCACGCGAAGCCAGCCCCACCCGTGCACGACCTTGACGCCCAGCACGAGGAGCGCCGCCGACCAGGCGACGAACCCCAGCTGGAGCGCGAGCAGCACGGTCTCCCCGGCCCCCTCGTCGGCGCCCCCGGCCCGGAATGCGTCTCCGCCGTAGAGCGCGAGCCGCACGGGCAGCAGCACGAGGAACGAGAGCGCCAGCGGCGCGAGCGCGAAGGCGAGGAGCTGCCGCTCTCGCCGGAACGACCCCTGGCTCCCGAGCAGACGGGTGCCGAAGTGGAGTGCCAAGCCGATGACGAAGTAGCCGACCGCGCCGTAGATCCCGCCCGCGATGAAGGCCCATACGGCCACGAGCAGGGCGTCGTAGTCCGGGTTGTCGAGGAGCCCACCCGCGGTCGGGGTGGCGAGGACCGCCGCCATCCCCGCGAGAAGGACGAGGAGCAGGACGGGCTCGGACCGGGCCGCGACGTCGTCCGGGTCGTCCTCGCGGAGCGCGAAGAACACGGAGCGCGGCGAGAGGAAGACCGCAGGGACACGGAGCCACCACGCCCGGTCGGGGGAGATGCCGTCGCTCGTGCCCACCGTCTCCGACGCCACGGCAGGAGCCTAGCCGCCTGGGATTGAGCGCTCGCTGTCACGACACTAGAGTTGAGCCGTGACGGAAACGATCTCGTGCCCGTCCTGCGGGTCGGCGAACGAGCCGGGACGGAAGTTCTGCGGCGAGTGCGGAACGGCGCTCGCGCGCGCCTGTCCATCGTGCGGAACCGCGAACGCGCCCACGGTGAAGTTCTGCGGGGAGTGTGGGACGGCACTCACCGTCGAGACTGCTCCCGCCGCCGCGCCTTCACGTGAGGCCGCCACGCCAGCTGCCGAGCGCCGCCTCGTCTCGGTCCTCTTCGCCGACCTCGTCGGCTTCACCGGCGCCTCGGAGGGCCGCGACGCGGAGGAGACACGCGAGCTCCTCACGCACTACTTCGAGACCGCGCGCAGCATCGTGGAGCGCTACGGCGGCACCGTCGAGAAGTTCATCGGCGATGCCGTCATGGCCGTCTGGGGAACACCGGTCGCGACCGAGGACGACGCGGAACGCGCCGTCCGCGCCGCGCTCGACCTCGTCGCGGCGATGCCCGATCTCCACCCGCAGCTCGCCGCCCGTGCCGGAGTCCTGACAGGCGAAGCGGCCGTCACACTCGGCGCCGAGGGGCAGGGCATGGTCGCGGGGGATCTCGTGAACACCGCATCCCGCGTGCAGTCCGCCGCCGAGCCGGGGACCGTGCTCGTCGGCGAGTCCACCCGAAGCACGGCCGAGGCGGCGATCGCGTTCGAGGATGCGGGCGAGCACGACCTGAAGGGGAAGGCCGAGCCGATGCGCCTGTGGCAGGCCCTGCGCGTCGTCGCCAACCGCGGCGGCGAGGGCCGCTCGTCCGGCCTCGAGGCCCCGTTCGTCGGCCGCGACCGCGAGCTCCGCATCGTCAAGGACTTCTTCCAGGCCTCCGCCGAGGACGGTCGCGCGCGCCTCGTCCTGGTCTCCGGGAGCGCCGGCATCGGCAAGTCGCGGCTCGCCTGGGAGTTCGAGAAGTACATCGACGGCCTCACGCTCACCGTCTGGTGGCACCGCGGCAGATGCCTCTCCTACGGCGAGGGCGTCGCCTACTGGGCACTCGCGGAGATGGTCCGCGGGAGAGCCGGGATCCTCGAGAGCGAGGGCACCACCGAGGCCGCCGCGAAGCTCACGGCAGCGATCGCCGAGCACGTCCCCGGCCAGGAGGATCGCGACTGGGTCGAGCCGCGGCTGGCACACCTGCTCGGGCTCGCGGACGCGAGCTTCGAGCGCGAGGATCTGTTCGCCGCGTGGCGGCTCTTCTTCGAGTGCCTCGCGGACGACGCTCCCACCGTGCTCGTCTTCGAGGACCTGCAGTGGGCCGACGAGGGGCTCCTCGACTTCGTCGAGTACCTCGTCGAGTGGTCGCGGACGAAGCCGATCTTCGTGCTCGGGCTCGCCCGCCCGGAGCTCGGCCAGCGCCGCTCCGGCTTCGGGACACAGACCCGGGGCGGATTCACCGGTCTCGCACTCGAACCCCTCTCGGACGAGGCGATGGACGCACTCCTCGAAGGCCTCGTGCCCGGCGTTCCCGAGGCTCTCCGGGAGTCGATCCGATCGCGCGCAGGCGGCATCCCGCTGTACGCGATCGAGACCGTGCGCATGCTTCTCAACCGCGGCCAGATCGAGCCGGCAGACGGCGTCTACCGCCTCGTCGGCGAGGTCGACGCGCTCGAGGTACCTGAGAGCTTGCATGCGCTCGTCGCATCGCGAATCGACGCACTCGACGAGGACGAGCGGCGCCTCGTGCAGGACGCAGCCGTGCTCGGCAAGACGTTCGTGGTCGACGCGCTCGCGTCGGTCACGGGTCGGGACGAGCGCGAGCTGGAGCCGACGCTGAGGCAGCTCGTGCGGAAGGAGCTCTTCTTCCTCGAGGCCGACCCCCGCTCTGCCGAGCGCGGGCAGTACGGGTTCCTCCAGGACCTCGTCCGTCACGTCGCCTACGAGACGCTCGCGCGCCGGGATCGGAAGGCGCGCCACCTGGCCGCCGCGACGTTCTTCGAGACGAGTTGGGGCGGTCGCGAGCAGGAGATCGTCGAGGTCGTCGCCTCCCACTACGCCACCGCGCTCGAGCTCGACCCCGACGCAGAGGACGCCCCGGAGCTGCGTTCGAAGGCGCGGGAGACGCTCGCCCGCGCCGCCGATCGCGCGGCGTCGCTCGGAGCGAGCGTCGAGGCGACGGCGCTCTTCGAGCGAGCCGCCGGCCTCGCCGACGATGCAGGCGAGCACGCGCTGCTGCTGGAGCGTGCCGGCGAGGTTGCCATCGCGGCGAGCACCATGGATCGCGCCGAGGAGCTCCTCGCTCGGGCCCGCGCGCTGTACCGCGAGGCGTCGGACACACGTGGCGAGGCACGCGCAACGGCCCTGGCCGCGCAGGCGATCCAACGCGCAGGGAGGACCGAGGAGGCGCTCCGGCTCGCCGAGGCGGCGTATGCCGTGCTCGCGAGCGACGAGAACGACCGCGACACGGCGGTTCTCGCGGCCGAGCTCGCACGCCTTCACTTCTTCACCGGCGACCTCGAGACGGCGCTGGCTCGCATCGAGAGCGCACTCCCGGTCGCGGAGCGGTCGCACGACATGGCGCTCCTTGCGACCGCCCTGACGACCAAGGCGATGGTGTACGGGATCGACCGACCGCACGAGGCCGACGCTCTCGTCCGGGGCGCGCTGCAGATCGCCCTCGACCACGATCTCGTCGCCGAGGCGCTCCGGGCCTACAACAACCTCACCGTCGGGCTCGTTCAGATGGATCGGGCCGACGAGACGCTCGCGCTCACGGAGGAGGCGCTCGCGCTTGCGCGACAGCGAGGCAACCGAGGGTGGGCCGATGCCTTCACGATCGGCACCCTCCACAACTACTACTCCTATGGCCGCTGGGACGAGGCGGTCGAGCTCGCGCGCGAGCTCGAGCCGGCGACCGTCGACATCAGTGCAGCCCAGGCATTCCTGAGTCAGGCCGAGCTCGCGTTCGAGCGAGGGCACGACGGGGAGAGCAGGCGCTGGCTCGAACGGTTCGCCCTCCACTCGCACGAGGCGAGCGACCGTCAACAGCGCTCGGTGCACCTCAATGCCCGGCGAGTGAGCGCCGAGTCGGATCGGCGGTTCGATGACGCGCTCAGCGCCGCCGAGGCGGAGATCGCTCTCCAGCTCGAGCAACGCGAGCTGGACGTGATCGTCGCGGATGCGCTCAACCGGGCGGCAGCTCTCGCGCCGCTCGCCACCGACCGCTCTCCGGCGGAGCGCGTGCTCGCTGCCGTCACGCCGGAGTTCCAGGAGGATCCGCCCCGCGCGATCACCGCGACGCTGTCGCGGCTGGCCGGCGTCCTCGCGGCTCTGCGCGGTGAGCACGGAGACGCCGCCGAGCGCTTCGGGATCGCGCTCGCGGCCGCGCGGAGCCTCGGTCTCCCGCCGTGGGTCGCCGGGATCCTGGTCGACTACGCCGAGTCGCTGCTCGCGGACGACCGCCGCGACGACGCGGCCCCCCTCCTCGCCGAGGCCCGCGAGATCGCCGAGCGGTTGCAATGGACGCGTCTCCTCACACGGATCGAGGGGCTCGAGCGGGCCGGCGAGCGGCAGGAGGCGCTCGCGCCGTGACCTGCCCGAGCTGCGGTCACGAGAACCGCGAGGGGCGAAAGTTCTGCTCGGAGTGCGGGACGCCGCTCGCCGCGGGCTGTCCGTCGTGCGGTGCGGCGAACGAGCCGGGAGAGAAGTTCTGCGGCGAGTGTGGGACACCACTGGCACCGGGAGCGGCAGCAGTCACCCGCGCCGCCGAAGCGACTCTCCCCACCTCCGGCCCGGCCGCGGAGCGCCGCCTCGTATCCGTCCTCTTCGCCGACCTCGTAGGCTTCACCACCGCCTCGGAGGGTCGCGATGCCGAGGAGACACGCGAGCTCCTCTCCCGCTACTTCGACGTCTCGCGGGGCATCATCGAGCGCTACGGCGGCACGGTGGAGAAGTTCATCGGCGACGCGGTCATGGCCGTGTGGGGAACGCCGGTCGCGACGGAGGACGACGCAGAACGCGCCGTTCGCGCCGCGCTCGAGCTCGTGTCCGCCATCCCCGAGCTGCACCCGGAGCTCAAGGCACGCGCCGGCGTGCTCACGGGCGAGGCCGCCGTCACGATCGGCGCGACGAGCGAGGGCATGGTCGCGGGCGACCTGGTGAACACGGCCTCCCGCGTCCAGTCCGCCGCCGAGCCCGGAACTGTCCTCACAGGCGAGTCCACCCGCACCGCCGCCGACGCTGCGATCGCGTTCGAGGACGCGGGCGCGCACGAGATGAAGGGAAAGGCGGAGCCGATGCGGCTCTGGCGCGCGCTTCGGGTCGTCGCGAACCGCGGCGGCGAGGGGCGCTCGTCGGGCCTCGAGGCGCCGTTCGTCGGCCGCGACCGCGAGCTCCGAGTCGTCAAGGATCTCTTCCAGGCCAGCGCCGAGGAGGGCCGCGCCCATCTCGTCCTCGTGACCGGAGTCGGCGGGATCGGCAAGTCGCGGCTCTCCTGGGAGTTCGAGAAGTACGTCGACGGGCTCAGCCTCACCGTCTGGTGGCACAAGGGCCGTTGCCCGTCCTACGGAGACGGTGTCGCGTACTGGGCGCTCGCCGAGATGGTGCGAGGACGGGCCGGGATACTGGAGAGCGAGGACACCGCGGCCGCGGCCGCGAAGCTCTCCGCCTCGGTCGCCGACCACGTCGCCGCGGAGGACGACCGAGCATGGGTCGAGCCGCGCCTCGCCCACTTGCTGGGCCTTGCCGACGCGACCTTCGAGCGCGACGACCTCTTCGCCGCCTGGCGGCTGTTCTTCGAGTCGCTAGCGGACGACGCGCCGACGGTTCTCGTCTTCGAGGATCTCCACTGGGCGGACGCCGGCCTCCTCGACTTCGTCGAGCACCTGGTGGAGTGGGCGCGGACGAAGCCGATCTTCGTCGTCGGGCTCGCACGGCCAGAGCTCGCCGAGCGCCGCCCCGGCTTCGGGACGCAGACGCGCGGGGGCTTCACGGGGCTCGCGCTCGAGCCCCTCTCCGACGAGGCGATGGAGACCCTGCTCGAAGGTCTCGTGCCGGGGCTCCCCGAGAAGCTGCGTGCGTCGATCCGCTCGCGCGCCGAGGGCATCCCGCTGTACGCCGTCGAGACCGTGCGGATGCTCCTGAACCGCGGGCAGCTCGAGCAGGCGGAAGGCGCGTACCGCGTCGTCGGCGAGATCGAGTCGCTCGAGGTGCCGGAGACCCTCCACGCGCTCGTCGCATCGCGGATCGACGCGCTCGAGCCCGACGAGCGCCGCCTCGTGCAGGACGCGTCCATCCTCGGTAAGACCTTCGTTCTCGACGCACTTGCGTCGGTGGCCGGGCGTCCTCGCGAAGAGATCGAGCCGACGCTCCAGACGCTCGTGCGGAAGGAGATCCTCTATCTCGAGAACGATCCGCGCTCGGCGGAGCGCGGCCAGTATGGATTCCTGCAGGATCTCGTGAGGCGCGTGGCGCACGAGACTCTCGCGCGACGCGACCGCAAGGCGCGCCACCTGTCCGCTGCGGAGTTCTTCGAGTCTTCGTGGGGCGGTCGCGACCAGGAAGTCGTCGAGGTGGTCGCGTCGCACTACCTGGCGGCGCTCGAGCTCGACCCGAACGCCGACGACGCGCTCGAACTGAGGACCAAGGCCCGCGAGACGCTCACGCGCGCGGGCGAGCGCGCCGCGTCGCTGGGAGCGAGCTCGGAGGCGGCGACACTCTTCGGCCGCGCGTCGGAGCTGACCGAGAGCCTGCTCGACGAGGCGCGCCTGCTCGCGCAGGCCGGGAACGCCACCCGTGCACACGGCGACAGCGAGCACGCGACCGCGCAGCTCCTACGCGCCGTGGAGCTCTTCCAGGAGGCAGGCGACCCGCACGCGGCCGCCCGCGCGAGCGCCGACCTCGCCCTGGGCGAGTTCGCGACGGGCAGGCTCGCGGAGGCGATCGAACGTCTCGAGGCCGCGTACGCGGTGCTCGAGACAGACGAGCCCGACGAGGACATCGCATTCGTCCTCTCGCAGCTCGCCCGCTGGCTGTACTTCTCGGGCCGGCTCGAGCTCTGCGACGAGCGCAACGAGCGTGCGCTCGACCTCGGCGAGCGCCTCCGCCTGCCCGAGGTGCTCTCGCACGCGCTCAACACCAAGGGACTGCTCGCCTCGAACCGGGGACACTGGGAGACGTCCCGTGCGCTGATCCGCCATGCGCTCGAGATCGCGCTCGAGAACGACCTTCCGGCCGCGGCCATACGCGGGTACACGAACCTCGGCATCGCGGAGGGCAGGCTCGGCAACCTGGCAGAGGTCGAGGAACTGCAGACCCGCTGCCTCGAGCTCGCACGTCGTATCGGCGACCGGGAGAGCGAGTGGTTCGCGCTCGGAAACCTGACGGGCACGTACCTCGAGACGGGGAAGTGGGACGAGGTGCTGGAGGCCGTCGCCGAGCTACCCCCGGGCCTCGAGACACAGGCACTCGCCCTGCACACGAACACCGCCGAGATCGCGCGGCACCGCGAGGACGCCGAGCTCGCGCAGGCTTCGCGGGATCGGGTCGCCCGGCTCGCGGACTCGATGTCGGTGCAGGACCGCTCGGTGTACGTCTCGACCCACGCGGCGGTGCTGTTCGCAGAGAGGCGCTACGACGAGGTCATCGACTACCTGGTGGGAGTCCGTACCGAGCTCGAAGCGGACACCGGAACGGTCTGGGTCGACCTGCTCATCGCCGAGGCGGCGCTCGCTGCGGGCCGCACCGATCGGGCAGCGGAGGTCCTCGCCACCGAGACCTTCGGTCACGCCGAGCCGGACCCGATCGTCCAGGCGCAGGCGATCCGCTTCCGGGCGCAGATCGCCGCTGCGCGCGGTGATGCAGCGCGCGCCGAGGACGACTTCAAGCTTGCGGCTGCCTCGTTCCGCGAGTACGGCCTGCCGTTCTATCTCGCGTGCACCGAGCTCGAGCACGCGGAGTGGCTCGTCGCCCAGGGCCGTGCCGACGAGGCCGGTTCGCTGGCCACCGAGGCGCGCGAGACGTTCGAGCGCCTGCGCGCGACGCCGTGGCTCGAGCGCGCGGACGCCCTCGGCGCACAGCTTCCGGTGACGAGCATCCTGTAGCGGACACCGGCTCGGGAGCCTGGCGGCTTTCGTCGGCGAGGTGTCTGCTCAGGCGGCCGCGGCGGCCGGCTCGGCGAGCACCGAGCGCAGGAACTGGCCCGTGTACGACCCCTCCACGAGGGCGACGTCCTCGGGAGCACCGGTCGCGATGACCTCGCCGCCGTCGTC
>JAWOIV010000172.1:0-8432 GCA_046484465.1 Gaiellaceae bacterium
GTCGGGATGGATGCGGCGGTCGAAGGCATCGCGGATCTGCGAGGTGTTCAGCGCCTCTACCCGGCTGTTGAAGGTGTCGAGGTAATCCAGCCGACGCGCAGCCCGCGCCTCGCGCACTTCGCGTCGTCGTTGACACGAACGTCTGGGTCTCGGGGCTCGCCCTGCCCCGCAGCCGGCCGGGCGAAGTGTTGCGAGCGGTTCACGCGGGCAAGCTGACACCGCTTGCGTCATGGGACCTGCTCGCCGAGATCTTGGACGTCCTGCGCCGGCCCAAGTGCCGGTCGCTCGGCATCGGTGAGCGCCAGATCCGCGAGACCGTCTTCGTCCTCGGAGTCATCCTGCCCGGGGTCGAGGTCACCGTTCCACTCCGGGATCCCGACGATGCGCCGGTCATCGCCACGGCGCTCGTCGGCAATGCCGACGCGATCGTGACGGGAGACCGCGGGCTGCTCGACGATGAGGAGCTTCGGGCCTGGCTCGGCGAGCGGGGCGTCGAGGTGCTCACGCCCGCCGAGCTGCTCGAGCGGCTCGGTGTGGAGAGCTCGTAGGGGCCGGCGCGCGGCCAGCCCCTACGTGCTTCCGTGAACCCTAGGAGCGGCCGCGGTCGCGACCGCGGTCACGGCCGCCGCGGGGGCGCTCTTCGCGCTCCTCGCGCGGAGGAGCGTTCTTCGCCCGCTCGATGAGCTCCTCGGGCATGACGAGCCCGCCGTTCTCGTGCTTGGCCACGAGCTTGAGCCCGATCCGCCCGCGGTCCTTGTCCACTTCCTGGACGACGACGTCCACGACGTCGCCGCGGGCCATCACATCCTCGATGTGCGCCACGCGGCCAGGGCCGACGTTCGACACGTGGAGCAGACCGTCGGTGCCCTTCTTCAGCTCGACGAAGGCGCCGAACTGGGTCGTCTTCACGACCTTGCCCGTGTACGCGTCTCCGACCTCGGGCGACTTGGTGAGCGCCGTGACCGCGGCGATCGCGGCCTCGGCCTTCGTGCCCTCGGTGGCGTAGATGAGGATCGTGCCGTCCTCCTCGATGTCGATCTGCACCTCGAAGTCGGCCTCGAGCGCACGGATCGTCTCGCCGCCCTTGCCGATGACCATGCCGATCTTCTCCTGATCGATCTTCACGCTCGAGATCCGCGGTGCGTGGTCCGCCATCTCGGTGCGCGGCTCGGAGATGGTCGCGAGCATCGTGTCGAGGATCGCGATGCGCGCCTCACGTGCCTGCTGGAGCGCGGAGCGCATGATCTCCTGGGTCACGCCGGTGATCTTGATGTCCATCTGCAGGGCGGTGATGCCCTCGGACGTTCCGGCGACCTTGAAGTCCATGTCGCCGAGGTGGTCCTCCGCTCCCTGGATGTCGGTGAGGATGACGTAGTCGTCGCCCTCCTTGATGAGCCCCATCGCGATGCCGGCGACGGGCGCCGAGATCGGCACGCCGGCGTCCATCAGGGACAGCGTCGAGCCACACACCGAGCCCATCGACGACGAGCCGTTCGACTCGAGCGTCTCGGAGACGACGCGGATCGTGTACGGGAACTCCTCGATCGACGGGATCACGGACTCGAGCGCCCGCTGGGCGAGTGCGCCGTGGCCGATGTCGCGGCGCTTCGGGCCGCGCATGAAGCCGGTCTCCCCCACCGAGAAGGGCGGGAAGTTGTAGTGGTGCATGTACCGGCGCTGGTTCTCGCGAGACAGGTCGTCGATCCGCTGCCCCTCCTTCATCGTGCCGAGCGTCAGCAGCGTCATGATCTGCGTCTGGCCGCGCGTGAAGAGTGCGGAGCCGTGCGTCCGCGGGCTCACCTCGACCTCACAGGAGATCGAGCGGATCTCCTCGGCCGCGCGCCCGTCCGGACGTCGCTTGTCCACCGCGATCTTGTGCCGGACGATGTCCTTGTAGACGGTCTCGAACGCCCGCTTGACGTACTGCTTCGTCATCGAGTCCTTGACCGGAGCCTCGCCCTCGGCAGGCGCAGCGCCCACCGGGAACGGGAGCGCGAGCTCGTCGAGGATCCGCGTCATGAGCAGGTCGCGCTTGGCCGACTTGAGCTCCTTCGAGTCCTGCTCGGCGTCGGTCAGCTCCTGGATCTCGGAGAGGAACTGCTCGCGCAGGGGCGCCTCCAGGGCACCGACGCGCGCCCGCTCGAGGATCGCCGCGAACGCCGCCTTGACCTGCGTGCCGCGGACGATGTCGTCCTCGGTCGAGCTCATCGAGATCGACGGCGAGAGCTCGGCGACGAGCGCGTCGACGACGCTGCTCGCCTCGCGGAGGCCGTGCTCCGCGATGGCGGCCGAGACGGCGCTGCCGTGTGCGGCCTCGAGCTCGGCCGTGAGCTCCGTGTCCACCCACTTCGGCTTGCCGACCTTCCGCTGCAGCTCGTCGAGGGCGTCGCAGATCTTGCGGATCTCGGCGTGTGCCAGCTCGAGCGCCTCGAGGAGCGTGTCCTCCGGCACCTCGCTCGCTCCTGCCTCGACCATCGTGAGGGCATCGCGCGTGCCGACGACGATGAGATCGAGCGTCGACTCCTCGAGCGCCTCGAGCGTCGGGTTGACGACGAGCTCGCCCTCGATCAGCCCGATGCGGACTGCGCCGACCGGCCCGAGGAAGGGCAGCGGCGAGACCATGAGAGCCGCCGAGGTCCCGTTGATGCAGAGGATGTCGTGCGGCGTGACGAGGTCGGCCGACAGCACCGTGTTCACGAGGTGCACCTCGTTCCGGAAGCCCTTCGGCCAGAGCGGCCTGATGGGCCGGTCGATCATTCGGGCGGTGAGCGTCGCGCGCTCGGTGGCGCGGCCCTCCCGCTTGAAGAAACCGCCGGGAATCTTGCCGGCCGCGTACATCCGCTCCTCCACGTCAACCGTGAGGGGGAAGAAGTCCGCGTCCGGTCGTGCGTCGCGACGACCGACGGCCGTCGCGAGGATCATCGTGTCGCCCGAGCGAACGGCGACCGCGCCGTCCGCCTGCTTGGCGAGCCTGCCCGTCTCGAAGGTGATCTCCTGATCACCCACGCGGACGGATACCGTGGCTTCCTGCCCGGTAATCGTGCTCATGTGTATCCCTTCACCTTTCCGTTGCTTTCGGAAGGTGGAGGTTTGAGCCAGCCTCGCGATCTCGCGGCTCGCTCAAACTTCCACCTCCCATCGTCGGGAGCGCGTCCTACCGCCGCAGGCCGAGCTCCTTGATGAGGGCTCGATAGCCCTCGATGTCCTTGCGCTGCAGGTAGTCGAGGAACCGCCGGCGGCTGCCGACGAGCTTCAGCAGGCCCCTACGCGAGTAGTGATCCTTCGGATGCGCGCGCAGGTGCTCCGTGAGCTCCTCGATCCTGCGGGTGAGAAGTGCGATCTGCACCTCGGGCGACCCGGTGTCGGCCGGCCCGCGCCCGTGCTTCTCGATCACTTCCAGCTTGGCTTCCTTGGTGAGGCTCATGTGTTCCTCCTCGTAGATGTCCCCCCGATCCCCGCTCCGCGTGAAGGAAGGCACGCCGGAGCCGCGATCGAGGACTGCGCAAGCCTAGCAGCAACCCGCTTTGTGACAGCCTGCAACTTGGCAGGATGGGTCCATGCGCGCAGGCGTCGCAGCCGGTCACCCGGCCACCGCGGAGGTCGGCGCGGGGATCCTCTCCGACGGCGGGACCGCCGCGGACGCGGTCGTGGCCATGGCGCTCACGTCGTGCGTCGCGGAGACGGTGATGAGCGGCCTCTTCTCCGGGGCGCACGCGATCGTCTTCGACGGGTCCCGAGTGCAGAACCTCGACGGGTTCGGAGCCGTGCCCACGGGAAGCGGAGAGCTCGTCGACGTGCCGGTCGCGTTCGGCGGCGAGATCGTGATCTACGAGCTCGGGCCTGCCTCGTGCGCGGTGCCGGGACTTCCGGCTGCGCTCGGGGAGCTGTGGGCGGCACTCGGGCGTCTGCCGTGGGAGCGGCTGGTGGAGCCCGCGCTCGAGCTCGCGCGGCGCGGCGTGCCTCTGCCAGAGAGCCACGCCCGCTCGCTCGAGACGCTCGCCGCTGCGATCGGGCTCGGCCGCGGCGGAGATATCTACTACCGCGACGGGCGCACGCTCGCGTCCGGCGAGCTCCTCGAGCAGCCCGGCCTCGTGCAGGCCCTCGAGGCGCTCGCCGAGGAGGGCGTCGAAAGCGTCTATCGCGGGACGATCGCCGAGGCGCTCGTCCAGCTCGACGGTGTCGTCATCACGGCGGACGACCTTCGTGACTACCGGGCACTCTGGAGCGATCCCGTGCTCACGTCGTTCCACGGGCGGCGCGTCGCAACGCGCGGCGGACTCTCCGGCGTCCCCGAGCTGCTTCCGCGGTTCCCGGTCCTCTCGGGCCTGTCCGAGACGGAGCGCGTGCTCGCGCTCGTCGGAGCGCTCGAGACCTCGGACGAGGGCGGCGAGCACACGACGAACATGGTCGCGGTAGACGATCACGGGCGCGCGTGCGTCCTCACGCATTCGCTCGGCGTCGGCGCGGGCGTCTACCTCCCCGGCTTCGATATCCAGTTGAACAACCTCCTCGGCGAGTCGGACATCGCGTTCGGCGAGCCGAAGCGGGGCGACCACCTGGAGAGCCGGATGGCGCCGACACTCGTCTTCGACGACGACGGCCTGACGCTCGCGGCGGGATCGGCGGGCGCGACGCGCCTGCGATCCGCGCTCTCGACGGTGATCGCGGGCGTCCTCGACGAGGGGCTCGACGCCGAGGAGGCCGTCGCGCAGCCGCGCGTCCACCCCACTCCGGCCGCGGTGGACGCAGAGCCGGGCGTCGACGAGCCGGCGCTGGTCGAGCTCGAGTCCCGTGGGCGGACGGTGCGCCGCTGGGACTCACCCCACCACTACTTCGGTGGCGTGAGCTGCGTCGGCCGGTCGGGCGCCGCGGGCGACCCCCGCCGCAGCGGATCCGGAATTCTCCTGTAGGGGCGACCCTTGGGTCGCCCTCGGGTGACGGGGCGCTCCAGGGCGAGGCGAGGCTCGCCCCCTACTTCAGCAGCAGCCCGTCGATGCGGCGGCCGGCGATGACGATGCCGACGAGGCCGAGGACGACGAGATAGGCGACGTTGGCGAGCTGGAACCAGCCGACCGCACCCGTCGTCAGCGCGCGCACGAGCGCGACCCCGTGGTAGAGCGGCAGCGCCTGCACGACCCACTGCAGGGCCTGCGGGTAGACCGAGATCGGATAGAACGTCGCGGAGAACAGGAAGAGCGGCAGCATCACGAGATTCGTGAACTCGAAGTCCTTCCACGTCCGCATCCACGTCACTGCGGCGATCCCGGCCCCCGCAAACGCGAGCCCGATGAGGAAGCAGGCCGGGAGCGCGAGCAGCCCCCACCAGGACTCGATGAGCCCCATCGCTGCGATCACGACCAGGAACGCGGCCGAGTAGAGGAGCGAGCGCACAACTGCCCAAAGGGTCTCCCCGACCGCGACGTCGCGTGGCCCGACCGGTGTCGACAGGATCGACTCGTACACCTTCCCGTAGCGCAGCTTCCAGAAGACGTTCGTGGCGTCGTAGAAGGCGCCGTTCATGGCGGAGACCGCGAGCAGCCCCGGCGCGATGAAGACCGCGTAGTCGAGCACCTCTCCGTCCAACGTGACTGTCCCGACGTAGGTGCCGAGGCCGACGCCGAACGCGAGCAGGTAGAGGACGGGCTCGAAGAAGCCGGAGAAGAGGATTATCCACGTGCGCCGGTAGACCATCGCGTTGCGCTCGACGAGCAGGAGCCCGGGGATCCGCGGCTGCACCGGCGCCAACCCGCCGAGGCGTGCGGTCAGCTCGGTCATACGACGAGCCTCCGCCGGAAGCTCCAGTACGCCAGGGCAAACCCACCCGCGACCCAGACGAGCAGGAACGCAAGGTGGTACGCCGCGCTCCAGTGGGCGACGTCGCCGAGCGTCAGCTGGCGACAGAGGGTCACGCCGTGCCAGAGCGGCGTCAGATGGGCGGCCAGCTCGAACGCCCGCGGAAGCTGGCCGATCGGGAAGAAGATCCCGGAGAAGAGGAACATCGGCAGGATCACGAAGCGGAAGATCGCGACGAAGGAGGCGTCGGACTCGGTGCGCGCCGCCCAGGCCGCGAGCGGCGCCGAGAACGCCAGCCCGACCAGGACGCCCACGGGAATCGTCAGGACCGCGAGTGGGGACTCGACGGCCCCGAAGGCGGTGATGACGACGAGATACACGAAGCTCGTCATGAGGAGCCTCATCGCGATGAACCCCTGGTGCCCCGCGACGATGTCACCGACCCGGAGCGGGGTCGCGAGCATGGCGTGGTACTGCCGTGTCCACTTGATCGCGGAGAGGGTCGGCCAGCTCGACTCGAAGGCCGCCACCTGCATCGCGGCACCTGCCAGCAGGCCGGGTGCGACGAACGCGAGGTAGGAGACGTCTCCGGGGAGATCGGCGGCTCGGTCGACGAACACGCCGAGCCCGACACCGAGCGCCAGCAGGAAGAAGATCGGAGTCGCGACGCTGGAGACGATCGTCCCGCGCCAGACGCGGCGGTACTGCACGAGGAAGAACTCGAACGGGCGGAGTGCGAAGTCGAGCGTGCTCATACCCGGTCAGTCGACGAGCGTGCGGCCTGTGAGGTGGAGGAAGACGTCCTCGAGCGTGCTCCGACGGACGAGCACGCTGTCGGGGACGAGCCCTCGCTCGTGGATCCCGTGTGCCGCAGCGTCGCCCTCGTCCGTGTAGAGGAGGATGCGGTCGGGCAGCGACTCCACGCGCTCGACGAGCCCCTCCGTCCAGTAGGTGAGGTCGTCGGGTCTCCCGTTCGAGAAGCGGAGCTCCACGACCTCGCGCGTCGAGTAGCGGTCGATCAGATCGAGCGGCGCCCCCTCGGCGGCGATCTTCCCCTTGTCCATGACGACGAGCCGGTCGCAGAGCTGCTCCGCCTCGTCCATGTAGTGCGTCGTGAGGACGAGCGTCACGCCCGACTGCTTCAGGCGGTAGAGCCTGTCCCAGACGACGTGGCGCGCCTGCGGATCGAGTCCCGTCGTGGGCTCGTCGAGGAGCAGCACCTGCGGATCGTTGATGAGCGAACGGGCGATCGTCAGCCGTCGCTTCATCCCGCCCGACAGCGGCTCGACCTTGTCGTTCGCACGCTCGGAGAGCTGGACGAAGTCGAGCAGCTCGTCAGCCCTGGCGCCGAGCTCGCGCCGCGGCAACCCGAAGTAGCGGCCGTAGATGACCACGTTCTCGCGCACCGTCAGCTCCATGTCGAGCGTGTCCAGCTGCGGGACGACCCCGAGCCGGGCACGGATCGTCGCGCCGTCTCGCGCCGGGTCGAGCCCGAAGACACGGAGCGTTCCTTCGGTGACGGGCGACACGCAGCCGATCATCCTCATCGTGGAGGTCTTCCCGGCGCCGTTCGGGCCGAGGAAGCCGAACGCCTCGCCGCGCGGAATGTCGACGTCGATCCCGTCGACGGCGACGAAGTCGCCGAAGCGCTTCACGAGACCGCGTGCGTGGATCAGCGACTCGAGGCGCTCGTCCGTCACCCGAGCAGGCTAGCGATCATCTCCCGGTCGCCGCGCCCGCCGTGTCGCCTCGACGTCGCGCGCGATCTGCGCGACGAGCGCCTCCTCCGACTCGAACGCCGCCTCGTCCCGGAGGCGCTCCCAGATCTCGACGACGAGCCGCTCGCCGTAGAGATCGCCCTCGAAGTCGAGCAGGTACGGCTCGATCCGCCGCTCCACGCCTCCGTAGTGCGGGTTCGTCCCGATCGACACGGCTGCCCGGTGGCCGCGCGCGGCGCCCGCATAGATCCCGTAGCGCGGGCACGCCAGATCGGGCTCCAGCAGGAGGTTCGCGGTCGGGTAGCCGAGCGTCCCGCCGCGCTGGTCGCCGGCGACCACGGTGCCGTCGAGCTCGAACGGCCTGCCGAGCATGCGCGCGGCGGACACCACGTCGCCGTCGCGGAGCGCGGCGCGGATCGCCGTCGAGGAGACGCCCTCGACCTCGCTCGGGACCACGATCTCGAGCCCGAGGCGCTCGAGGAGCTCGAGATCACCCGAGCGCTTCACGCCGAAGCGGAAGTCGGAGCCTGCGACCACGACCTCCGCCCCGATCGAGCGGAGGACGTGCTCGACGAACTGCTCGGGCGGCATCTTCTGCAGCTCCGGCGTGAACGCGGCGACGAGCGTCGTCTCGACGCCCGCCTCCTCGAAGAGCTCGAGCCGGCGCTCGAGCGTCGTCAGGAGCTCGACCCTGTTGCCGAGGGCGATCCGCGGATGCGGGTCGAACGTCACGGCCGTCGGGGCCAGGCCGGTCGCGATGGCCGCCTCCAGCACGGCGTGGTGTCCTCGATGGACGCCGTCGAAGGTGCCGACCGCCACGGTCACCGGCTCGGCCTTGCCGAGGGCGATGATCTCGTTCATCGACTTCTCGATGGTGGTGATGTGCTCCTCCATGAGCTGCACGCGCAGCTCGTCGTGGAA
>JAWOIV010000070.1:0-16660 GCA_046484465.1 Gaiellaceae bacterium
GGCGCATGTTCTTAGACGGCGTCGGCTCCGGCGTCATCGAGGAGGGCATCCCGGACGGGATGAAGTGCGTCGAGCGCGGGAACATCTGGGTGACCGGCCCGGGCGGGATCTGGGTGATCTCCGCCGAGGGCGAGCACCCAGATGTTCCCGCGCTCGTCGCACTTCATCCCGTCCGGGATGCCCTCCTCGATGACGCCGGAGCCGACGCCGTCGAAGAACATGCGCCCGTTCGAGAGGTTGCCGCTCGCGTCGAGGTCCCAGACCTTGATGTGCGCCCGCGGCGTGTCGTTGATGTAGATCAGCGACTCGTCCGGGGAGAAGCAGATGCCGTTCGGCATGTCGAACTCGTCCTTGTCGCAGGCGAGCTCGAGGTCACCGCCCCCCGGTGGGATCCTGTAGACGCCCTGGAAGCCCAGCCGCCGCTGACGCGGATGACCGAAGCCGGGCATACGCCCGTACCAGGGGTCGGAGAAGAAGATCGTCCCGCTCGAGTGGACGACGACGTCGTTCGGGCTGTTCAGCTCCTCGCCCTCGAACTCCGACGCGATGATCTCGCGCTCGCCGCCCGGCGTCTCGCGGATGAGACAGCTCGTGACGTGCTCGCACACGAGCAGGTTGAGGTCGGCGTCGTAGGTCATCCCGTTGCACTTGTTCGAGAAGTTCCGAACCTCGACCACCGTGCCGTCGGGCGTGTACTTGCGCCGGACGTCGCCCGGCATGTCGCTGAAGAGGAGGTAGTGCTCCTTCGGGTGCCAGATCGGCCCCTCCGTGAACGTGAAGCCCGTCGCCAGCCGCTCGACCGACGACCCCTCCTCGACGAGCTCGTAGATCGCAGCGGACTTGGCCTCGATTCCGAGACCCGTATCGGTGCTCGTCACAGTGACCCCCTTTCGGTCAGGGAGATGGCGACTCGACTCTAATACTCCTGCGTCGCGCCGGCAGCCGGACCGATCGGTGATCGACGATTCGGCCCCGGCTCGTCAGCGCATGAGCACGCCGCCGTTGACGTCGAGCGTCGCGCCCGTGACGTAGCCGGCGTCGTCGGAGAGGAGGAAGGAGACGAGCGCGGCGACCTCCTCCGGGCGGCCGAGTCGGCGGACCGGTATCTCGGCGAGCTCTGCTTCGAGGCGATCGCGGAGCACCGCACGCGCGAGCGGCCCGTCGATCGCCGCCGGAGCGATCGCGTTCACGGTCACGCCGTGCGGTGCGAGCTCGGTGGCCGCACGGCGCGTCACCGCGACGACACCGGCCTTCGAGGCTGCGTAGTGGACGCCCGAACCGCCGCTCGCGGTGAATGCGGCGTCGCTCGCGAGGTTCACGATCCGGCCCGCGCCACGCTCCCGCATGTGGGCGCCGACGACGCGGCAGCCGAGGTAGGTACCGCGGAGGTTCGTAGCGAGCACATCGTCCCACTCGTCGAGATCGATCTCGAAGAAGGAGCGGAACTCCGTGCGCGCTGCGTTGTTGACGAGAACGTGCACGTCGTCGAGCTGCGCCATGAGCGCCTCCCAGGAGGCGAGCTCGCGCACGTCGTGCTCGAGCGCCAGCGCGCGGTCGCCGAGATAACCGGCCACGCGGACGGCGCCCTCGATGTCGAGATCGGCGAGCACGACGTCGTATCCGTCGGCGTGGAGCCGGCGCGCGGTCGCCTCGCCGATCCCGCGCGCCGCACCCGTGACGACAGCCGTCGCCACTAGCCCGGCTCGACAGGGTCACCGACCGCGACCGGGCCGGGCTCGACGACCTCGCACCAGACACCGAACGGGAGCGGCTCCCCCGTCGGCACGCCCGCGCGGTACGCCTCGATCGCGCCGAGGGTGTCGAGGTCCCTGACACCGGTGTCCGGATCGCGCGTCGTCACCGAGCAGCGTCCGACGTTGTCACGCACGTGGACGACCGCGCCTCCGACGCGGACCCGGGAGCCGATCCACCCGTCCTCGACGTGGGGCTCGTCGGCGTCGATGCCGATCGTCATACGGAACCTGCGTCCGTCCACCGGCCGCTCGGCGTTGGCGGCGGCCTGCAGCGCGGCCAGCGACGCAGTCGAGACGAGCGACGCGCCCGCCTCACGCCCGCGGTCGTAGCCGTCGCCCTCGCGCTCGGTGCGCGCGACGCGCACCCGCTTCCCCGTGAGCCCGGACAGCGCCTCGCTCCACGGCCCTTCGACGATCCTGCCCGCCGCCGGGCGCCCATAGAAGCTCGTCTCGATGTGCTCACCGAGCTCGTGCACCTCGCCCTCGACGACCGTCTTATCGGGGAAGCGGAGGATGAGGCGCCCGTCCTCCACCGCGGGGCGAACGGTGAGGAGCGGCGGCAGACGCTTCGCGTTGACGAGGCGGCCCTCGTCGTCGACCAGGAAGAAGCGGCGGTCGCCGCGGACACCCGTCTCCTCGAGCTCGATCCGCTCGACCGAGACGAGCCGCATCGACTTGACCGGCGCGACCGACAGCCAGGCGACGCGGATGGCTACTCAACCTCGACGTGGATGCGCTTCTTCGCGTGCTTGAGGAAGCCGCCTTCGCGGCGTGCACGGACGGCGAGGATCTCCGCGAGGATCGCCAGCGCGGTCTCCTCCTGGGTGTCCGCGCCGATATCGAGCCCGCACGGCCCCATGATCCGGTCGAGCGACTCCTCCTCGACGCCGGCTTCGAGCAGCCGCGCCCGCCGCCGCTCCTGGTTTCGCCGTGACCCGAGCGCGCCGACGTAGAACGCCTCCGTCTCGAGGGCCCCGATCAACGCCGGCTCGTCGAACTTGTCGTCGTGCGTCAGGACGACGATCGCCGTCTGGTGATCGGGCTGCACCTGCGCAAGCGCCTCCTGCGGCCACTCGACGACGAGCTCGTCGGCAGACGGAATTCGCTCGCGGGTCGCGAACTTCGCCCGTGCGTCGCCCACGATCGTGTGCCAGCCGAGGAGCTTGGCGCCGCGGCAGAGCGCCTCGGCGGTGTCGACCGCGCCGTAGACGAGGAGGCGCGGCGGCGGCCCGTACCACTCTGCGAACACCTTCGAGCCGTCGGAGAGCTCGAGCAGGCGGTTGCGGCCGCGCCGGATGAGCTCGTCGAACTGCGCGACGGCCTCGTCGAGGCCCTCGCCGACTCGCTCGCCCGACTCGAGGACGAGTACCTTCGTCCCCACACCCTCGCCCTCGATCCCCGTGAAGAGGATCCCGCGCTCCTCGGAGGCGCGGAGCTCGGCGAGTCGATGGATCAGGCCCACTACTCCACCCGCTCGAGGAAGACGTCGATCTCGCCGCCGCAGGGAAGCCCGACGCTCCAGGCCTCGTCGTCGGAGATCCCGTACGAGAGGAGCTTCGGCTCCCCGGTCGCGAGGACGTCCTGGGCGTTCTCGAACACGTCGCTCTCGACACAGCCCCCCGACACGGAGCCGCACATCTTCCCCGACTGGGAGATGGCGAGGCTCGCGCCGATGGGGCGCGGAGCGGAGCGGCGCGTCGCGACGACCGTGGCCACGACGACCTGCTCGCCCTCCTCTTTCCAGCGATCGATCTCGGGCAGGATCTCCTTCACGCTGCGTGCCTCCTTTCGATGCCGGCGAGCACGGCCGCCAACTCTTCGAGACTCCTGAGATTATGGCCGGAGAGGAACCGGTCGACGAAGGGCAACGCCGCGCGCATCCCTCCGGCGAGCGGCTGGTACTCGGGGTTCCCCTTCAGCGGGTTCACCCACACGACGGCGTAGGCCGCCCGCGCGAGCTTTGCCATCTCGCGCCCGATCAGGCCGGGTTCGTCCCGCTCCCACCCGTCGGAGACGACCACCACAACCGCGCCACGCGAGAGCGCCCGCCGCCCGTAGACGGTGTTGAACTCCTGCAGCGCCGAGCCGATGCGCGTCCCTGCGCCCCAGTCGACAGCCGTCTCCGTCGCGCGTGCGATCGCCGCCTCGGGGTCGCGCGTCGCCAGGTCGCCGGTGAGGCGCGTCAGGCGCGTGCCGAAGGCGAATGCCTCGACGCCGTGCCCGGTGCCGACGAGCGCGTGCAGGAAGAGCAGGAGCGCGCGCGAGTACGCATCCATCGAGCCCGAGACGTCGCAGAGCACGACGAGCTTGCGCGGGACCTCCTTGCGCGACTTCCACGGCTGGTCGACGGGATCGCCGCCAGCGCGGAGACACCGACGGAGCATGCGGCGCATGTCGAGGACGTCGCCGCGCGGGTCGGGAGCACGCCGCCTCGAGGTTCGCCGGGGCCTCGTCTTCGCGATCGCGACCATGAGCTGGCGGACGCGCTCGAACTCTTCCGGCGTCATCTCGGCGAAGTCCTTCTCGCGGACGATCTCGTGCTCGGACGCGCCGAGCTCGAGTGGGTCGCCCGCGACCTCGACGTCGTCGCCGTCGCGCGTCGCCTCGAGAGTGTCGCGCACGACCTTGCTCGCAAGCCGCCGCTCGTGCTTCTGCCGCGCGAGCGGTGCGACCGGCCCGCGGAGGAACCAGGCGACGAACGCGCGGTCGAACAGCTGGAGCTCGTCGTGCCGGGAGACGAGCGTCTGACGGAGCGTGAAGTAGACGTCCTCCTGCCGGGTCAGGTCGACGGCCGCCAGCCCGCGCATCGCGTCGACGGAGCGGCCGGGACCGACCTCGATCCCGACCTCGCGCAGGACGCGACCGAACGTCACGACGTGCCGGACGATCGCCGTGCCCTCCATCGGCGTCAGGGCTTCGAGGCGGTCGCGCGCGCCTCCGCGATGAGGCCGACCAGCGTCTCGTCGCGTACGGACTCGATGTCCTCGCGGTACTTGAGCACGGAGCCAAGGGTCTGCTCGACGACCTCGGCGTCGATCTCCTCGCGCCCCAGCGCCGCGAGCGCCTGCGCCCAGTCGATCGTCTCGGCGACACCCGGCGGTTTCGCCAGGTCCATCCCACGGAGCCCCCGCACGAACGCCGCCGCCTCTGAGGCGAGGCGCCCCGGGATCCCCGGCACGCGCAATTTCACGATCTCGATCTCCCGCTCGATCGACGGGTGGCCGATCCAGTGGAAGAGCGCACGCCGCTTGAGCGCGTCGTGGAGCTCGCGCGTGCGGTTCGAGGTCAGGACCACCGCCGGGCGGCGGCGCGCACGAATCGTGCCGAGCTCGGGGATCGTGATCTGGAAGTCGGAGAGCACCTCCAGCAAGAAGGCCTCGAACTCCTCGTCGGCGCGGTCGATCTCGTCGATGAGCAGCACGACCTGCTCGTCCGAGTCGATCGCCTCGAGCAGCGGTCGCCGGATGAGGAACTCGGGCCCGAAGAGCTCCTCCTCGGAGACGGTTCCCTCCTGTGCAGCGCGAATGTGGAGGAGCTGGCGCGGGTAGTTCCACTCGTAGACGGCGTGCGAAACGTCGAGGCCTTCGTAGCACTGGAGCCTGATGAGCCGTGCGTCGAGCGCCGTCGCGAGCGCCTTCGCGGCCTCCGTCTTGCCGACGCCCGCCTCGCCCTCGAGCAGCACCGGCTTCTCGAGCGCGAGCGAGAGGAAGAGCGCGGTGGAGAGCCCTCGATCCGGCAGGTAGTCGGCTTCACGCAGCGCCGATTCGAGCTCGTCGATCGTGCGAAACAGCATTGGCGGGAGGGTACCTGCGTCCTTCCGGGGCGAGACGACGTGATCGAGAATCGATCATCCGCCAGCCGGTGCGCAACGGGATTAGACTCGCGTCAGTTCTGCAGCACCGACGAAGAAGGGTGGGCTATGGCTACAGCGAGTCTGACTTCGACCGAGACGACCGAGGTGCTCCGCCCGACCTCCGAGGCCGCAGCCGTCGAGGCGTTCGGCGACGGCGAGGACGTCCTCGTGGTCGGTGGAGGGACGATCGTCGTCCCGGACCTGACATACCGCAGGCTGCGCCCCACGCGGGCCGTGCTCCTCAGGGACGCGGGGCTCGCTGGCGTCGCGCGCGACGGCTCGCGCGTGACGATCGGCGCCGCGACACCGGTCGCGGCGCTGGTGGACATGCCCGCGCCGATCGGGCCGTGCGCCGCAAACATCGGCGACGGTGAGATCCGCGGCATGGCGACGGTCGGAGGGAACCTCTGTGCCGGTGAAGGCTACGAGGCGCCGCGCGGCGATCTCCAGGGCGCTCTCCTCGCCCTCGGGGCGACGGTACGCTCGGCCGGCGCAGGCGGGATCACCGAGGAGCCGCTCGCGGCGTTCCTCGAGAAGCGCCGAAGCCGCCTCGCGCTCTCGGTGAGCTTCGACGAGCCCGCCGCCGGCGCATTCGCGGCGCTCGACCGCCCGCATACGCACGACTACACGACAATGGCCGTGTCCGGCGCGCGGGGAACGGACGGCACGGTCCGCCTCGCCGCGACCGGCACCGGGTGGTGGGGCGTACGACTCCCGTCCGCGGAGGCCGTGGCCGACGATCCCGAGGCAGCCGGCCAGGCTGCGCTCGGAGACGTCGATCCGCAGGACGACGCGCTCGCCTCGGCCTGGTATCGGAAGAAGGTGCTTCCGGTGCTCGTCCGCAACGTCCTCACCGAGCTGAAGGGGGCCACATGAACCTCCAGGTCAACGGCGTCACGCACGAGGTCGAGAGTGATCCCCTCACGCCGCTGCTCGACGTCCTCCGCGAGGAGCTCGGGATCACCGGGCCGAAGGCGGGCTGCCACCAGGGGGGCTGCGGTGCATGCACCGTCCTCGTCGACGGGGAGCCTCGCCGCTCCTGCCTCATGCCTGCCGCCTACGCCGACGGCGCGGAGATCACGACCGTCGAGGGCCTCGGGGCTCCCGACGACCTGATGCCGATCCAGCAGGCGTTCGTCCACCACTACGCCGCCCAGTGCGGGTTCTGCACGTCCGGGATGATGCTCGCCGCCCAGGCGTACATCACCGGCGGCGGCACGGATGACACACAGGCGATCCAGGAGGCGCTCGGCGGCCACGTCTGCCGGTGCACCGGCTACACGAAGATCATCGAGGCGGTCTCGGCGACAGCCCGAGGCGACTCGTTCGACCTCACGGAGACGGCCGTCGGCAAGTACACGACGATGACGACAGGAGGTGCGGAGTGAAAGTCGTCGGCGCACGAATCCCGCGCTACGACGGCGTCGCGCACGTCACCGGTCGCACGACGTACGTGGACGACGTCCGCATTCCCGGCACGCTCTGGGCGAAAGCGCTGCGCTCCCCGCACCACCACGCCGGGATCACGAAGCTGGACACCAGCGCCGCGGCGTCGATGCCAGGCGTCCACGCGATCATCACCTGGGAGGACGTGCCGCTCCTCGAGTACGGACACCTCTCCGCCCTCGGGATCCCCGCCGACGAGCCGCTGCTCGCGAAGGGTGAAGTGCGCTACCTGGGGCAGCCGATCGCGGTCGTCGCGGCCGAGAGCGAGGAGATCGCCGCGGAGGCGGTTGATCGGATCGAGATCGCGTACGAGGAGCGCCCCGCGCTGCTCGACGTCCGCCAGGCGTTCGACGCCGAGTCCCCCAGGATCCATCAGTGGGGGAACTGGTACCCGCACTTCGAGAACGAGATGGATCGCCGCCAGATCCGCAAGGGCGACATCGAGAAGGCGTTCGCGGATGCGGACACGATCGTGCAGGGCGTCTATCGCCCGGCCGCGATCGAGCACGCGCCGATCGAGACGCAGGTGTGCCAGGTCGTCCCCGAGCCCGACGGACGGCTCACGATCTACTCCTGCACCCAGGCGCTGTACTTCTCGCTCGGCGTGGTTGCCGCGCACCTGCAAGTCCCGCTCAACAAGGTGAAGATCGTCGGCGGCACCACCGGCGGCGGCTTCGGCGGGAAGGTCGACACGGCGACGGAGACGATGGCCTCGCTCCTCGCGATGAAGTCGGGTCGGCCCGTGAAGTGGCGCTGGACGCGCGAGGAGGAGTTCCTCTGCTCGTCCACCCGCGCTCCGTGGCACATGGAGATCGCGGACGCGGTCACCAAGGACGGCTGGATCCTCGGCCGCAAGATGCTGACGCTCCACGACTCCGGTGCGTACGCGCGGTTCTCGCCGTACGGCCTGACGAAGCACAGCTTCCACCACACGGGCGCGTACTCGATTCCGAACCTCGAGTTCGACGGGTACGTCGTCTTCACGAACCGCGTGCCGACGACGGCCATGCGGGGATTCGGCGTGACCTCGGTCTCGTTCGCAGCGGAGACGCACATGAGCCGCATCGCGGACGTGCTCGGGCTCGATCCCTACGAGATCCGGCTGAAGAACGCGAACCGCATCGGCGACACGTCGGCGAACGGGATCGTCCTCACCGACCCCTCGACCGTCCCCACGATCCAGGCGATCGCGGAGGCGACCGGCCACGAACTGCCGGCCGACTACCGCACCATGACGAGCGAGGCGCGCTCGGGCGAATGGCTCCCCGAGCACCTCGTCGCCCAGCTCGGGAACCCGGAGGAGCATTAGCCCATGGCCAAGCACAGAGGCAAGGGAATGGCGGCGATCGAGTACCCGACGGGGATGAACCAGAACGGCGACCCGTCGCAGTGCTGGATCAAGGTGAAGCCGGACGGGCGCATCGACGTCTTCGCCGGCACCGCCGACATCGGCAACGGCTCGAAGACGATTCAGTCGCAGATCGTGGCCGAGACCATCGGCGTCCCGTACGACTGGATCACCTACGACAACTCGAACACCGACTCGTCGCCCGTCTGCACGGGCACGTTCGCCTCGCGCGCGACCTTCGTCGCGGGCAAGGCAGCGGAGAAGGCCGCGCTCCAGGTGCGCGCGAAGATTCTCGAGATCGCGGGCAAGGAGCTCGAGATCGATCCCGCCGACCTCGAGATCGTGGACGGTGAGGTCATCGCGAAGGGGGCGCCGCAGACGAAGCTGGGTGTCGGCGACGTCGCCGCGGCCGCGACGTGGGGCCACGGCGAGCTCATCACGGGCACCGGAGCCCAGCTCAAGCCGTACGCCGCGATCGTCGACCCGGAGACCGGCACGGTCGACTCGCCGCCCCACTCGGCGATCTCGTACGCGGCCTGCTCGGCCGAGGTCGAGGTCGACGACGAGACGGGCGAGGTGCGCGTGCTCCGGCTCCAGCAGTGCTACGACGTCGGCCGCGCGCTCAACCCGACGCAGGTCGAGGGCCAGATCGAGGGCGGGGCCATGATGGGCCTCGGACTCGGCGTGCTCGAGAACTGCTACCCGTACTACCCGTCCGTCGACCACCGCGGCGGCGCATTCGGGAGCTACCTGGCGCCCGGCATGGAGGACATGCCGCAGATCGACACGATCATGATCGAGAACCCCTCCCAGGACGGCCCGTACGGCGCGAAGGGGATCGGCGAGATGGCGAACAACCCGCAGCCGCCCGCAATCGCGGCGGCGGTTCACGACGCGATCGGGGTCTGGATCACCGAGCTCCCGATCACGCCAGAGCGCGTGCTGCGTGCGCTCGAGGAGAAGCGCGAGCCGCGGCGGGACGGGAAGAAGATCGTGTTCGACGAGGAGCTCTCCGTGAACACGGTGTCGGACGGCGGGATCCGCTTCGAGGTCCACGCGTAGACGAATGAGCGTCGGACGCAGAGGAGGGAGTGGTGCGGCGCTTCAGCGCCGCACCTGCCTTCCTCGTCCCATATGAGCGCATTTCGCACCTGGAACGGCGTCCAGCCCCACGCTCTCTTCCCGGGCGTCGGGCTCCGCGCCATCGCAGGCGAGCAGGTCTTCCTCGGGCACGTGAGCTACGCGCCCGGCACGACGGTCGCTCGCCACGCGCACCCGGAGGCCGAGCAGGCGATGTGGATCGTCGAGGGCTCGATGACCATGACGGTCGGTGACGAGACCGCCGAGCTCGGCGCCGGTGACGTCGTCGTCGTCAACCGCGGGATCGAGCACGAGCTCGTGTCCGAGAGCGGCGTGACGTTCGTGGAGGCGATGTCTCCGGTCCCGCGGGATCACATCCCGGATCCGGAGCGTGATCTCGTACTGGGCGAGCAGAGCGACTCCCTCCACGTCGACCGCTGAGCCCCACGGCCGGCGCGCAGCCGGGGCGGACTCGGCGGTGCAGCCCGACGTCGCTCCCCAGTTCGCTACGGCGCACCGGCAGCGGTCCGAGCGATACGCTGCGGCCGTGAAGTTGAAGGTCGGAGACGTGGTCGCCTATCCCCCGCACGGCGTCGGGCGCGTCGCGGCCCGCGAGAAGCAGGTCGTGCTCGGAACGGAGCAGGAGGTCGTCGTGCTCGCGCTCTCGGACGGGCTCTCGGTGACGCTGACGGTCGAGCGCGCCAGCGAGCAGGTCAGGCCGCTCGTCGACGAGAAGGGGATCCGCCGGGTGCAGGAGACCCTGCGTGAGATCGGCGACGCGAGCGACGACGTCTGGGCGAAGCGTCTCAAGGACGCTCAGGCAAAGCTGCGAGGCGGCGATCCGCTCGAGCTCGCGGAGATCGTGCGCGACGGGATGCGGCGTGAGCAGATGTCCGCAACCTCGGGCGGGTCGAAGCTCTCGGCCAGCGAGCGTGCGCTGGTCGTCAAGGCGCGCGACCTCCTCGCAGGCGAGATCAGCGTGGTGCGCGGCGTCGACCAGGAGGAGGCCGACGCCTGGATCACCGAGCAGCTCACGCCGCTCGGCTAGCGCCTTCGCTCAGATCTTCCGGCGAGTCGCCGGGGCGCCCCACTTCGAGCGTCCGCGCCGCGAGGAGTAGACGATCCGCGCCGGTGCGACCGTCATGCCCGTGCTGGCGAACTGCTCGGTGTGACCGGCCATGCGGGCGACACGGCTGACGCTCTCCCGCTGCTCGGGAAGCACGAGCGTGACGCCGACGCCGCTGCGTCCGGCGCGCCCGGTTCTCCCGACCCGGTGCACGTAGCCCTGATGCTCCTCGGGAGGGTCGAAGTTGACCACGTGGGTGATGTCGACGAGATCGATGCCGCGCGCCGCGACGTCGGTCGCGACGAGCGTCGAGGCGTCTCCCGACTCGAACCTTCGGAGCGCTCGCTCGCGCTGACCCTGGCTCAGGTCGCCATGCATCGCGACGGCATGGACGCCGTGCTGGGAGAGCTTGCGGACGAGCCGGTCGGCGCCACGGCGCGTGCGGACGAAGACCAGCGTTCGCTGACCGTCCGCGCGCAGGAGCCCCACGAGCGTCTCGACCTTCGTGTCCGCGCTCACCGGGACGAAGCGGTGCTCGACGGGCTCGTCGGCTCGAGCCGGATCCGGCTGCGCCTCGCAGCGCAGCGGGTCGCGCGTGTACGCACCGGCGAGCTCGTTCACGCTCGCGTCGAGCGTGGCGGAGAAGAACATCGTCTGGCGATCACCCGGCACGCGGCGCAGGATGCGGTCCACCTGCGGCTTGAAGCCCATGTCGAGCATCCGGTCGGCCTCGTCCAGGACGAGGATGCGGATGCCCTCGAGCGCGACGGCCTTTCGCTCGATGAGATCGTTGAGACGACCGGGTGTGGCGACGAGGACGTGCGCGTCTCGTGCGCGCTTCGCCTGCGCTGGGAGCGCGACGCCGCCGTAGACAGTGGCGACGCGCAGCTCCCGCGGCGCAACGGCCGTGATCTCGGCCGCAACCTGCGTCGCGAGCTCGCGTGTCGGCACGAGGACGAGCGCCCCGGGCCGACGCACGCCCAGGTCGATCCGCTCGACGATCGGGATCGCAAAGGCGAGCGTCTTGCCCGAGCCCGTCGGGGCCTTCGCGAGGACGTCACGTCCTGCGAGCGCGTCGGGGACGACGTGCACCTGGATCGGGAAGGGCGAGTGGATGTCGCGCTCGGCGAGCTTGCCCACGATGCGCGCGGGTACGCCGAGCTGGGAAAAGGACTGCTGCATTCTCGATTCAACTCCTGTTCGGTGTGGTCGAGATCCGTCTACCTCGACCCACTGGAGGAACCGAAGAAGTCAAACCTCACGGGACGACGGCGCCGTCCGTGCCCGGGACGGTAGCAGGAATCCGCCGCGCGCCGGCAGCCGGCCCCTCGCACGTACACTGGGGCGACACGAGAACGAATACCGACGGTGCCGGGCGCGCCCTCCTTATCCGTTCGTGACAGGAGGTGGTTCGATGGCCCGATACGGAAGCCAGGAGCTGGTCAGCGAGCTCGACGGAGCCGCGCACAGGGTCGCTCGGCGCAACGCGAACAGGCAGATCGCGACGGCGGCCGGGACGAAGACCGATGCACAGGGGCTCGTCGAGTTCGGCTGCGAGTGCACCAAGGGTGACTGCGAGCGCGCCGTGAAGGTCCCGCTGTACGTCTATCGGCGCGTGCTCGACTCCGGCGACCAGTACCTGCTGCAGGCGGGGCACCACGCGTTCGACCAGTACCGCACGATCGTCTCGATCGGCCTCACCCGGATCGAGGAGAAGGCCTGACCTAGAGCGGCGTGGGGGCCTGCGGGCCCTCTTCGGCCGAAGCCGGAGCTTCGTCGGTCACCGCCAGCACCGACTCGGCGCCCTCCGGAAGCGACTCGGACTCCTCCTGCGTCGTCTCGGAATCCTCCGGCCACTCGCCGGCCGCCCTCGCCTTGCGCTCGGCCTTTGCCGCAGCTTTCTTCTCCAGCTTCTTCGCGCGCCGCTCCCTGACCGTCCGCTCGCGCGTCATCTTCGCCATCGTCTGCTGCCGCTTGCTGCTCATGGAGCCCTTTCTGTCGGTTCCGCCGTCGTGACCGTGGCCTGCAAGAGCCGCGCCGATCGGCGTTCGCCACCGACCATACCCGCTCGACCGGGCCGCACGACTCGTGATCCATACCTCCCAGCGGGCCGCGAGCGCTCGGCAACGGGCACCGAGGTATGAGGTGTGCGCACGCGACCGGGTGACCCTCTCCGCTCGGTAGATTCACCCGGGATGCGGGTCGCGCACGCGACACGCGTCCAGTCGGAGACGCGCCGGTGAGCACCCTCCCCCACCTACTCGCAACATCCGCCGACGACTCGGCGATCGTCGTTGCGATCGTCGCCGCACGGCTCCTCGTCCCGCTCCTGATCCCGCGCATCCCGCTCGTCATCGTCGTCGCGCTCGTGCTCGACGCCGCCGACCAGACGATCCTCGCGGCGTTCACCGAGGTCGACACGGGTGAAGGGGGCCCGTACCAGAGCTACGACAAGGCGCTCGACATCTACTACCTGACGATCGCCTACCTCTCCACGATCCGGAACTGGACGAGCGAGCCGGCTCTCCGGGTGGGGCAGTTTCTCTTCTTCTACCGGCTCGTTGGCACGGCGCTCTTCGAGCTGACGCAGGAGCGCGCGCTGCTGTTGATCTTCCCGAACACGTTCGAGTACTACTTCATCGCCTACGAGCTGATCCGGCTCCGCCGTGACCCTGCGCAGTTCCCGGCACGCGTCTGGCTCCTGGTCGCCGCGGGCCTCTGGATCTTTGTGAAGCTGCCACAGGAGTACTGGATCCACATCGCCCAGCGGGACTTCACCGACACCGTGCGCGAGTACCCGGCGTTCGGTGTCGCCGTCGTGCTCGGCGTGCTCGCTGTCCTCGGGGTGCTCTGGTTCGTCGTGCGGCCGCGAATGCCGGCGCCCGACTGGAGCTGGCAGTTCCGCGCCGACCCGATTCCAACTCCACCGGAGCTCACACGGGAGCGGCTCACACATCGGCTCAACCGCCGCTTCCTCTCGCTCGAGCTCTTCGAGGAGGTCACGCTCCTGTCGCTCCTGTGCGTGATCTTCTCCCAGATCATTCCGAGGGTCGACACGACGCCGTCCCAGGTAACGGTCGGCGTCGTCGCGATCGTCATGGCGAACACGCTCGTGAGCCTGTGGTCGGCTCGCCGGGGAGGTGTCGGCCTCGACCGATACGCCGTCGTCTTCGCCGCCCGACTCGCGCTCAACTTCGGATTCGTCTTCCTGGCGAGCGCGCTGCCGAGGGGGGGCACGAGCTTCTCGATCGGCGACGGGCTCTTCTTCGCCTACCTGATCACGCTGGTTCTCGTCCTCTACGACCTCTATAGGCCGCTGCACATCGCACGCTTTCGCCGCTCAGCGGGGGCGAACGACTGAGTCACGGGCGCACGACGGGTGAGCGCTCGGGCGCGTCGGCCTGATCCTCTCCCGTGTGCTCGAAGAGCTCGAGCACGTAGCCGTCCGGGTCGAGGAAGAACGCCTGCGTGTAGCCGTCCCCGCGCGGCATCGGGCCGCCCGCCAGCTCGACGCCGTGCTCCGCGAGCCTGCCGAGAGCGGCGTCGAGGTCGTCGACCTCGAACGCGAGATGGTGCGTCATCCCCTTGTCGGCGCCCATGCCCGCGCGCTGGCCGGCGCCTCCCGTCGTATGGGCCTCGGCGAGCAGGTGGAGCTCCGTGCCGCCGAAGCGGAACCAGGCGCCGTCGAAGCTGAAGTTCGGAGGGCGCGGGATCTCTTCGAGCCCGAGCGCGCCTGCGTAGAACCGGCGCGAGCGCTCGAGTTCCGAGACGACGAGACCGACGTGCTGGATTCTCATCGCCTCCTACCGTAACCTCGACGCCACCGCGGACGCGGAAGGACGACACAGACATCCGCAGTCGCGAAGCGACTGCGCTTCAGGGATCTTCGCGATCGTGGATCCGCCCCTTGCGGATCCTCGATCTGCGAGGGAAGGAGAAAGCCATGCCGCTGATCAGGGTCGAGCTGTTCGACTACCGGATGTCGGACGAGACGAGCGCCGCGCTCATCGAGAAGCTGACGGACGCCCTGTGCGAGGCGACGCACCCGGGGCTGAAGGAGCACACGTGGGTGATCGTCGAGGGGCACAACCCGAAGAACTGGGGGCTCGGCGGGAAGCCGTGGCCGGTCGACCAGATGCCGCCGGCGCCGCCGGCATAGGATCGGCGGGTCGAACGAAGGAGACGTCGATGCCCGTGATCGAGGTGAAGCTGTACGACACGCGCGTCACCGAGGAGTCGGTGCCCAGGATGATCGAGGCGCTCACGGATGCGCTGCACGAGTCCAGCGGAGCAGCGAAGGAGCGAATCCACGTGATCATCCAGGGCGTGCCGCCGCAGCTGTGGGGGCAGGGCGGCAAGCCCGGGGCGTGACGCGCGGCTGACCGCCGCCCGTTTCAGCTACGCCACTTGACGGTGCAGCCGACGGGCGGCGTGTCCTCCACCGGCGGCGCCTCGCCCGCGAGGGCGGCCTCGATCGCGTCGCGCAGGTAGTGCGCCGTGACGTGCTCCGCCTCGCGGTTGTCGTCGATCGCGCCGTGGTACACGAGCCTCCGGTCCGCGCCGAAGACGAAGCACTCGGGCGTGCGCTCGGAGCCGAGGGCGCGAGCGACTTCCTGACTCTCGTCGTACAGGTAGTCGAAGACGTAGCGGGCCTCGCGCGCGTGCGCGGCCATCGCCTCGAACGAGTCCGCCGGGTACGCCTCGGCGTCGTTCGAGCTGATCGCGACGATCTTCACGCCCCGCTCCGCGTGCTCGCGGGTGAGGTCGTTCAGGCGCCCCTCCCAGGCGAGGACGTACGGGCAGTGGTTACAGGACTGGACGAGGACGAGCACCGACGCGTCCGCGTACTCGTCGAGCGTGTGGTTCCGGCCGTCCACGCCGGGCAGGTCGAATGCAGGTGCGGTCTCGATCACGCTCATGCTCCGAGTGCCTCCTCGAGTTGCCGGCGACTGGGGACGGGCGACACGCGCCCGTCGGGAGAACGGTAGATGCGGCACGTCAGGGCGGGCGCCGATTCGGCGCCGGCCGGGTCGACGTCGCGGCCGTCGATCCGGATCGTCGGCGAGCCGGGGAACCGGAGCGCGACCGCCTCCTCGTGCTTCAGCACCTCGCGCACATCGATCGGCGTGTCGATCCCGCGCTCGGCGAGCACCTGCTCGAGCAGCGCCTTCGCCTCCGGATAGGAGGGGCATCCCTCCCAGTAGAAGAGCTCGACTTGCACTCCGTCAGGATGCCGAAACGGGCACCGCCAGTTCCAGAGCAACCGGTGCCGCGCCGGGGACGACCGCCCGCGTCTCGCGCGCGTGCAGGAGCGTCGTTTGCACGATGAGCTTCGCACGGGCGTAGTTGTCGAGCTCCGTGGGAACCGGCCCGACACGGTGTCCGAGCGCGTAGCCGGCGGCGTTTCGGCCCATCGCGCGGTACGACTCGAGGGTGTAGAGCGGCGACATCCCGAAGAGCTCGAGGTTATCGAGGGGCTCGAGGTCTGCCCGCTGGATCACCGCCGTGCCCTTCGACTGGAGGCCCAGCGCGATCCCCGACCCGGAGAGCCGGGCACCGTCATGGGCGATGAACGCGACGTCCGCCACGCGGCGGACGCGGACGAGCCGCGGTGCTGCGCCGCCCTCGCGAACCCCGTCGCAGATCGCGCGCAGCACGTCTCCGTGGTCGAGGTCGGCGATCGTGTGCCAGATCGCATCAGCGAACGCCGGCCCGACCGCGACGACCACCTCTGCGGCGTCCTCGCCCTTCGCAGCCTCGCCCCGCTCGACGACGACCGGCTCGCCCGCGCTCTCCGCGCCGAGCAGATCAGCCGGGGCGACGACGTGCGGGAGCGCCTGCAGGAGCTCCCAGCGCTCGCCTTCGAGCCGGTACCCGGTCCCCGGTCCCGAGTAGACGTTGGGGTCGTTCACCGCGGAGTGGACGAGCCCGTCCGCGTCGATGACCGCCGCGGTCTGGAGGTAGTCGGCAGCCACTCGCTGGCGCTGCATCGAGAGCACGGCCTCGGCGACGTCGACGAAGCCGCGACGGTCGAGCGCGAGCGCGACATCGAGGCCGGAGATGCCGCGGGCGAGAAGGTCGTCGGCCGCCTCGACATCAGCGGTGCGATCGCG
>JAWOIV010000084.1:0-30678 GCA_046484465.1 Gaiellaceae bacterium
AACAACACCGAGATCAACACCCGGCTCGGCTGGTACTCGTCGTCGGTGTCCGGCGGCACGAACGTGCTCGCCGACACGTCGGTGTCGGAGGTGGAGGACGGGGGCTGGGACCGCCGCACGCCCTTCCCGTTCGTCCAGGGGACCGACTGCTGCGGCGAGGTGGTCGCGCGGGCCGACGGCGTGGCGCGCCCCGCGGTCGGCCCGCGGGTGCTCGTGCGCGCCTGCATGCGCGAGCGCGGGTTCGACTCGCTGGACAACGTGTGGCTCGGCTCCGACTTCGACGGCGCCTTCGCGCAATACGTCCGCGCCCGGGCGCGCTCGCGCTCGCCGGCGAGCTCTGCGACGGCGTCATCCTCGTCTCCGGCACACGCCCGGAGGTCCTCGCGAACGCCCTCGCGCACGTCGCCGAAGGCGCAGAGCGAGCTGGCCGCTCGCTCGCCGACCTCGACGTCTGCGCGGGAGCGATCTGCCATGTGACGGACGACCCCGGAGAGGCAGCGCACATCGTCCGTCCCTACGTCGTCGCACTCGCGCAGACCGGCGGTGAGAAAGCGCTGCGTGGCGCGGGAGTCGAGATCTCGGTGCCGGAGGTCGTCGGCGGCGTATACCCCGACCTCTCGCATGCGAAGGACTGGGACGCAGCGGCGAGCGCCGCGGAGGAGTGGGTGAACGACGAGATTGCGCTTCGTTTTGCCGATGCGTTCTGTCTCGTCGGCTCTCCGGACTTCTGCCGCTCCCGCCTCGAGGCGATGGCCGACGCGGGCGCGACGAGCTTCTACATCCGACACGTCTCCTCCTACACGCTTCCGGACGATGTCCTGCAGGCGTTCGGCGACTCGATCATCCCGGGCTTCCGATGACTCCGTCTCGCCCCGTCGCGGTCTCGCCGGAAGCTGTCGACGCCGATCTGATGTGGGGCCTCTTCGAGCGATTCGTCTCCGCTGACACGTGCGCTCGCGTCGGCGAGAACCGCGTCTCGCCGGACGACCCTCGCGTCGTCGAGTTCGCACACGGCGTGGCCGCACCGGCGCTCCGGGAGACCGGCGCAGACGTGAGCATCGACACGCTCAACAACGTCGTGGCTCGCTTCGGCCCCGACCGCGGCACGGAGCTGCTCTTCGTCGCCTACCCGGCTGCGCACCACGGCCAGGAGATGGCCGACCCGCTCCGTGCACGCCGAGACGAGATCGAGGGCGAAGAGCGGTGGATCGGGCTCGGCGCAAGCCAGAGCAAGGGGGCTCTCGCGGCCCTGTGCGCTGCGATTCGCCTGCTGCAGGAGCGTGGGCTCGACCTCGAGGGCCGCATGACCGTCGTTGTCTCCTCGGAAGGAAGCTCGACGCATGCCAGCTCGCGCGAGCTCTTCGCGGGCTTCGCGCACCTCCCACGCGGCGCGGTGCTCGTCGTCGGGACAGAGAACCGGATCACGCTCGGGAACCGGGGGCGCGTGGACGTCGTGGTCGAGGTGCGCGGTCAATCCACGCACTCGAGCTCCCCCCACCTCGGCAGGAACCCCATCCCCGTCGTCGCAGAGGTGCAGCGCCGACTCGCCGGTCTGCCGCTCGACCTCACGTCCCACGATCGCCTCGGGACGCGTGCGCTGGTCCCCTACAAGCTCGTCTGCGGCCCGGTCGCCCCGCACACGATCCCCGACCACTGCACCCTCGTACTCGACCGGCGCACGCTCCCAGACGACGAAGAGAGTGCGATCGTCGCCGAGATCGCGGCTGTCCTCGAGGATCTGCCCGTGACGGTCGGGAGGGGAGCGTCGATGCTCCCTGCGCTCGTGTCCGAGGACGACGGCGTGGTGGTCGCTCTCCAGACAGGGGCCAGGCACGCGCTCGGCCGATCGCTCGACATCTTCTACCCGCCGTACACGTTCGACGCAGGCTACCCCTGCTCGCTCGGCGTCCCGACGGTGATGTGCGGGCCGTCGTCGAGCGACTTCGGGGGGCCGGACGTCCTCGGCGCCGACTTCGTCCTTCTCCGGCATCTGCGCGAGGCTGCCGCGGTCTTCGCGGCTGCGGTCGCCGCCGACACGTCCTGACCCCTCCCGCGCCCGGCCGCGAGACCGGGCGCGGGAGAGAGCGGAGCGCTACGGGGACGCGACGTTCGCCGCACCCGGCGTCTTCTCGGACGTGAACGCCCAGTCGGACGCGGCGTCGTTCGTGTCCTGCCCGTCCGGTATCCGGGCAAGAGACCCGTCGATCGTGTTCGAGTCCGCGACCGAAGCCGCCAACGCGTTGCCTTCGACGAGGTCGTACGTCTGGCCGCCGATCGTCGCCGACCGGATCTCGCCCTCGTAGGACAGCGCGTCGAGGAGAGCGCCCGTCGTCGTGTCGATCAGCGCCACGCCGTCAGGGGCGCCGTTCTGCGCGTCCGTCTCCCAGACGACGTACGCGCCCGCGGCGAGCGTTCCCGTCAGAGCGAGCCGTCGGTACTCGCTCCCGTCCCCACCGTTGACGAGGACGATCGCGATGCCGTCAAGTGTGGCCGTGGTGCTCCCGGTGTTCTTGATCTCGACGAATCCGCCCGTGTCCGCACCGACCTGGTCGTAGTCGATCTCGTTGATGACGAGCGTCGTGTCGCCCGGAGGCGGAGGAGGCGGAGGAGGAGGAGGAGGCGGTGTGCTGCCGCCCTCGCACCGAAGCTCGACGACGTTCGAGGCGGTCGTCACGACCGCGAGCGTGCCGCTCGACCCGTCGAACCGCGTGCAGACCGTGCCCTGCAGCGCCCCGATCGAGGCGATGCCGGCTCCGGCCGGCCCCTGCGGCCCCGCAGGACCCTGAGGCCCGGCCGCTCCTGCCGGCCCCGTCGCGCCAGCCGGGCCTGCAGATCCTGTCGCTCCAGCCGGGCCTGCAGGTCCGGGTGGCCCCGCCGGACCCGCTGGCCCTGCAGGCCCCTGCGTTCCGTGAGCGCTCCACGTCACCACGCGCTCGTTCTTCTTGCAGGCGGACGCCGAGCTGACAACGCGCAGGAATCCCTTCCCTGGCTTCTGGCAGGCGACGATCGTGCCGTCGTCGGCACCGAGCCGCGGCGCTGCGCCTGCGAGAGCCGACGCGCTGGCAAGCGTGGCGAGCGCGGCGACTCCGAATGCGATCGTGCGTGTACGCACGGACTCTCCTTTCGTTGCTGTCGCCGCTGGTGGTACTGGGCGCTGCCCCGGCGCACCAGATGTCCCGAACCGACAGGTCACGCTGATTTCGCATGGTTGAGCGAAGGTGTGGACAGCTCGACGCGCTCTCTCCACTGCCTTGCCAACCTTCCGGGTGACGCGAGGGAACCCGGCCGTCGGCCAGAATGCCTACGCATGGCCCTCGAGCCCCTGAGCCCGGAGCTCGCCCTCGTCGATCCCGACCTCGGGGCGCGTGCCCGTGCGGCGCTCCCGGATCTGCCTCATCGTGCGCCCACTCGCCGACCCCGACCGGCGCCGGTGCCGGCCGAAGCGCGCGCCGCCCAGGACGAGCACCGGCACGGCTACCCGTTCTGGGCCCGCGTGACGGCGGCGCTGTGGCTCCTCGTGCTCGGGATCCTCATCGGCGGCGCAGCCATACCGCACGCGCAAGATCGGCCTCGCGTCGTACCCGCCGACGAGGAGACATCGGCCGTGATCTGCGAGGTCCCCGAGACGCCGCCCACCCTCCCGACGAGCCCGCGCGCTCCCGGGGGCATCCGCTAGCCGGCCGCTACAATCGCCCTCCGCGGGGCTATAGCTCAGTTGGGAGAGCGCCTGGATCGCACCCAGGAGGTCGCCGGTTCGAGCCCGGCTAGCTCCACTTCCCGCAGCGTAGGAATCCGCAGGCGCGGACTCGTACGCGCGAAGAGTTGTCGAGGGCGAAGAAGTGCTCTCGACCCCCATGACCGAAGCCGAGATCGACTCCTTTGTCGAGGCTGCTCGGCTCGGCCTGGACGAGCTCGACACGCAGACGTAGTCCGTAGTTCACGCGTGCCCCGTGCGGGCAGCCCGCGACGCCGCCGGAGCACGGCTCTGCCAGAGTGGAGCACGAGCGCCCGAGGAGGATGCGATGAGCACGACGCCCACGAGTCCCGTCAGGATCGAAGGCCAGCTCGACGCCGAGCTCTCCCGCTGGCTCTGGCTCGTGAAGTGGCTGCTCGCGATCCCGCACTACATCGTGCTGTTCTTCCTGTGGGCGGCGTTCTCGGTGCTGACGATCGTCGCGTTCTTCGCGATCCTGTTCACCGGTCGCTACCCGAGAGGGATCTTCGACTTCAACGTGGGCGTGCTGCGCTGGACGTGGCGCGTCTCCTTCTACTCCTACGGCGCGCTCGCCACCGACCGCTACCCGCCGTTCTCACTCGGCGAGGAGCCGGACTACCCGGCGACCCTCGACATCGCGTACCCGGGCCAGCTCTCGCGCGGCCTCGTGCTGGTCAAGTGGTGGCTGCTCGCGATCCCGCACTACTTCGTCCTGATGGCGCTCCTCGGCTGGGGCATCTCCGCGTCGGAGCGCAGTTGGGCCGCACCGGGGCTGATCACCGTCCTCGTCGTGATCGTCGGGGTCGCGCTACTCTTCACGACCCGCTATCCGCGCGGGCTCTTCGACTTCGTGCTCGGCCTCGACCGCTGGGTGGCGAGGGTCATCGCATACGTCGGGCTGATGACCGACTCCTACCCACCGTTCCGCCTCGACCAGGGCGGCTCCGAGGCGGGCGTCGTCGACGCTCCCCCTGTCGAAGGGCTGGCAGAGATCGCAGAGCCCGACGCGACAGCACCGGCTAGACGAGGTGGCGCGGGGCGGGTCATCCTCGTCATCCTCGGCAGCATCGCCGCAGTGATCGCGCTCGGCTTCCTCGCCGGAGGGTGCGGCGCGGTCGCGGTCGATCAGACCCTCCGCGACGACGACGGCTTCCTCATGTCGCCGACCGAGGACTTCGCGACGGCGACCTACGCGATCGCGTCCGAGCGGGCGGACATCGACGTCGGTGGCGCCGAGCGCGCGCTCGACCTCTTCCTCGGGACCGTCCGGATCCGGAGCGACAGCGAGCGGCCCGCGTTCGTCGGCATCGCGCGCGCATCCGACGTCACGGGCTACCTGTCGGGCGTCGAGCACTCGATCGTCACGGACTTCGAGCGTCGTCCGGTCTACGTCCAGCGGGCGGGAGGAGCGCCGACGTCGCTGCCCGGCGATGAGACGTTCTGGGCCGCCTCCACGAGCGGCGTCGGCGAACAGACGGTCGAGTGGGAGCCCGCCGACGGCGACTGGAGGGTGGTCGTCATGAACGAGGACGGCTCCCGCGGGGTCGCGGCGGAGCTCGCCATCGGTGCAGAGCTCGACCCCCTGCTCTGGATCGGGCTCGGGCTCCTGCTCGTGGGTGCGCTCTTCGCAGGCACCGCGGCGCTCCTGATCACACTGGGCGTGCGCCACTGAGCAGGCCGGGAGTCAGGCGCGCGCGCTCACGAGGTGCCAGGCCTCGACCGCGCCCTTGCCCTTCACCTCGATCGGGCCCCTCGCTTCCGTGACGAAGTCGTCGCGCACGAGCTCCCACGTCGAACGCGAGATCTGGATCACGCCGGGAGTCCCGTGGGACTCCATCCGGCTCGCCATGTTCACGGTGTCGCCCCAGAGGTCGTAGAGGAACCGCCTGCGGCCGATGACGCCCGCCACGACGGGGCCTGACGCGACCCCGATGCGCAGCTGGAGGTCGCCGTGCCCGGCGTCGGGGAGGCACGTCCGCGCGCGCTCGCGCATCTCCAGCCCCATGCGCACGAGCGCGTGCGCATGGTCGGGACGGGGAATCGGCACGCCCGCGGCGACCATGTAGCAGTCGCCGATCGTCTTGATCTTCTCGACGCCGTACTCGTCCGCCAGCTCGTCGAAGGCGGTGAAGAGCTCGTCGAGGAGGCGCACGACCTCGCGCTGGCGTGCGAATGTCGCGCACGTCGGGCACACTGTCCTCGTGGCCGGGAGACTGCATGCAGCCGCCGCTGGTGCCGGAGCCGCCGCCGTCTGGGCGCTGCAGGAGCCCCTCGACCAGCGAGTCCTGCGCTGCGACTACTCCGACATCGCGGTGCTCGGAAAGGGTGTGACGCGCGGGCCTGCCTGGCGCCCCGTGGGGATGGTGGTGCACCTCGCGAACGGCGCGCTCTTCGGGCTCGCGTTCCACGAGGCGCGGCAGCGTCTCCCTATGGGCGCGCGGCCGCTCGCGCTCGGGATGGCGCTCGCGGAGCACGTCGCCCTCTACCCGCTCTGCTACTTCGTCGACCGCTACCACCCGGCCCGCGGCGAGCCAGGCGTCCCGCCGCTGCTGCGGAGTCCCCGGGCGTTCGCGCAGGCGACGTGGCGGCATGCGCTCTTCGGGATGGCTCTCGGGCGGCTCGCCGCCAGAGATTGAGCGTCGCGAATCCAGGTGACATTCGCCCCCTGCTCGGTATCGTGGGGCATGGCGTTCGACGAGCTGATGGGCTCACGAACAGGCTGCTGGCCAGTGCCATCGCGCTCTCCGCGGTTCGGCGCGACTCCGCCGCGAGAGGTGGCGGGGTCGTGAGCCCACACCGGTCGTCCGCGGAGGTGCCGCAGGATGGCACCCCTTCTCCCGAGAGCGGTCCAGGATCGACCCGTCGCGGGCTCGGCCTGGCCTTCCTCCTGAGCGGCGCCGCACTCGCGCTCGCGGCCGCCGTCGTCCTCCCCGGTCGGGTCGCGGCCGCCCCGGCCGCGCCCATCCAGCTCGCGCCATCCTTCCCCGGAGGCCCCTACTTCGCGATCGGGTGCAGCGTCAGCCACCAGAACAACGACGACCCGATCCTCTTCCCGCGACAGCCCGGCCGCTCGCACAGTCACACCTTCGTCGGGAACCGGAGTGTCGACGCGGCCACCACGCCCGCGTCTCTGATCGGAGGCCGCACGTCGTGCGAGGAGCCAGCGGACTCGTCGGCGTACTGGGTTCCGACGCTGTACGAGAGCCGGAACGTCGTGAACCCGCTCGCCGCGATCGTCTACTACACGAACCGCATGCGCGAGCCGCTCACCGCGCCGCCCGCAGGGCTCGTGATGGTTGCGGGTAACGCCGAGGCGCGCACGCGCCAGCCGAAGGGGATCGTGGCCTGGAGCTGCGGCGCGGTCGGCGGCAAGCCGCGCTACTACGTCATCCCCGCCTGCGGGGAGGACCGGCTCCTGCAGCTGCAGGTGACCTTCCCGAACTGCTGGAACGGGCGGACCCTCGACAGCGCCGACCACAAGCAGCACCTGCGGTACCACGCGGCAGGGAGGTGCCCGGCGACGCACCCCGTGGCGCTGCCGACGATCTCGCTGATCATGCTCTACCCGCCGGTGGCGCCGAAGCTCTCCCAGCTCGCGTCCGGGCGCCTCGGCGCGCACGCGGACTTCATGAACGGCTGGAAGCAGGACGAGCTCGTGAAGCTCGTCGCTGAGAGAAGCGCTCCCCCCCGCAGGTAGCGTCCTTCCGGACGTGCCCGCGGACGGCCTCACCCATCTGACGCGCCCCGCCGCCGGCGCCCCGGAGGGCCTGCTCGTGCTCTTCCACGGGCGCGGCGCGGACGAGCGCGACCTCTACCCGCTGCTCGACATGCTCGATCCGGAGCGCCGCCTGCTGGGAGTCACGCCGCGCGGCCCGCTGCACCTCCCCCCTGGCGGAGCGCACTGGTACGCGGTGCGCGAGATCGGCTACCCGGATCCCGGCACCTTCTCGGCCACGTTCGACCTGGCGTCCTCATGGCTCGACGGCGTGGGCGCCGAGACGGGCATCCTGGCCGAGCGAACCGTCCTCGGGGGCTTCTCGCAGGGGGCCGTGATCACGTACGCGCTGGGCCTGGCGGCCGGTCGCCCGCGGCCCGCCGCGCTCCTCGCGCTCAGTGGCTTCATCCCCACCGTTCCCGGCTTCGAGCTCGACCTCACTCCACCACTCCCTCCCGTCGCGATCGGCCACGGAGCCCTCGACGGCGTCATCTCCGCGGAGTGGAGCCGCCTGGCCGCGCGCGAGCTCGCGGCCGCCGGAGCCGGCGTCCTCCACCGGGAGTCGCCGCACCTCGGCCACGGCATCGACCCGCGCTTCCTCGCCGATCTCCCGCAGTGGCTCGCGGGAGCCCTGTCGGCGCCTACCGCACCCGAGCGATGACTCGGCTCTCGACCGGCGCCGAGCTCCGCACGACGGGGTCGGGGACGGATGCGGCCGTCGTGTGCGTGAACGGCGGCCAGGGTCGTGTCGTCGAGGGCAACTGGGGCGCGACCGTCGAGTGGCTGGTGCAGCACCTGTCGCCGAGACTGCCCGAGCTGACGTTCGGCGAGGTTCGCTACCGCGTGAAGTCGTGGCGGAGGCTCGACTGGTGTGTCGAGGACGCGGAGGCGGCGATCCACGAGCTCGGCGCCGAACGCACGCTCCTCGTGGGGTTCTCGATGGGCGGCGCGGTCGCGATCTCGGCATCCGGTGACGAGTCGGTCGAGGCGGTCGTGGGGCTCGCGCCATGGATTCCGGACGGGCTCGACCTCTCTCCGCTCGCTGGCCGAGAGCTCGTCGTCCTGCACGGGAACCTCGACCGCTGGTTCCCCGGGGTCCCCGGCGTCCCGGCAAAGGTCTCCCGCCGCGGCTTCGACCGGGCGCGCGCGCTCGGCGTCGAGGGCAGCTACGTCCTGATCCCGGGCGCCGTGCACGGCGTCGCGCTTCGCTCGCCGTTCGGCGGCCTCGTGACGCTCCCGAAGGCCGGGCGCTGGGCGGAGCTTCTCGCGCTGGAGCTCCGGCGCCTCGTCGCGCGATGAGTGTCGTCGACCGTGTCGTCGAGCTCGACCTCCTGCCCGATCCCGTCCTGCGGGCCGCGATCCGCGCGAACCTCGGTCGGAGGCTGCGACGCGAGCGCGCCCGCAGCGCCGGGGAGCGGCGCGCGTTCGTCGACGGGCTCCGCAGCTCGCCGATCGCGCTCCAGCCGGCGAAGCCCAACGAGCAGCACTACGAGGAGCCGGCGGAGCTCTTCGAGCTCGCCCTCGGGCCGCGGCTCAAATACAGCGCCTGCCTCTGGGAGCCGGGCACGAAGACGCTCCCGGACGCGGAGGAGGCCATGCTCGCGCTCACGTGCGAGCGAGCGCGGATCGAGGACGGCATGGAGATCCTCGATCTCGGCTGCGGCTGGGGCTCGTTCAGCCTGTACGCGGCCGAGCGCTTCCCGAGCGCGCGGATCACCGCGGTGTCGAACTCGAGTGTGCAGCGGCAGTGGATCGAGGCACGGGCGCCGGCGAACGTGACCGTGCTCACGGCGGACGCGAACGCGCTCGAGCTCGATCGCCGCTTCGACCGCGTGGTCTCGATCGAGATGTTCGAGCACATGCGGAACTACGAGCGGCTGATGGCGAGCACCGCCGGGCTGCTGGAGGCGGACGGCCTGCTCTTCGTGCACGTCTTCTGCCACCGGGCGCTGACCTATCCCTTCACCGAGGGCTGGATGGCGCGCAACTTCTTCACCGCCGGGCTGATGCCGTCCGAGGATTTGCTCCTCGAGTTCCAGGACGACCTCGTGCTCGTCGAGCGCTGGAGCGTGCCCGGAGAGCACTACGCCCGGACCTGCGAGGCCTGGCTGGGCAATCTCGAGGCGCACGCCGATGAGATCCGAAGACGCTGGGGTCGTGCGTACCTCGCGCGGTGGCGCGTCTTCTTCCTCGCCTGCGCGGAGCTCTTCGCCTATCGCGGGGGCTCGGAGTGGCGCGTCGCGCACTACCTGTTCGAGCCACGTTGAGCCTCAACTCCCGCGCCGGTCAGACCGATGAAGAGGCGTCATGGGTCACAACCGCGACGAGTGGAACGCCGAGGCCGTGGTGGTCGCCCTCTACCCCTGGGAGGTCGAGGTCATCGAGCACGCCGTGCGGCAGCTCGCCGAGGGCGCAGCGGGCTCCCGCCGGTGGACGCCCGCCGTACCCCGCGAGCCTGCGCTCGCCCTTCTGGAGAAGCTCGAACAGGTGCTCGAGCTGCAGGGCTACGGCGGCGTCGAGGGACTGAAGGACTTCCTCGCAGAGCGCCGCGGCGAGCGCGACGCGTCGGACGACCTGTACGTCTGACCGACGGCGCCCGGCATCTTCGCTACCGCGTCCGGCTGAAGCGGTGCACGGCCTCGAGGAGCTCGCGGCTCTTCGCCTCCGCCTCCTCGGGATCCCCGGAAGCGAGCGCGCCGGCCACGCAGTGGTTGACGTGGTCGTCGAGGATCCGGAAGGCGACGCTCTCCAGCGCGGTCGTGACGGCGGAGATCTGCGTCAGCACGTCGATGCAGTAGCGATTCTCCTCGACCATCCGCTCGATCCCGCGCACCTGGCCCTCGATGCGGTGCAGCCGCTTCACGAGCGCGTCCTTGTCCTTCGTGTAGCCGTGCTCGTGCGTCGTGCTCACGACGCCTCCCGCAGCCCGTGGAACCGACGGAGTCGCAACGAGTTGGTCACGACGAAGACGCTGGAGAACGCCATGGCGGCTGCCGCGACCATCGGGTTCAGAAGGCCGGCGACGGCCAGCGGAATCGCGGCGACGTTGTAGGCGAAGGCCCAGAAGAGATTCCCCTTGATCGTTCGCAGCGTGCGCCGGGCGAGCGAGATCGCGTCGGCGGCAGCCCGTAGGTCGCCGGAGACGAGCGTGATGTCCGACGCCTCGATCGCGACGTCGGTGCCCGTGCCAATGGCGAGCCCGAGGTCGGCCTGCGCGAGCGCGGGAGCGTCGTTGATCCCGTCCCCTACCACCGCGACGACCTCGCCCTCGTCCTGGAGACGCCGAACCTCCGCCACCTTGTCCTCGGGGTAGACCTCGGCGAGCACCCGCTCGATCCCCAGCTCGGAAGCCACGCGCTCCGCCGTCTGTCTCCCGTCGCCCGTGAGGAGGATGGGCGTGAGCCCGAGCGCGCGAAGCTCTGCGACGGCCTCTTCGCTCGTCGCCTTGAGGGTGTCGCGCACGGCAAGCGTCGCGCGCGGTGCGCCGTCCCACGAGACCGCGATGGCCCCGTTCGACCGCCCGACCTCGACCCGGTGTCCTTCGACGACTCCGGACACACCGACGCCGGGAACGTTCCTGAACTCGGAGACCGCCGGCAGCGAACCGACCTCTCGCCGTGCGGCCGTGGCGACCGCCTGGGCGATGGGGTGCTCCGAGGCCGCTTCGACGGCACCCGCGAGGCGAAGGACCTCGCCGCGCGTCGCGTCGCCGAGCGGTGAGACGCCTGTCAGCGCCATCTTCCCCTCGGTGACCGTGCCCGTCTTGTCGAGCACGATCGCCGTGATGCGCCGTGTCCGCTCGAGGATCTCGGGCCCGCGGATGAGGATCCCGAGTTGCGCGCCTCGGCCCGTGCCGACCATGAGCGCGGTCGGCGTGGCGAGCCCGAGCGCGCAGGGGCACGCGATGATGAGCACCGCGACCGACGCCGTGAACGCCGCCGCGGCATCACCGGTAAGGACGAGCCAGCCGACGAGCGTCCCGAGCGCGATCACGAGCACCACCGGGACGAAAACCGAGGAAACGCGATCGACGAGCCGCTGGATGGGCGCCTTGCCCGACTGCGCTTCGGCGACGAGGCGCGCGATCTGCGCCAGCGCCGTCTCCTCCCCCACCCTCGTCGCGCGGACGACGATCCTCCCGTACGTGTTGATCGTCGCGCCCGCGACGTCCGAGCCAGGCCCGACATCCGCCGGCACGGGCTCGCCGGTGAGCATGGACTGATCGATCGCCGACTCTCCCTCGACCACGACGCCGTCCGTCGGGATCTTCTCCCCCGGCCTCACGACCACGTGATCGCCGGGGACGACGTCCTCGATCGCGACCGACACCTCGGCCCCGTCGCGCAGGACGCTGGCGTCCTTCGCACCCAGCTCGAGCAGGGCGCGGATGGCGGCGCTCGACCGGCGCTTCGCGCGCGCCTCGAGATACCGCCCGAGGAGAACCAGGGTCGTGATCACGCCCGCCACCTCGAAGTAGGCGTGTGCGTCGTCGAGGAAGACGAGGGCGACGGTCGACCAGGTCCAGGCCGCCAGCGTCCCGATGGAGATGAGCGTGTCCATCGTCGCCGCGCCGTGGCGCGCGTTCATGAGCGCCGCTCGGTGGAACCCGAGCCCGGCCCAGAACACGACCGGTGTCACGAGCACGAAGGCCGCCCACTCCCAGCCGCCGAACTGCAACGTCGGGATCATCGAGATCGCCGTGAGCGGAACCGTCAACGCCGCGGCGACGATCAGCTTCGTTCGCAGCGCCGCGACGCGATCGTCGCGTGCGCCGACCTCTGCGGCGAGCCGCGCGCGGTAGCCGGCCGCCTCGACGGCGCCTACGAGATCCTCGACGCGGACGCTCGCCGGGTCGTACCGGACGGCAGCCTCCTCGGTCGCGTAGTTCACCGACGCCTCGACGCCATCGAGCTTGTTGAGCTTCCGCTCGATCCTCGTCGCGCAGGCGGCGCACGTCATCCCTTCGAGGGCGAGGTCGACACGCTCCTCCGGTGAAGCCGTCGTGCTCACGCGGCCGCCTCGTACCCGGCTTCCACGATTGCGGCCCGTAGCGCGGCGTCGTCGAGGCCGGCGCCGCGCACCGTCACGACCTTCGTGTCGAGGTCGACGTCGACCTCGACCACACCCGCCACCTCGGATACCTCCTCCCGGATCGACATCGCGCAGTGAGCGCAGTGGATCGCAGGGACGTCGTAGCTGATCGTGGTGCTCATCGAGGGCTCCTTCGTCGGGGTTGCGTGATTATACCCCTTAGGGGTATAGGGATCCCGGACGTCAGATGCCTTCGATGCGCGACGCGCCGACGATCGCCTCATCGCCACTCGCAAAACGGACGAGCGCCTTGCCCTTCCCGTCGTAGTCGGGCGACCAGACGACCACCGTCGCCTCGTCGCCGAACACCTGGCAGCGACGGCCGTCCTCGGGCTCGAGACCGCGCCAGAAGCGAACGAAAGGGTTCTCCTCCCACTCGCGGCCGATCGTCGTCTCCTCCGTGTGACCGGGGAGGACACGTGTCTCCTGCGGCAGGCCCATGAGCACGTCCATCACCGAGCCCCGAACCTCGCCGGCCGGCCCTCCCCCAACCGCGTCGCGGAAGAGCGTGTCGCCCGTGAAGCAGAGATCGCCGACGACGAACGACACGCCGTCGTCGGAGTGCCCGGGCGTCGCCAGCACCTCGACGCGGAGGTCACCCGTCACGACCGCGCCCGACGTCACCTCGAGGCCGAAGCGGTGAACGAGCTCGTCGTTTCCGGCGACGTGATCTGCGTGATCGTGGGTCACGAGCAGATGCGTCGGCGTGAGGCGCTCGTGCTCGACCACCGCGAGCAGCGGCTCGAGCGGCGCCCCGCTGTCCACGAACACCGCGACTCCGCCCGGACGGTCGCCCAGCACGTACGCGTTCGAGAGCCACGACGGATGCAGGCTTCGCTCGACGATCACACCCCGGATCGTACGGCAGGAGTCGTCCCCGGATGGGAGAGTCCACGCCCGGAAGCCACCGGGGAGGTCGCATGACAACGGTCGACACGATGTTCGAGCCGCGCGAGGCCGCACGGGAAGCGGGGCGCCTCTGGTGGCTGTTCCTGCTGACGGGTATCGCCTGGCTCGTCTTCTCATTCATCATCTTCCGCTTCAACATCACGAGCGCGGCCACGATCGCCCCGCTCTTCGGCGTCGTCGCGATCGTGGCGGGCTTCAGCTCGAGACCGGTGAACATCGAGGCGCGCCGGAAGGGATCGTGGCGCGCACCGTCCCTTCCCTCGCTTCCGCTGTCCGGCGACGGTGTAGGATCCCCGCCGTGAAGCGCTCCGCCATCGCTCTCGCGGCACTCTTGCTGGCTCTCGGATTCACGGTGGCCGCCTGTGGCGGCCAGGAGGAGGCAACGCCGACGCCGGACACGATCACGGGCGAGGTCCCGACCGGGACGACGGACACGGACACGACCGACACGACCGACACCGAGCCTCCTGAAGAGGAAGGCGACCCCGTCGCGGGCAAGGACGTCTTCCTCGGAGCGTCCGCATGTGGTGCCTGCCATGTGCTCTCAGACGCAGGCTCGTCGGGCCAGGTCGGGCCGAGCCTCGACGAGACGCAGCCGAGCTATGCAGCCGTCGTCTCCATCGTGACCAACGGTCGTGGGCAGATGCCGGCGTTCTCGAGCTCGCTCTCCGAGGACGACATCCAGAACGTAGCCGCCTACATCTCGCAGGTCGCGGGCAGCTGAGCTCCGCCCCGGGTTTCTAGACTCTCCCCGTGATCGACCTGAAGGCCGCACGCGCCGAAGCGGACGCCTACCGCGCCGCCCTTGCCCGCAAAGGGGCTGCGGAGGACTTCGAACAGGCGCTCGCCGCTGACGAGCGCTGGCGAGCCCTGATCCCACGGGTCGACGAGCTCCGCTCGCGGACGAAGCTCCAGGGCAAGCCGTCCGAGGCGGAGCTGGAAGAGCTGCAGCGGGTGAAAGCCGAGCTCAAGGCCGTCGAGGCCGAGCTCGCAGACGCCGAAGTGGAACGGGACGCGGCGCTCGCGCTCGTTCCCAACCCCCCGCACGACTCGACACCGGACGGCGACAGCGAGGACGACGCGGAGGAGCTGCGACGCGTCGGCGAGCCCGCCTCGCTCCCCGAAGCGCGAGAGCACACGGAGATCGGGCGCTTCGACATGGAGCGCGCCGCCCGGGTCTCGGGTGCCCGCTTCGGTTACATCCTCGGCGACTCCGCCCGCGTGGCGATGGCCCTGTACCAGTTCGCCCTCGACCACCTCGTCGAGGCGGGCTTCACGCCCGCCATTCCCCCCGTCCTCGTGCGCGAGGAGGCGATGTACGGCACGGGGTTCTTCCCAACCGACCGCGTCAACATCTACGCGCTCGAGGCAGACGGCCTCTACCTCACGGGGACATCGGAGGTCGCGCTCGCCTCGCTGCACATGGGAGAGATCCTCGACGAGCTCCCCCTCCACTACACGGGCTTCTCGACCTGCTTCCGGCGGGAGGCGGGCGCAGCCGGTAAGGACACCCGCGGGATGTTCCGCGTTCACCAGTTCAACAAGGTGGAGATGTTCGTCTTCGTCGAGCCCGGGACGTCGTGGGACGAGCACGACCGCATGCTCGACCTCGAGGAGCGGTACCTCGAGGCGCTCGGGCTCCCCTACCGCGTCATGAACGTCGCCGCCGGCGATCTCGGCGCGTCCGCCGCGAAGAAGTACGACATCGAGGCGTGGTTCCCGTTCCAGGAGCGCTACCGCGAGGTCACGTCCTGCTCGAACACGACCGACTTCCAGGCGCGGCGCCTCGGCATCCGCTACCGCGCCGACCGCGGCCTGGAGACGCCTCACACGCTGAACGGGACGATGGTCACCGACCGCGCCCTGCTCGCGATCCTGGAGAACTTCCAGGGCGACGTGCCCGGCGTGCTGCAGCGCTACGGCGCCCCGGAGCGCATCGAGTCGTAGAGGCGAGGCCTGCCTCGCCCGCGACGGCACGCGAGGGCGACCCGGGGGGTCGCACCGACCGGCCCCCGCACGGCTCTCCTTCAGAATGCGACTCGGCGGGGTGCCGGAGCGGTCGAACGGGGCGGCCTTGAAAGCCGTTGGGCGCGCAAGCGTCCCGTGGGTTCGAATCCCACCCCCGCCGCTCGAACCGACGGGGTACCCCTGCCGTCGTGGAGCGGCACTCGACGGCCGCGAGATCGTTGTGGTGCCCGACCGCCTCTTGGCGCGCCTGGCTCGAGGAGCGCCACGAGCAGCGTGATGCGATCTGGCTCGTCTTCCGCAAGACCCCTCGAGGAGCCGCCCGACCTCATCTCCGCTCTCGACGCCGAGCCGGCCGCACGCGCGAGCTGGAACAGCTTCAACCCCTCGTCGCGACGGGGGATCCTGTGGTGGATCGTGAGCGCGAAGCGCACGGAGACACGAGCGAGGCGTATCGAGGAGACGGTTCGCATGGCGGCGAAGGGGCTTCGAGCTCAGTTCGACTCCGAGGACGACGCGACGCCCCGGGCTCCGCGCAGCAGCCGGTGACGGCCTCGCGAAACGCGAGCGCCGCTCCCGCGTGTCCTACCCGCCGAGGCGCCGCGCGATGCCGCGCAGGACGCTGAGCGCGACCCCGGCGACGACGAGCGCGCCGACGAGCGCCGCCGGCTTGCGCTTCGCGGCGACGTCAGCGCGGAGGTCCGTCAGCGCCTTGACGAGCTGGTCGCGCTCGGCGGCGATCTCCGCGCGGATCTCCCCGTCGGTCCTGCGGTCACTCGCCACGGGCACCTCGCAGAGCCTCCTTGGTCAGCTGCGCCTCCTCGAGCGCCTGCACCGGCTTGACGGGAGTCGCGGCACGGATGAGGCTGCGCGCGCCCAGCCCGAGGCCCACGACGACGGCCAGGAGGAAGAGGAACACGATCAGGAGCGCGAGCCACCAGTCCACGACGAGCGCGAGCGCCGCCGTCAGCGTTGCGAGACCGAATCCAACCGCGAAGAGCGAGAGCACCGCTGCCCCGATCGCGAGCGCGACCCCTCCACCGACCATGCCGCCCTTCCGCTGGAGCTCGGCCTGTGCCAGCTCGCGCTCGAGGCGGGCGAGCGCCCGCGCATGTGCGACGACCCGCTGCGCCGAGGCGCGGATCCCGCGGCGCGGGGGGTCCCCGCCAGAAGGCGGCGAGCCCGCCTCCGGGCCCGCGGGCGCGGTTGGCTCCGTCGTCATGGACGAGAAGCTACATCCCGGGAAGCTCGGGCACATCCGGCCGGATCGCGGTGAACCGCGAGCGGTTGAGCTCGATCCAGGCAGCACCCCCCGGCCCGTAGTCGAAGCCGTCGAGCAGGTCCTCATCGACGTCCTCGGGAGGAAGCGGGCCCCAGCAGGCGGCGACGATGTCGTCCCGGAGCTCGACGGCCCAGACGGCCTGCGTCGCGCTCTCCAGCCAGAACGCGTGCTCGATGCTCACAACGTGGTCGCTCACGAGCCGATCGTCGTGCATCGTTCGTGCCGGGGCATCAGGTGATTCCCGGATCCGCGAACCCGTGAGTTTCCGCGCTCCGTAGTTGCCCGAACGGTGAGTGGGCGCAACTCCGGATGCCCGTGACGCGCCGGAAAGCGAGGATTGCGGTCAGGTACACGCCTCCGACGTAAAGGGAGGACGTATGGCACCGACCACGCTCACCAAGTCGGCCCCGGCTCTCAGGGCGTCGCCGAACCTCGAACGCTACGCCGCGGGTATCGGGCCCGATTTCTTCGAGAGCGCCCGTGCGGAGCTCGATGGGCTTCCAGGAGGCCGCGGCCTGAACATCGCGCACGAGGCGATCGACCGACACGCACGCGGATCGCGCGCCGATCACCTCGCGCTGCGCTGGCTCGGGAAGCGCGGCGAAGTCCGCGACTTCACGTACGCCGAGCTCGCACGCGAGACGAACCGGTTCGCGAGTGCGCTCACGGCGCTCGGTGTGGGGAAGGGCGATCTCGTCGCCGCCCTCGCAGGCCGCATCCCCGAGCTCTACGTCACCGCCCTCGGGACGCTCAAGAACCGCAGCGTGTTCAGCCCGCTCTTCTCCGCCTTCGGGCCCGAGCCGATCCACACGCGTCTCACACTCGGGCGCGCGAAGGTGCTCGTGACGACGGAGCTCCTCTACGCGAGGAAGGTCGCGGCACAGCGTGACTCGCTCCCCGACCTCGAGCACGTGATCTTGATCGGCGAAGGAGGCGCGGAAACGGACGTCGAGGGGACGCACGACTACCGGCGCCTGCTCGCCGCCGCCGACGACGAGTACGAGATCGGCCCGACCGACCCGGAGGACGTCGCGCTCGTCCACTTCACGAGCGGGACGACCGGCAAGCCGAAGGGCGCCGTCCACGTCCACAACGCGATCGTCTGGCATCACGTCACCGGGAAGCTGGCGCTCGACCTCCACCCGGACGACGTCTTCTGGTGCACGGCCGACCCCGGCTGGGTCACCGGCACGTCGTACGGGATCATCTCGCCGCTCACGAACGGCGTGACCGTGATCGCGGACGAGGCCGAGTTCGACGCAGAGCGCTGGTACGGCATCCTCGCCTCCGAGCGCGTGTCCGTCTGGTACACGGCGCCGACGGCGATCCGGATGATGATGAAGGCCGGCGCCGAGCTCGTACGCGAGCACGAGTACCCGGCGCTCCGCTTCCTCGGGAGCGTCGGCGAACCGCTGCACCCGGCGGGTGTCCTCTGGGGCGAGGAGGTCTTCGGCCTTCCGTTCCACGACAACTGGTGGCAGACCGAGACGGGCGGGATCATGATCGCGAACTACGCGGCCATGGACATCCGCCCGGGGTCGATGGGAAGGCCTATGCCGGGCGTGGAGGCGGCGATCGTCCACAAGCGCGAGGACGGAGGCGTCGACCTCGTGACCGAGCCGCTCGAGGAAGGTGATCTCGCACTCCGCCCCGGGTGGCCTTCGATGTTCCGCACCTATCTCGGCGAGCCCGAGCGGTACGGGCGGTGCTTCGTGGACAACTGGTACGTCACGGGCGACCTCGCGCGTCGCGACGCGGATGGGTACTTCTGGTTCGTCGGCCGCGCCGACGACGTCATCATGAGCTCCGGCCACCTCATCGGGCCGTTCGAGGTGGAGAGCGTCCTGCTCGAGCACCCGGCGGTCGCGCACGCGGGCGTGATCGGCAAGCCCGATCCCGTCGCCGGTGAGATCGTCAAGGCATTCTTGACGCTGAAGCCCGGATACGAGCCCTCCCGCGAGCTCGAGAAGGGGATCCTCGCCCACGCACGCGTCCGCCTCGGAGCGGTCGTCGCGCCCAAGGAGATCGAGTTCACCGACGCCGTGCCGGCGACGCGGAGCGGCAAGATCATGCGCCGGCTGCTGAGGGCACGCGAGCTGGGGCTCCCGGAGGGCGACGTGTCGACGCTGGAGACGCCCGAATGAGCGTCCCCGCGAGCGCCGCGCAGGCACTCCCCGTCGACCGCGAGCACGGCCTCGAGCTCCTGCGCGAGATGCTCCGCATCCGCCGCTTCGAGGAGCGCGCGGCCGAGCAGTACAGCCTCGCCAAGATCCGCGGCTTCCTCCACCTCTACATCGGCGAGGAGGCGGTTGCTGTCGGCGTGATGCAGGCACTCACGCCCGACGACGCGGTCGTCGCCACGTATCGCGAGCACGGCCAGGCGCTCGCGCGTGGGCTGCCCGCTTCCTCGCTCATGGCCGAGATGTTCGGGAAGGCGAGCGGCTGCAGCCGGGGCCGCGGAGGCTCGATGCACTTCTTCGACCTCTCCAGGCGTTTCTACGGCGGCTACGGAATCGTCGGGGGCGGCATCCCGATCGCCGTCGGGCTCGCACTGGCGGACAAGATGCAGGGCAAGCAGCGCGTGACGGCGTGCTTCTTCGGCGACGGCGCCGTGGCCGAGGGTGAGTTCCACGAGTCGCTGAACCTCGCGGCCCTCTGGAAGCTGCCCGTGCTCTTCCTCTGCGAGAACAACCTCTACGCGATGGGGACGCCGATCACCCAGGAGCTCGCGGTCACCGACATCCGCGCGAGGGCGGAGAGCTACGGCATCCCCGCCCGTGCCGTGGACGGGATGCACGTCCTCGAGGTCGAGGCGGCCGCGCGGCAGGCGGCAGACCAGGTGCGCACGACCGGCGAGCCTCGCTTCCTCGAGCTGCACACGTACCGCTTCCGCGCGCACTCGATGGCCGACCCCGACCTCTATCGCACGAAGGGCGAGATCGAGGACTGGAAGCTCAGCGACCCGATCCCTCACTTCGACGAGCTGCTCCGCAAGGAAGGCCTGCTCACCGACGACGACCTCACGGCGCTCGAGGCCGAGATCGCAGCCGAGCTCGACGAGGCGATCGCGTTCGCCGACGCCGCTCCGATCGAACCGGTCGAGGACCTCCTCGAGGACGTCACGACCCCGGCGAGCGCATGAACACCGTGAAGCTCACCTACCGCGATGCCGCCCGGGCCGGACTGCGCCACGTGCTCGCGACCGACGAGCGCGTGTTCTTCATGGGCGAGGACGTCGGCGGGTACGGCGGCGCGTTCGCCGTGTCCCTCGGCCTCCTCGACGAGTTCGGGCCCGAGCGCGTGCGGAACACACCGCTCTCGGAGTCGGCATTCGTGGGCGCCGGCATCGGCGCCGCGCTCAACGGCATGCGGCCGATCGTCGAGGTGATGACGATCAACTTCAGCCTCCTGGCGCTCGACCAGGTCGTGAACAACGCCGCGACACTGCGCTACATGTCCGGTGGTCAGATGAGCGTTCCGCTCGTCGTGCGCATGGCGACCGGCGGCGGCCGCCAGCTCGCGGCGCAGCACGCGCACAGCCTCGAGACGTGGTACGCGCACATCCCCGGGATCCGGGCGCTCGCGCCGGCGACGGCCGAGGACGCGCGTGGCATGACGCTCGCCGCCGTGGCGGATCCCGACCCGGTGTTCATCTTCGAGCACGCGACGCTCTACCCGGTCGAGGAGGAGATCGACGAGACCCCGACCGCGGTCGACATCGACCACGCGGTCGTTCGGCACGAGGGCGCGGACGTCACCATCGTCACCTACGGCGGCTCGCTCGGGAAGTGCCTCGACGCAGCCGAGCGGCTCTCGGACGACGGGATCAGCGCTGAGGTGATCGACCTGCGGACGCTGCGACCTCTCGACATGGAGACGATCCTCGCCTCGCTTCGGAAGACGCACCGGCTGGTCGTCGTTGACGAGGGCTGGAAGACCGGGAGCCTTGCCGCCGAGATCAGCGCACAGGTGATGGAGCAGGGCTTCGACCTGCTCGACTGGCCCGTGCAACGCGTCTGCACCGCGGAGGTGCCGATCCCGTACGCGAAGCACCTCGAGGACGCTGCGCTCCCGAGCTCCGGACGGGTCGTCGCAGCGGTGAAGGAGATGGCGATCTGATGGCCGACTTCGTCATGCCCGCGCTCGGCGCCGACATGAGCGTCGGCACGCTCCTGCAGTGGCTCAAGAGGCCCGGAGAGTCCGTGACGAAGGGCGAGATCGTCGCCGTCGTCCACACCGACAAGGCCGACGTCGAGGTCGAGGTCTTCACGAGCGGCGTGCTCGAGGAGCTCCTCGTCGAGCCTGGCGCCGAGGTGCCCGTAGGGACGGTTCTCGCGAGGATCCGCGAGAACGGAGCGCCCTCGGCCGGGAAGCCTGGCCCGGCCGCGCCAATGCCTACACCCGAAGCCGCTCCCGCCGAGGGGCCGCATCTCCTCATCTCGCCTTCCGCGCGCCACCTCGCCGAGGAGCTCGGCATCGACCCGGGGACGGTTCACGGCACGGGTCCCGGCGGGCGCATCCAGCGCAAGGACGTCGAAGCGGCAGCGCAGGAGACCGCGGTCGTCCGCGAGACTCCCGTGGCGCCGCCACGGCCGCCCGCGGAGCCCACGCCTCCTCCCGCTCCCCCTCCGGCGCCTGCGAAGCCCGCGCCGGCGAAGCCCGTCGCCGGCGACGACCGGAACGCGGCGATGCGACGGGCGATCGCCGCATCGATGTCTCGCTCCAAGCGCGAGATCCCGCACTTCTACCTCGGCCAGACGATCGACATGTCGAACGCGATCGCGTGGCTCGCGCACGAGAACCTGCACCGCCCCGTCACGGAGCGCCTGCTCCACGGCGTGCTCCTCGTGAAGGCCGTCGCGCTCGCCCTCCGCGAGGTGCCGGAGCTCAACGCGGTCTGGCAGGGCGAGGAGCTGGTCACGCGGGAGGACGTCAACGTGGGCGTCGCCGTCGCGCTGCGCGGCGGCGGGCTCGTCGCGCCGGCGATCCACCGGACCGACGAGCTGAGCCTCGACGACCTCATGCACGCGTTCCGCGACCTCGTGTCCCGCGCGCGCTCGTGGTCGCTGCGCGCAAGCGAGATGACCGACCCCACGATCACGGTGACGAGCCTGGGCGAGCGCGGCGTCGAGACCGTCCACGGCGTGATCTTCCCGCCGCAGGTGGCGATCGTCGGCTTTGGCACGCTCGTCGAGCGGCCGTGGATCTCGGAGGGCCAGATCCTCCCCTGCCCGGTCGTGAACGCGAGCCTCTCCGCCGACCACCGTGTCACCGACGGCCACCGCGCGAGCGCCTTCCTCTCGGCCGTCGACCGTCTACTCCAGGAGCCCGAGGAGCTATGAACCGAGACGAGATCAAGGACGCCGTCCTCCGAGCGCTCACCGACGTGGCGCCCGAAGCCGACCCCGCGACGCTCCGCCCGGACGTCGGCCTGCGCGACCAGCTCGACATCGACTCCATGGACTCGCTCAACTTCGTGATCGGCATCCACGAGCAGGTGGGCGTCGACATCCCCGAGGCCGAGTGGGCCCGCCTGCAGACGCTCGACCAGGTCGTCGACTACGTCACCGCCGCGATGGCGCCGGCGTAGCCCGCAGGAGGCGCGTCAGTACTGCAAGCCCTCGCCGCGGGCGAGCACGCTCACAGTCCGCCAGAGGATCCGCAGGTCTCTGAGGACGACGCCGAGGCCGGACGACCGACGGCAGGCCTCGACGTACGCAAGATCCAGCTTCGAGTACCCGGACGGCTCGGTGATGCCCTTCTGGACCTGCACAGGCCCCGTCCAGCCCGCGGGCACGTGCAGGCGGTAGTCGAGGCCCGACTCGACCTGCCGCTGCACCATCGACCGCGGCCACGGGCGCGGGCCGACGAGGCTCATCTCCCCCCGAAGGACGTTGAGGAGCTGTGGGAGCTCGTCGAGGTACCAGGGCTTGAGCACGCGGCGGCCCGCCCAGGTGAGATTCACCGAATCGGCCTCCAGGAGGCGCGCGTGGGCCTCGCCGCCCGCGTTCGCAGTGAGAACGTCGCGGCGCAGCGTGCGGAACTTGAGCAGGTCGAACTCGCGCCCGCTCGAGACGCGCCGCTCCCGGTAGAGGAACGACCCGCGGTCCCGCGGATGGCGGAGCGATCCCCATCCCATCGCCCCGAGAGCGATCGCGAAGAACGGCGCGAGGAGCACGAGCAGCGCGAGCGAGACGCCCTTGTCGAGCGCGCGCTTCGCAGCCGGGTAGAGGTCTGTCTCGGACTCCACGACACGGCGATTCTGCGCTTCTGCCGATCACCGTGCACGCGTTAGGGTCCTGCCATGTCCGACACGGAGCACACGCACCCGCCGCCGGGAGTCGGCAGGGAGCGCCAGTTCGAGGTCTACGTCGGCGGCGCGCGCGGAGCACTCCCGCATGTGCCGGTCTCGGTCGAGCGCCTCGAGCGGGCGGCACGAAGGACGATGAGCCCGCAGGGCTACGCGTACGTCGCGGGGGGTGCCGGAACCGAGGAGACCATCCGCTCCAACCGCGAGGCCTTCGAGCGCCGTCGCATCGTCCCGCGCATGCTGCGCGATGTCTCGAGCAGGGACACTGCCGTGGAAATCCTCGGGACGCCGTTCTCGACCCCCTTTGCCCTCTGCCCCATCGGTGTGCTCGACATGGCGCACCGCGACGCCGACCTCGCGGTCGCGCGCGCAGCTGCCGCCGAGGGGATCCCGTTCGTCTTCTCGAACCAGGCCTCGGTGCCGATGGAGGAGACCGCGGGCGCGATGGGCGACGCGCCGCGCTGGTTCCAGCTCTACTGGTCGACGCACGACCAGCTCGTCGAGAGCCTCGTCGCGCGCGCGGAGCGCTGCGGATGCTCGGCGATCGTCCTCACCCTCGACACGACGATGCTCGGGTGGCGCATCCGCGACCTCGACCTCGCCTACCTGCCGTTCCTGCGCGGGCGCGGCATCGCGCAGTACACGAGCGACCCGGTGTTCGTGGAGGCGCTGCAGGAGACGCTGCGCCAGACGCCGCCACAGGGCGGCCGGATCACGCTCGCCGCGATCGGGACGCTCTGGGAGCTCGCCGGCGCGTACCCGGGCTCGCGGCTCGACGGGCTCCGCTCCGGCCTGGCGCGTGCGGCCGTTCGGCGGTTCGTCGAGACCTACTCGCGCCCGTCGCTCTCCTGGGACGACCTCGCGTTCCTGCGCGAGCGCACCCGGCTCCCGATCCTGCTGAAGGGAATCCTCCACCCCGCCGACGCGCTCGCCGCGGTCGAGCACGGGATGGACGGGATCTACGTCTCCAACCACGGCGGCAGGCAGGTCGACGGTGCGGTCGCGACGATGGACGCCCTGCCGGGAATCGTCGACACGGTCGCCGGACGCGTCCCGGTGCTCCTCGACAGCGGCGTCCGGTCCGGAGCGGACGTGTTCCGCGCGCTCGCCCTCGGCGCGGCCGCTGTCGGTCTCGGGCGGCCCTACGTCTGGGGCCTCGCGGCGGGGGGCGAGCAGGGCGTGCGCGAGGTGGTCCGGAACCTGCGGGCGGACTTCGACCTCACCATGGGGCTCGCCGGCTGCGCGTCGGTCTCCGAGATCGGGCGCGAGTCGCTCGCCTCCTGAGCATGTCCGGAACGGACGAGTTGCGCGCGCTGCTCGGTCGCATGCCGCACGGAGTCTGCGTCGTCACCGTCGATGCGGGCGGGCAGAAGCTCGGCCTCACCGTCAGCTCGCTCGTCTCGCTGTCCCTCGACCCTCCGATCGTGGGCTTCGGTGTCGCAAAGGAGGCAGCCATGCACGAGCTCCTGCGGGAAGCGGGTGGGTGCGCGATCTCGCTCCTCGCCGCCGGACAGGACTGGCTTGCGCAGCACTTCGCACGCGGGGTGCCACCGATCGCGATGTGGCACGGGATTGCGACCTCCGACGGCGCGAGCGGCGCACCGTATCTCGTCGGCGCGCTCGGCTGGCTCGAGTGCGCGCTGCGCGACGAGCTCGACGCCGGCACGCACACGTTCTTCGCCTGCGGCGTCCAGCGGGTGGAGCTCGGCGAGGACGTGCCCGCTCTCGTCCGCGTGCGCGGGGAGTACGGCTCGGCGTGATCGAGGCGGTGATCTTCGACCTCGACGGCGTGATCGTCGACTCCGAGCACGTATGGGACGAGGTGCGCGAGGAGCTCGCCCGCGAGCGCGGAGGCCACTGGCACGACCGCGCGCAGGCCGACATGATGGGCATGAGCTCGACGGAGTGGTCGCGCTACATGCACGACGTCATCGGGCTCCCCGAGCCGCCCGAGGAGATCGACGCGGAGGTCGTGCGACGGATGCAGGCGCGCTACGCGGAGCACCTCCCGCTGATCGACGGCGCGGTCGCGGCGGTGCGGCGGATCTCCGGGTCGTTCCGGCTCGGCCTCGCCTCGTCGTCGAACCGGCCGCTGATCGACGCCGTGCTCGAGGCATCGGGACTCGCCCCGCTGTTCGGGGCCACGGTGTCCTCGGAGGAGGTCGCCCGCGGCAAGCCGGCGCCTGACGTCTTCCTCGAGGCTGCGAGACGGCTCGACGTCGCGCCAGAGCGATGCGCAGCGATCGAGGACTCGGGGAACGGCATCCGCGCTGCCCACGCGGCCGGGATGCGCGTGATCGCGATCCCGAACCTGCGCTACCCACCGCCGGACGACGCGCTCGCCCTCGCGGACATGCTCCTCGACTCCGCACGAGAGCTGCTTCCAGCTGCGATCGATCCCCTCGCGAGTGGTGGACCAGCTGGCTTCGAGTAGCCGCCCACCCCGCCAAGAGGACTCCGAGGCGCACGGCGCCTTGTGGCTCTGAGCCACAAGGCCGTCGACGCCCGCCGCTTCTCATCCGTTGCCGTCCATCGCCTGCTCACACGGGCACTACAGCAAGCCTCTCGAGGCCATCAAGAGGAGCTCCTTCGAAGTCGAGCGCGGCGATCCGCCTCGCGGATCCGCTCGTGCGCGTGGTCGATCCTCGGCGCGCGACTACTCGTCATCTCGGAGGCGAGCGCACCAACCGCCTCCTGCAACTCCCGAGAGCGTTCCCGCTCCGCCTGGATCAACCGTCGGAGATGGACGTAACTGGGCCTCGGCAGCCCGAGCTCGTCGGCTACACGGCCGACCCGACGGCACGTCTCCGCTATCGGGACGCGAACATCGTCGAGGGCACGCGCTGCCCCTACGAGCCGATCGTCGTAACGCGGTGCAGCCTTTGCCATGGGCTTCAGTGTGCGCTACTCACGACGCGCCGAGCGTCACGGAACCGTGCCAACCACAACGAACAGAACGCATCCCATCCCTTGTGGCTCAGAGCCACAAGGGAGTGAGGGGCGCCCCCGCGAGCCGCAGCGTGGAGACGTACGCGGTTGCCGTCAGGCAGGGGCCCGGCCGAGGAGCACGCACGCGTTGTGCCCGCCGAGCCCCATCGCATTCGAGAGCGCGACCTCCACCTGCACCTTCCGCGCCTCGTTCGGCACGTAGTCGAGGTCGCACTCGGGGTCCGGGTTGCGATAGTTGATCGTCGGCGGGAGGACGCCCTCGTGGAGCGCGAGGACGCACATCATCGCCTCGGTCGCGCCGGCGGCGCCGAACAGGTGCCCGAGCACCGACTTCGTCGAGGAGACCGCGAGGGAGTACGCGTGGACGCCGAAGACCTCCTTGATCGCCTTCGTCTCGGCGAGGTCGCCCTGCGGCGTCGACGTGCCGTGCGCGTTGATGTACCCGACGCGTTCGAGAGCGACGCCCGACCGCGCGAGCGCTGAGCGCATCATCTCCGCCACTCCCAGGGACTCGGGGTCGGGCTGCGCCATGTGGTGCGCGTCGTTCGAGGTCCCGTAGCCGAGCACCTCGGCGTAGATGCGAGCTCCTCGCTTCTGCGCGCGCTCGAGATCTTCGAGGCAGAGCACGCATGCGCCCTCACCCATGACGAAGCCCGCCCGCGTCGCGTCGAACGGCCGTGACGCGAGCGTCGGATCCTCCTCCTCGGCGACGAGGCCGCGCATCGCGCAGAAGCCGGCGAGGATGATCGGGTGCATGCACGACTCGGTCCCCCCTGCGAGCACGACGTCGGCGTCTCCACGCTTGATCAGCTCCGCCCCCTCACCGACCGCGTGCGACCCCGTCGCGCACGCAGAGACGGGCGCGTAGTTCGGGCCGCGGAGCCCGAGGTCGATGGCAATCTGCCCGCTCGCCGAGTCGACGAGGACGTTCGGCAGGAACCACGGCGACACGCGGTCGCCGCCGCGCTCGCGGCGCACCTCGTCCTGCGCGAGGACGCCGGTGACGCCGCCTATCGCCGACCCGACGAGGATTCCGGCCCGTGCCGGGTCGATCTCGTCGACTGCGGCGTCCTCCCAGGCTTCGCGTGCCGCCGAGACCGCGAGCACGACGTTGCGCTCGAGCCTCCGCGCGTCCTTCGGCCCGACGACGGAGACCGGGTCGAAGTCCTTGACCTCCGAGGCGATCCGCACCGGGTAGCCCGAGGCGTCGAACGAGCGGATGAAGTCCACGCCGCTCCGGCCGGCGACGGCGCCCTCCCAGGTGGAGCGCGCGTCGTGCCCGAGCGGCGTGACCGCTCCGAGGCCGGTGACCGCGACGCGACGCATGAGCCGTAGCCTACGGTTCGACCCGGGTCACCGTCTCGACGCGGTCTAACGAGCGGTCGAAGGATGCGACCACTGCGCCGGTGCCCTCCGCCAGCGCAGCGAGGTAGGCCTCCGGGAAGTCGAGCCGCTCGAACTCGTAGAGTTCGAGGGCGCGCAGAAGCACGGGCGCGTCGGCAACGTCGATCGTCGGTGAGCCGAGCGCGCTCCGCACGTGCCTCGCCACCGTCGTGCGCGTCGCCTCGTAGTACGACTCGAGGACGTAGACGACCTCGGCGACGACGAGGTCGACGAGAAACAACCCGTCCCCGGACTGGAGAAACGCTCGAGCCCTGGCTGCGAGGTACGGCGGGTCGTCGGTGAAGTGTCGGACGAGAACGTTCGTGTCGAGAAGAACGGTCACGCGCGCTTGCGGCCACGAGCCTCGTGAGTCGCCTCGACGATCTCGCTCCAGGTCGCGCCCTTCTTGCCCTCGGGCACCGCGATCGTTCCTGCCAGATCGAGGAGCTCGGGCGTCTTCGCGAGGAGGACGCAGTCGTCCTCTACCCGGAACACGACACGATCTCCCTTGTGAATCCCGAGCGCTTCGCGCACTGATTTCGGAATCGTGAGCTGACCCTTCGACGTCACCGTGGCCAATGCGTACACGTCCTTACCCATGCTGTGAGTAAGGATAGCCACGCCCAGCGCTCGCGTCGATACGCTCTTCCGGACATGGCTCGCTCCCGGATCGGCCCGCGCGAACCGGTCGAGCGGCCTGCCGACCTCGATCCCGCGATCCCGTTCCCGCCCATGGAGGCGGAGCTCGTCCGCGAGCTTCCGGAGGGCGACGGCTGGCAGTACGAGCCGAAGTGGGACGGCTTCCGCGGCCTGCTCGAGAACATGAGCGGGAAGCTCCGGCTCTGGTCGAGAAACGCGCGGCCGCTCCTGCGCTACTTCCCGGAGCTCCGGCCTCTCGGCAACCTGCTTCCGCCCGGGTCGGCGCTCGACGGCGAGATCGTCATCGAGCGCGACGGGGCTCTGGACTTCGACGCCATGCAGACGCGCTTGCATCCCGCGCAGAGCCGCATCGACAAGCTCTCGGCGGAGATCCCCGCCCGCTTCGTCGCGTTCGACGTGCTCGTGTGGAAAGGGGACGAGCTTTGGCAGCGCCCACTTTCGGAGCGCCGCCGCGAGCTCGGTCGGAAGGCCAGGCGGTTCACGCTCTCCCCGGCGGCGGGAGACCGAGACGAGGCGCTCGGCTGGCTCGAGCGCTTCGAGGCGCTCGGGCTGGACGGCGTCGTCGCGAAACGCCTCGACCTCGCGTACCTCCCCGGCTCGCGTGAGGCGGTCGTCAAGGTAAAGCCGGAGAAGACTGCGGACTGCGTCGTCGTCGGGCTCCGCTGGAAGTCGCGTCCCGACCGGATCGCGACGCTCCTCCTCGGGCTCTACCGCGACGACGGGGAGATCGACTACGTGGGCTCTGCTGCGGTTGCCGCGGGACGACACGACGAGATCGCGCGCCGCGCCACGCCGCTCCTCGAGGACGCCCCCGAGCGGCGCTTCTCGGAGCCGAACCGCTGGGGCGGCACCGGGCTCGAGGAGTCCCCGCTCCGGCCCGAGCTCGTCGTCGAGGTGCGCTACGACAAGGTGCAGGGCAACCGCTTTCGCCACGGCACGAAGCTCGTCCGCTTCCGCGACGACAAGGATCCAGCGCAGTGCATGTGGCGCGAGCTCCGGCCGCCCCGCCCGGCCCGCGAGTCGATCGCGTCACTCTTCCTATCGCCGTAGGGGCGACCCTTGGGTCGCCCGCGTCGACCAGTTCGAGGGCGAGGCGAGCCTCGCCCCTACGCCCCGTCCTGCTTGCGGGCGCGCGACGGCTGCACGCGGAGAGGTTCGCCCGGCATCTTCGGGAAGTTCGGCGGGTACGGGGCCTCGCCGAGTCCCTCCCCCTCCTCCCGCGCGACCCAGTCGAGCAGGACGCGCAGGTCGCACACCGCCTCGTCCATTCCCGCGTGCAGGTCGCCGAGCTTCGCGAACCGCTCGGGCATCGTCGTCATCGTGAAGTCCTCGGTCTCGACGTCCGGCAGCTCGTCCCACGTGACCGGCGCCGAGACGGCCGCGTCCCCACGCGCCCGCACGGAGTACGCAGACGCGACCGTGCGGTCACGCGCGTTCTGGTTGAAGTCGATGAAGACCCGCTTCCCGCGCTCCTCCTTCCACCACGCGGTGGTCACCTTCTTCGGCAGTCGCCGCTCCACCTCACGGGCGAACGCGAGCGCTGCGCGGCGCACCACCGGGAACTCCCACTCCGGCTCGATCCTGCAGAAGACGTGGATCCCCCGGCTCCCCGAGGTCTTCGGCCAGCCGACGTAGCCGATCTCGTCCAGCACCTCCCCGACGAGCGCCGCGACACGCTTCGCGTCGCGGAAGGACGTGCCGGGCTGCGGGTCGATGTCGATCCGCAGCTCGTCGGGATGCTCCGTGTCCCGTCGTCGCGAGGGCCACGGGTGGAAGTCCACGACCGCGAGGTTCGCCGCCCAGACGACCTGCCCGAGCTCGGTGACGCACAGCTCGTCGGCATGGCGCCCGGACGGAAACGTGACCCGGGCCGTCTCGACCCAGTCGGGGTGGTGCTTCGGGACGCGCTTCTGGTAGATCGCCTCGCCCTCGATCCCGTCCGGGAAACGCCGGAGCTGGGTCGGCCGCTCGTACAGCGCATGCACGATCCCCTCGCCCACGGCGATGTAGTACTCCGCGAGGTCGAGCTTCGTCTTCCCGGCCTGCGGGAAGAGCACCTTGTCGGGGTTCGTCAGCTTGACGACGCGCTCCCCCACCTCGAGCTCGACGAACGGGCTGGCCATCGCGTTCACGCTAGCCGCAAACGACGCTGATACGCTCGCGCCGCCCCAGTCAACTCTCCCGAGGAGTGGATCGAACGATGCGTATGGCTCTCATCGGTGTCGCCCTGACGACCCTCGCGCTCGCACTCGCGGCGACCGCGACCGGCCGCCCCGCAACACCCTCAGCGATCCCCGGCTGCGCGATCGCCGACCTGAACCTCCTGAAGGCAGGAACGCTCACGGTCGGTACCGACAACCCGGCCTACCCGCCCTGGTACGGCGGCGCCGAGAAGAATCCGTGGAAGGTGTCGAACCCGGCCAGCGGCAGGGGTTACGAGTCCGCGGTCGCATACGCGGTGGCGAAGGAGCTCGGCTTCGCGAAGAGCAAGGTCGCGTGGACGGCGGTGCCGTTCGCGAGCTCGTTCCGGCCCGGCAAGAAGCCGTTCGACCTCTACATGGCGCAGGTCTCGTACCTGCCGGAGCCGTCAGAAATGAAAAAGGGCTCGGCTCTTCATCACCATATTGAATCTCGAGTTTTGAATAATCAATAGACCTTCCGTCTATTCGGGGAGGAGTTCCGGTTTTTAATCGGCCTAT
>JAWOIV010000101.1:0-28153 GCA_046484465.1 Gaiellaceae bacterium
ACGAGCGCCGCAGCGCTGATCGTCAGACCGGTCGCGACGAGATCGCAGACACGCTGACGCTGTCTGACGGTCAGAACCGCATTTGCATGAAGATCCATAAGAGCCCTCCTTCGGATGTGACTTGGACAAGCCGCACCCTAGGAGGGCTCTCTGCTATCTCAGCGCGTCAACAACCTCCCTGGGACATACACCTAGGACGCAGGGAGGCCGCGTACCAGAAGGTATGTGGCCGACCGAGGACGACGGCATGCGATGTGTTCGCAGCCGCGCGAAGGGGTGGCGTACTTCCCGGAGCGACCACTAGCGCCCCACCAGGGCGGACGGGGCCCGGTATCAGCCCTCGCGAGTGAGCTCGTCGTGCCAGGCGTCGAGCTCCGCGCGCTCCTGCGGCGAGAGGCCACGGAGCGGCGCCCTCACGTCCTCCCCGAGCGGAACACCCTGGCGCCCCAGCAGGTGCTTGAGCGCCGCCTGGCGCGGAAAGCGCTCGACGAACGCGCGCAGCTCACCCAGCCGGGCCGCGCCCTCGGCGGTCGGGTTGCGCACGACCCCGGCGACCTCCCGCGGCAAGGCTGACGCGAGCGCCGACACCGCGCCGACCGCGCCGTGCGCCATCCCCTCGTGAATGAGCGCCTCCGGCCCGACGAAGACGTCGAGCTTCGGAAGGAGGTACGCCGAGAACGCCGTGAAAGGCGTATCCGAGACCTTCAGCCCGACGAGGTTCTCCGCCGCTTCGCGGAGCCGCTCTATGACAGCCGGGGCGACCGCGTAGCCGGTCGTGGCCGCGAACTCGTAGACGTAGAACGGCAGCGGCGCGCACGCGGTCGCCGCCGCGAGGAAGTGCGCGTACTGCGCCTCTTCGTCGAGTGAGAAGTACGGCGGGCCGATCACGACGACCGCGTCGGCTCCGACCTCGGCCGCATGGGCGGCGAGCTCGACCGTCTGAGCTGTCGTCTGCGCCCCGCAGTGCACGGCGACCTGGAGCCGTCGATCCGAGGCCTGCAGGAAGAGGTCGGCGACGAGACGGCGCTCCTGCGTCGTCAGCAGGATCCCTTCGCCGGCGGTTCCGAGCGCGAGGATCCCGTCGAGACCCGCAGCGACGAAGAAGTCCACGAGCGGCCCGATCGCCTCCTCGTCGACGCGGCTGCCCGACCCCGCGAGAGGCGTGATCGAGGCTGCGAGCGCACCACGGAGCATGGAACGACTCTAAGCTCCGACACGTGAGCGCGCTGAAGGTGGAGCGGGATGGGCACGTCCTGCGCGTGACGCTGGCGCGACCCGAGCGGCGGAACGCATTCGACGCCGGCCTCATCGCCGAGCTGCACGAGGCGTTCGCGGACGTTGGCGACGCGCGCGCGGTCGTCCTCGCGGGCGAGGGTCCGAGCTTCTGCGCGGGCGCCGATGTCGAGTGGCAGCGTGTGTCGATCGACCTCTCCTACGACGAGAACGTCGAGGACGCGATGCGTCTCTACCACATGCTCGAGGCGATCGACTCGTGCCCCGCGCCGGTCGTCTGCTGTGTCCACGGATACGCGCTCGGCGGCGGGTCCGGGCTCGTGGCCTGCGCGGACATCGCAATCGCCTGGCCCGACGCGGTGTTCGGGTTCACGGAGGTGCGGCTCGGGATCATCCCGGCAGTCATCTCGCCGTTCGTGCTCCCGCGCATCGACGACCACGCACGCAGGTACTTCCTCACCGGTGAGCGCTTCGACGCCGAGACCGCGCTGCGGATCGGTCTGATCTCGGGGGTCTCGGAGGATGCGGGAATGGCCTGCGAGGCCGCCGTCGCCGACCTCATCCTGGGCGGTCCGATCGCCGTTCGGGAGGCGAAGCGACTGGTACGCGAACGACCGGCAGGAGACGAGACCGCTCACGTCGCGGCGGCACGGAGGACGAGTGACGAGGGCCAGGACGGGTTGCGCGCCTTCCTCGAGCGCCGGAGCGCCGGTTGGATCGACGCCGAGGAGTGACTCGCGCGTGGCGAGCTGAGCCTCGCCGAGGCTCGCAGTGCGCTGCGACGATGAGGCCGTGAGCGCAGCATTCGATCACGAGGTCGGGGTCGACCTCCTCTGGCTCCCGCTCGGCGCCGGCGGCCACTCGGTGAGGCTGAACGGACGGGTCTTCGAGGCAGTCGCCGCGCGCATCGAGAGACGCCGGCCGTGCGACCTGTACCACTCGGCGCTGGAGGTGCGCGCGCCCGGGAGCCGCTACGTGATCGAGCAGGGGCCGGTGCCTTCCGGCGACCCCCGGACGCGCGGCGTCGTCGCCGCAGGTGCGGTCGGAAGCCGCCGGGCGGGGGGCCTCCGGATCTTCCGCTACGAGGTCCGTTGCTGGCGCGGGGGAGTCATCCCCGACCGCGCGGAGGCGGTCGACAGCCCGCGGCGGCTCACGGCCGATGCCGCAACCGCGCAGCGAGTGCTCGACCTCGCGACCCAGGTACCGACCCCCGTGTGGGGCCGCGACGAACTCCACACCGGTGAGATGTGGAACTCCAACTCGGTGATCGCGTGGGTGCTCACGCACAGCGGCCTGGACGTCGACTCGATCCACCCACCAACCGGCGGACGGGCTCCGGGCTGGAGAGCGGGCGTCGTAGTGGCGCGTCGCCAGACGCCGTCGCCCGACGAGTCGCCGGCGATGGGCTAGTGGTCTCTCCGGGAAGTCCGGTGCCCATTCGCCGGCGAGAACCGAGCAGGCCTAGGACGCAGGGAGGCCGCATACCAGAAGGTATGTGGCCGACCGAGGACGACGGCATGCGATGTGTTCGCAGCCGCGCGAAGGGGTGGCGTACTTCCCGGAGCGACCACTAGTTCCGGCGCTCTTCCAGGTACTTCTTCAGGCCCAGGAGCGGCAGGAGGAACGCCGCGAGAACGGCCGCGAGCCAGACGATCACCGTGGCGGCGATCCAGGTGCCGATGCCCGAGATCGAGAGGCCGTCCGTGATGAGCGTCGTGAGGATGAGCGACACCAGCGTCGCGATCAGCGCGACCCCTCCGATCACCGACGAGTTCGCACGGCGCAGCTGGCTGACGAGGAAGGGCTGCAGCAGAGCGAATGCGAGCGTGAAGATCACGACGGCGACGATGAAGCCGGATGCGTTCAGCGTCATCCCGTCGAGCAGGCCAGCGGCCACGATGAGCCCGACGGCGTTCGCCAGGAGTGCGATCACCGTGCGTACGAGGAGTCGGATCACAGCGTCGAACCTACCGCATCGCGCTGCACCGCGCATAGAGTGCGCGCGTGCCGTTCGAGCGCGTGCTCGTCGCAAACCGGGGGGAGATCGCGCTCCGCGTCTTCCGATCGTGCCGGGTTCTCGGAGCGGAAGTGGTCGCCGTCTACGCGCCTGACGACGCCCGGTCGCTCCACGTCCGTGACGCCGATCGGGCGATCGAGATCACGGGGTACCTGCACGCCGAGGAGCACGTGCGCGCGGCGCAGGAGGCGGGTGCGGACGCGATCCACCCCGGATACGGTTTCCTCGCCGAGAGCGCGGACTTCGCCGAGGTCGTCGAGGCCGCCGGACTCACCTGGATCGGCCCTCCACCCGAGGCGCTCCGGCTCGGCGGCGACAAGCTCGCGGCCAAGCGAATCGCGGTTGAGGCAAACGTGCCCGTCCTGCCCGACGGAGCCCCGGAGGTAGTCGGGTTCCCGCTCGTCGTCAAGGCGGCAGCGGGGGGCGGCGGCCGCGGGATGCGGGTCGTCCGCTCCGGCGACGACCTCGCAGAAGCGCTGGCGGCGGCGGAGCGCGAGGCCAAGGGCGCGTTCGGAGACGGGACGCTCTACTGCGAGCGCTACCTGGAGCGCCCCCGGCACGTCGAGGTGCAGCTCCTCGCCGACTCGCACAGCAACGTCGTGGCGCTCGGCGAGCGGGACTGCTCCGTGCAGCGACGTCACCAGAAGATCCTCGAGGAAGCTCCGGCCCCGCGTCTCGACGGCGCCCTCCGGTCGGCCATGCACGACGCGGCCGTCGCGTTCGGTCGGGCGATCGGCTACCGGAGCGCCGGCACCGTCGAGTTCGTCGTCCAGGACGGCGCGTTCTTCTTCCTCGAGCTCAACGGGCGAATCCAGGTCGAGCACCCCGTCACGGAGGCGGTGACCGGGCTCGATCTCGTGGCGGAGCAGCTGCGGATCGCGACAGGTGAGCCCCTCGCACCGCACGCGCCGGAGTCGAGCGGACACGCGATCGAGGTGCGCCTCTACGCGGAGGATCCGCACACGTTTCTCCCCCAGACCGGCCGGATCGAACGGCTCCGGCTCCCGAGTGAGGGGTCGAGAGGCACGGGCACGATCCGGGTCGACACCGGGGTCGAGCAGGGCGACGAGATCGGGCTCGCCTACGACCCGATGATCGCGAAGCTGATCGCCCACGGCCGCGATCGTGCCGGGGCGCTCGCTGTGCTGGGGGCCGCGCTCGCCGAGACCGAGGTGTCGGGCGTCACCACCAACCTCCCGTTCCTCCGCTGGCTCGTCGGTCACCCGGTCGTGGACGCCGGGCACGCGACCACGGCGTTCCTGATCGAGCACCCTCCGCTCTCACCCGTGCCGCTCCGTCCCACTCGGCAGCCGTGGGGAGAGCCGTGGCGCCTCAACCTGCCGGCGCCCTCGCCCGCCTCGCCGCCGGACCTCGACATCGAGTCGCACCGGCACACCGCCGGGCCTGCGCAGAGCATCGTCACGGCGCCGATGCCCGGGACCGTGATCGGAGTCGAGGTGGCAGCGGGCGACGTGGTACAGGCGCGCGAGCCGCTCGTCGTCCTGGAGGCGATGAAGATGGAGATCCCCGTGCACTCGCCGTTCGACGGCACGGTGAAGGCCGTCCACGTCGCGCCCGGCGACCGGGTCGCGGGCGGGACGGTGCTCGTCGAGCTCGAGGCCTGACGGCGGCCCGTCAGCCGGCCGGAGTTGCGGACGGCGGCTCCGCTCCGCTCGAGCGGAGCGGAGCGAGGAACAGCGCCGTCAGCGCGATCAGCACCGCCGCCGCGACCAGGATGACGAGGCCGTCGTCGGACGTCGGCTTGACCACCATCGCGAAGACGATCCCGTACATGTAGACGAGGTCGATCCGCAGGATCGTGAAGAGGCGCTGGATCAACGTCTGACCCGCCGGCGTCGTCGGGCCGACGTCGGGAATCCGCTTCGCGATGGGCGAGATGACGAAGAGACCGGTGACGAAGGACGCCGTGAACGTGACGAGGGCGAAGATCACCCAGAGCTGCCCCCAGTCCCAGCTCCCGTCGATCATCAACCCGATGCCGGCGAGGACGACCACGAGCGATGCGGGGACGAACATGCGTTCACCGAGGCTCCCGGCGCGACCGGCGAAGCGCGCCATCTCCTCCGGGTCCCCGCCCCGCCGCACGACCCATCCGTACATCTGGAACGTGAACGCGCCCCCGAGCCAGATCATGGCCGCGGCGATGTGGACGAACAGCAGGAACTCGTACCAGCTCATGACTCAACCTCTCGGGTCGCGCGTCGCGTCTCGATCCTCCCACACTGCGCAGGGTCGCCGACTCAGAAACGAGTTCTCAGGTCACACTCCCGCTGTCTGCACGCGGTCGAGGAGCCGGCCAACGGTCACGTTGACGAGCCAGACCACGATCGTCGCCCCGACGTAGGTCCAGAAGCCGTCGATCGAGAAGTCGGGCGCGATCCACTCCGCCAGCGCGAGCATGGCCACGTTGAGCGCGAAGTACGCGAGCCCGAAGGTGACGATGATCAGCGGCAGCGTGAGCAGCGCGAGAATCGGCTTCACGAACGCGTTCCCGAGCGTCAGCACGGCGGCGCCGATCAGGAGCGAGCCCCAGACGCCGATCGAGACGCCGTCGAACATCCAGTCGATGACGATCAGGGCGAGGACGTTGATGCCCCAGAGGACAAGGAGCCGGACCGCGATCAGCACGGGACGAGCCTAACCTGCCCGCAGATCAGAAGTCCGCACAAGCAGACTTCTGATCGCGACGATCCCTGAAGCGCGGCGGCTCCGCCGCCGCTGGTCGCGCCGGTCGTCCGTCCCACGCCGCGGCTCTGCGGAGAAGGCCTGGAACGGCTCCCGTTCGAGCACCCCTCGGACACGCGAAGACAGCCCTCGATACGGCGCGAGCTCGTGACGAAGCCCACTCGGTCGGAAGCCGCGTGCGGCTTCCGACCGACTGATCAGAACAGCTTCTGCAGCTTCATCGCCGCGCCCATGTCGCCCTTGATCTTGAGCTTCCCGGTCATGTACGCGGTCGTCGGGTTCTGCTCGCCCGCCACGATCTTCTCGAAGTTCTCCTCGCTCGCCGAGAACGTGCAGTCGGCGTCGCCCGACCCCTCGCTCACGTCGATCGCGCCGTCGGCGATCGCGACCGTCCAGGTCCCCGCACCCTCGATGTCGAACACGTACGTATTGCTCATGCCGGCGATCCGGTCCGCCTCGACCCGGCCAGGAAGGCCCTCGAAGAACTCCTGCACGCTTCCCATTCTCGATCTCTCCCTCGCTCGGTTGCAGAACGGCCGGAGCGTATCGCGCCGATACGATCCGCTGCGGCGCGTGGACTTCGACCTCACCCCCGAGCAGGAGCTGATCCGCGGCACGGTGCGTACGTTCGCGCGCGAGCGCGTGCAGCCCGTCGCCGCGGAGCTCGACCTCGACGGCCGCTTCCCGTACGAGCTCGTCGCGGAGCTCGCCGAGCTCGGCCTGATGGGGCTTCCGCTCCCGGAGCGTTACGGCGGTGCGGGTGGCGACACGCTCTCGTACGCGATCGCGATCGAGGAGCTGACGCGGATCGACTCGTCGGTGGCGATCACGGTCGCGGCGCACACGTCGCTCGGCACGATGCCGATCCTGCTCTACGGCACCGACGAGCAGAAGGAGCGCTGGCTGCCGGACCTCGCGTCGGGACGTCGGCTCGCGGCGTTCGGGCTCACCGAGCCCGGTGCCGGCTCGGATGCCGGCAACGCACGCACGACCGCGAAGCATCGCGACGAGTCCTGGGTCGTCAACGGATCCAAGACCTTCATCACGAACGCAGGCACCGACATCACCTGGGGCGTCACGATCACCGCGCGCACGGGCGAGGACGAGATCTCGAACATCGTCGTCGAAAACGGGACGCCCGGCTATGCGATCTCGGCCCCGATGAAGAAGCTCGGCTGGCGTGCCTCGGACACGCGCGAGCTCTCGTTCGAGGACTGCGTCGTACCGGAGGGCAACCTCCTCGGCGAGCGCGGCCATGGCTTCCGGCAGTTCCTCGAGATCCTCGACGGCGGGCGCATCTCGGTCGCGGCGATGGGCCTGGGACTGGCAGAAGGTGCTTATGACCTTGCGTTCGCCTACGCACAGGAGCGCGAGCAGTTCGGCAGGCCGATCGCGAAGTTCCAGGCGATCCGGTTCAAGCTCGCCGACATGGCGACCGAGATCGAGGCCGGCCGCAATCTCGTCCACAAGGCGGCGTGGTTGAAGGACCAGGGGCGGCCGTTCGCGCGCGAGGCAGCGATGGCGAAGCTCTACACGGGCGAGCTCTCGAACAGGGTGGTTGACGCGGCGCTCCAGATCCACGGCGGCTTCGGGTACATGGAGGAGTCGGCGATCTCGCGCCTCTACCGCGACCAGAAGATCCTCGAGATCGGCGAGGGGACGAACGAGGTGCAGCGCATGGTGATCGCCCGCCACCTCGGGCTTTGAGGCGGCGCGCCGCGCTGGCGGCGGCACTGGCGGTGCTCGGCGGAGCAGGCCCGGCCCAAGCCCACGTCGTCCCGGAGCCCTCGTTCGTCGCGGCGGGCGCGACGACCCGGGTCGGCTTCGCCGGGCCGAACGAGCGCGACGAGCGGATGACCGGGTTCGCGATCTTCGCGCCCGAGGGTGTTCGCATCGTTCGCGCGCACGCGTCGGAGGGCTGGCAGGTCGCCGACGCCGACGAGGCGCGCGTGACCTGGACAGGAGGCAGCCTCGCTCCGAACGAGGAGGAGACGTTCCACGTCGAGCTCGAGGCGACGACGCCGCCCGGCCCGGCGGCGCTCGAGGCGGAACAGCTCTACCCGGGCGGAGAGGTCGTGCGCTGGGACGTGCCCCTCACCGTCGTCCCGGCGGCGGAGTCGCCCGGCCAGAACCTCGGCTGGACACTCGTCGCCGGCCTCGTGGGCCTGCTCGTCGCGGTAGCGGTCGTCGCGTTCGCCTGGCGTCGTCGGTCGGCGCCACCCGATGGGGCCGCGCAGTGAACTGCTGCTAGCGTCGCGCGCGTGATCTGCACGCAGTTCATCGACGACGCGCTCGGGTGCGCGTCGTACGTCGTCGGAGACGAGTCCACCGGAGAGGCGGTGGTCGTCGATCCGGCGTTCGCGATCGAGCAGTACCTGGACGAGGCCGGGCGCCGGGGCGTCCGCCTCGTGCGCGTGATCGAGACGCATACCCACGCCGATCACCTCTCCGGCCACGGACGCCTGGCGCTCGAGCACGGCCTGCCGGTGTCGATCCACCCTCTCGCGGAGCCCGCGTACGCGTTCGACCCGCTCGAGGACGGCGCGGAGATCGCGCTCGGAGAGGTCGTGCTCCGCGCGCTCCACACACCCGGCCATCGCCCCGAGCACACGTGTCTCGCCGTGATCGACCGCGCGCGGGCCGACGAGCCGTGGCTCGTCCTGACGGGGGACTCGCTCTTCGTCGGGGACGTCGCGCGACCCGATCTCGCGGTCGAGGCGCGCGAGGGCGCGGAGGGGCTCTTCCACTCGCTCCGCAGGCTCGTCGAGCTCGGGGACGGTGTCGAGGTCTACCCGGGCCACGTCGCCGGGTCACTTTGCGGCAAGGCGATGAGCTCGAAGGCGTCGACGACGATCGGCTTCGAGCGCAGGTTCAACCCCGCTCTCGCGTTCTCGGACGCCGCCGCCTTCGTCGCCGACTCGGCCGGGATCTCCACCCCACGCCCGCCGAACATGGAGCGCATCGTCGAGCTGAACCGCGGCCCGTTCGTCGGCGCCCAGCCGGAGCCGGAGGAGCTTGCGGCACCACCCGAAGGAGCACAGCTGCTCGACGTGCGGCCGATCGAGGACTTCGCTCGAGGGCATCTCCCCGGCGCCCTCAGCGTCCCCGTCTCGGGGACGAGCTTCTCGACCAAGGCTGCATTCACGCTGGACCCGACGAGGCCCGTCGCCATCGCCGCCTCCGGCTCGGCGGAGGTCGCCGAGGCAGCGCGCGGCCTGCGCTCCGTCGGCTTCCTCGACCTCGCGGGCTACGTGCTCGGCGGCGGCCCCGAGCCGCTCCCCCTGGTGACAGTCGGCGAGCTCGACACCTTGCTCACCGAAGGCGCCGAGCTGATCGACGTGCGAGAGAAGGACGAGCGCGACGAGGGAGCCATCCCCGGAAGCCGCAACATCCCGTACCGGCTCCTCGCGGCCGGCGAGGACGCGCTGCCACGGGATCGGCCACTCGTCACGATCTGTGAGTCCGGCCCGAGGGCGGTGATCGCTGCGAGCGTCCTCGCGGCGCGCGGATTCGACGCACGCGCGGTCTCACCTGGCGGCGTCGACGACTGGCGGGCGGACGGGAAGCCGCTCGTCGAGTTCCCTCGCGCCGGCGCCTGAGGCCCTCTAACGTGCAGGCGGGCCGAGGCGCTCCACGGCGTGGCCCGTCGCGCGCAGGGCCTCGAGCAGCTCTTCGCAGTGCGCCTCGTCCCGGGTGGAGACGACGACCTCGACCTCGGTCTGCAGCGCCGTCATGGTCGTTCCCTCTCGGCGGTGATCGACGTTGACGACGTTCCCGCGATGCTGCGCGACGACGTCGAGCACGCCGTGGAGCTCGCCGGGCCGATCCGGGATCAGCATGCGCACGGCGAGAAAGCGGCCCGAGCGGGTGAGCCCGTACCGCACGACGGAGATGAGCGTCGTCGCGTCGATGTTCCCGCCCGAGAGGACGACAGCGACCGGGCCTGTCCCATCGACCCTGTCGGCGAGCAACGCGGCGAGACCCACCGCGCCAGCGCCTTCCACCAGGAGCTTCGTGCGCTCGAGACACAGGGTCAGCGCCTCGGAGATCTCCTCGTCGGAGACCTCGACCGTGTCGTCCAGCGTGCGGTCGAGGATCGCACCGGCGAGCTCGCCGCGATGCTTGACGGAGATGCCGTCCGCAATGGTGAGGCCGGGCTGACAGAGGACGCCGACGAGCCGCGTTGCAGGGCGGAGCTCGCGCAGCGCGAGCGAGATCCCGGCCGCGAGCCCTCCACCCCCGATAGGGATCAGCACCGTCGCTGCGTCGGGCGCCTGATCGGCGAGCTCGAGCCCGATCGTCCCCTGGCCCGCGACGACGCGCTCGTCCTCGAACGCGTGGACGAGCGTGGCGCCCGTGCGGGTGACGTGCTCGTTCGCCGCCGCCACCGCCTCCTCGAATCCCTCGCCGACGAGCTTCGTTCGCCCACCGTAGGAGCGCGTGGCCTCCACCTTCGCCATCGGCGCGTCCTGGGGCATGAAGATCGTCGCCGACGTGCCTGCCTCGCGCGCGGCCCAGGCGACTGCCTGACCATGGTTGCCGGCACTCGCGGCGACGACACCAGCCGCCCGCTCCGCCTCCCCGAGCGTCGCGATCGTGTTGTAGGCGCCACGGATCTTGAACGATCCCGTGCGCTGCAGGTTCTCGGCCTTGAGGAGGACGGGTCGGCCACAGAGCCGCGTGAACGTCTCCGTCGGGTAGAGGGGCGTCTCGCGCGCGATGCCCGCGAGGCGCTCGCGCGCAGCCTGGACGTCAGCGAGTGTGGGCATCACGTCCGACCTCGAACACCTTCTCCATGATCTCGCGCACGGCCGTGAGCGGGTCGAGCTCGCGCCTCTGAACTTCCTCGAGGAGGCGGCGCAGCTCGGGGTCGTCCGCGACCGCTCTCTCGAGGTGGTTCTTCGCCCGGCTGGACGCGACGGCGAACACCTCGCGCGCGAGGTTCTCCCGCCTTCTCACGTCGAGCCGACCGTCCGCCGCAAGCGACGAGCGGTGCTCCTCGAGCGCCTCCCACAACTCCGGCACGCCTCCGCCGTGGAGCGCCTCGGTGAGGAGGATCTTCGGGCGCCGGTCCGGCTCCGCGAGGCCGACGATGGAGCGGACCTCGTTCAACATCGTCTTCGCGGAGGGATGATCCGCCTTGTTGATCGCGATGACGTCGGGGATCTCCATGATCCCGGCCTTGAGCGCCTGCACCGAGTCGCCCGAGCCGGGCATGAGGACGAGCAGCACGGTGTCGGCGATCCCGGTCACCTCGACCTCGCTCTGCCCCGCTCCCACGGTCTCCACGAACACGACGTCCTTGCCCGCCGCGTCCAGCAGGAGCACAGTCTGCAGGGTCGTCTCGGCAAGCCCTCCGAGGTGGCCGCGCGTCCCCATCGAGCGGATGAAGACGCCCTCGTCCAGGAAGTGCTCGGAGAGCCGGATGCGGTCTCCGAGAAGGGCGCCGCGCGAGAACGGGCTCGACGGGTCCACCGAGACGACGCCGACGCTGCGGCCCTCCGTGCGCAGGAGCCGGACGAGGGCACCTACGAGCGAGGACTTCCCGACGCCCGGTGGTCCGGTCACCCCGACAACGGCGGCCGCGCCCGTCTCGGGGTAGAGCTCCCGTACGAGCGGGTACGCGAGCGGGTCACCGTTCTCGACGAGCGAGATGGCGCGGGCCAGCGCTCGCGTCTCCCCGTTGCGCACGCCGGCCGTGAGCTCCTCGAGTGTCCACTCCCTCCGCGCCACGATGCGCCACTCTACGCGGCACAGGTGCCTGGCTTCAGTCAGCAACCCTACGTGCTTCGTCGCGCCTCGAGCTCGCGCCGGTGCTCGATCTCGTCGAGCAGGACGGCGATGCGCTCGAGCCCGGTCAGTGGAACGTCCTCCGGCAGCGGGTGCGACGGGGCCCGGCCGTTCGACCCGGTTCCGTCGATCGCGGCCGCCCCGGCTTTCGCGTACGCCTCGAGCACGCGCTCGTCCCGCACCCCTTCGAGCCAGCGCGTCGAGGCGAGAGCTGCGGCGGCGGCGACGAGGAACCCGGCGGCGGCGGCGAGCCAGACTGCACGGGCGCCGTAGACGTCCGTGGCGACGCCCGCGACGGCCATCGCCAGCCCGAGGACGGCGTAGTTCGTGCTCATGATCGTCGCCAGCGCGCGGCCGCGGTAGCGATCGGTCGTTCCGCGCTGGACGAACAGCTGGTTCGCGACGATCGCGGCGCCGTTTCCGATGGTGGCCGCGATGATGAAGGGGACGGCCATGTAGATCGAGGTCGACACCGCTGCGGCACCCCAGCCGAACCCCATGAGCGCGATCGACCCGACGTAGTGCCGTCGGAGCCCGACCCTGCCGATCGCCGGCGCCGCCAGGTAGCTGCCGATGGCGAGTCCGACGCCGGTGGCGCCGACGATCACCCCGAAGCCGATGTTCCCTCCGCCGAGCGTGTCCTGGGCGAAGAACACCTCCGAGACGTTGATGGCGCCGCTGCTGAGCATGACGACGCTCCACACGAGCAGCACCATGCGGAGCGGAGGCGACGTCACGACGAGCTTGAGGCCGTTCGCGACGTCCCGCCAGTGGCCCGCCGAAAGCGACTCCGCCGACCGCAGCCTGCTCTCGGGGATGAGGTAGATGAGATAGCCCGAGACGAGGAACGTGACCGCGTTGACGACGTACGGGACCGACGGGCTCCACACCGTGAGCATCAGGCCGGCCAGGACCGGGCCGATCATCCACGCGAGCGTCTCGATGGTCTGGAGCAGCGAGTTCGCGTTCGTGAGCTCCTTGTCCGGAACGAGGTTCGGCAGCCCCGCATAGGCAGCAGGCCGGAAGAATCCCGTCGCGACCCCGATCAGCCCGGCGATCACGACGATCGCGACCGGGCTGTGAAGGAAGAGCAGGGCGACGAACAGCGCGAAGCGCACGAGATCCGAGACGACCATCAGCCAGCGCCGCGAGAGCCGGTCGACGAGCGGGCCGAAGAGCAAGCCGATGAGGACGATCGGAGCGAACTCCGCAATCAGGAGGCCGGCGACCCACACGCCCGACCCGGTCTCCTGCTTCATCTGGACGGTGAGCGCGATCGCAGCCAGGTACGTCCCGAACGCGGAGCCGGCGGTCGCGAAGAACAGCAGCCCGAACTCGGGCGACCGGCGCACGAGGCCGACGCGAGATGGAGGCTTCACGGCGGTGCTGACGCTAGCACCTCCTCCGGCTTCCCTCTACGGCCCGTTTTGGCCAGGTCTTCCCGAGACGAGGCCGATCGGGACGACTTCCCCGAGCGCCTCTACGCGCCGCGCAGTGCGCGCTGCATCCGGAGGCCGACGCGTCGCGCGAGCGCGACCTCGAGCTCGCGATCCGCGGGCCGGAGCACTGATGCAAAGACTGAGAACTCGTTTCGAAATGAAGCCTTGAGCCGCCGGAGCGCGCTGCGCGGGGGCGCGAGGAGCGTGATCGGGCATCGGGACGCGCGAGGTCGTCGAAGCGACCACTAGGGCTCGTACGCGAGGTTCGGCCGCAACCAGCGCTCGACCTCGGCGACGGCGATCCCCTTCCGCTCCGCGTAGTCGGCGACCTGGTCCCGCCCGATCCTGCCGACCGAGAAGTACCGCGCCTGCGGGTGGCCGAAGTAGAGGCCGCTCACGCTCGCAGCGGGGGTCGTCGCGAACGTCTCGGTGAAGCCGATCCCGGCCCGGGCCGCGTCGAGCAGACCGAGCAGCGTGCCCTTCTCGGAGTGGTCGGGGCAGGCCGGGTATCCGAACGCCGGCCGGATCCCCCGGAAGCGCTCGCGCGCGAGCTCGTCGTGCGCGAGCGACTCGTCAGGCGCGTACCACTCGCGCCGAGCCGTCTCATGCAGACGCTCGGCAGAGGCCTCGGCGAGGCGATCGGCGAGTGCGCGCACCATGATCGCGCGGTAGTCGTCGAGCTCGGCCACGAAGCGCTCGGCGAGCTCGCCGGCCCCGTGGACGGCGACGGCGAAGGCGCCGACGTGATCCGCGAGGCCCGTCTCGGCGGGTGCGACGAAATCCGCGAGCGAGCGGTTCGGGCGGTCGTCTTCGTGGTCGGCTTGCTGTCGGAGCATCGGGAAGCGTGCGCCCTGCTCGAGCACGACGTCATCCCCCTCGGCAAGGGCGCGCCAGAACCCGTAGACGCCGCGCGCGCGCAGCAGGCCCGTGCCGGCGATCTCGTCGAGGAGCTCGTTCGCGGCCTCGTAGAGGTCGCGCGCAACCGCTCCCTTCACCGGGTCGTCGAGAATCGCCGGAAAGCGGCCCTTGAGCTCCCATGCATGGAAGAAGAACTGCCAGTCGACGTACGGCCGAACCGTGGCGACGTCGAGATCGACGAGGCGCGTTCCGGTGAACGCGGGTGCAGCGAGATCCTCCTCGTGCCAGTCGATCGGCGTCCTGCGCTCGCGGGCCTCCGCGATCGAGAGCAGCGGCTTGCGCCCTCGGTCCGCGTGCAGCGCCCGCAGCCGCTCTTGCTCCGCCCGGTTCTCCGTGTCGAGAGCCGTGCGCCGATCACGATCGAGAAGGTTCGCGACCACTCCGACGACCCGTGACGCGTCGAGAACGTGCACGGTCGGAGCCGAGTACTCGGGCGCGATCCGCACGGCACTGTGCTGGCGCGATGTCGTCGCGCCGCCGATGAGCAGCGGGAGATCGAGACCACGTCGCTCCATCTCCTTCGCGACGTGCACCATCTCGTCGAGAGACGGCGTGATGAGCCCCGAGAGCCCGACGACGTCGCAGTCCTCCTCGACTGCGGCGTCGAGGATACGGTCGGCCGCCACCATCACCCCGAGATCCACGACCTCGTAGCCGTTGCAGCCGAGCACGACGCCGACGATGTTCTTGCCGATGTCGTGGACGTCCCCCTTCACGGTTGCGAGCACGACGCGAGCGGCCGCCGGGCGCTCGGCCTTCTCGGCCTCCATGAACGGCTCGAGGTACGCGACTGCGCGCTTCATCGCTCGCGCGCTCTTCACGACCTGCGGAAGAAACATCTTCCCGGCGCCGAAGAGGTCGCCGACGACCTTCATCCCGTCCATGAGAGGCCCCTCGATGACGTCGAGTGGACGGGCAGCCTTCGCTCGCGCCTCCTCGGCGTCCTCCTCGATGAAGTCCACCATGCCGTGCACGAGCGCGTGGGCGAGCCTCTCCTCGACCGGAGCCTCCCGCCACGAGAGATCGAGCTCCCGCTGGGTCGCTCCACCCGTCACCGAGCGCGCGTGCTCGACGAGTCGCTCCGTCGCATCCGGCCGGCGGTCGAAGAGGACGTCCTCGACCCGCTCGAGCAGGTCCGGCTCGACGTCCTCGTACACCGCGAGCTGCCCGGCGTTCACGATCCCCATGTCGAGGCCCGCGGAGATGGCGTGGTAGAGAAACGACGCGTGCATGGCCTCGCGCACGGCGTCGTTCCCGCGGAACGCGAACGAGAGGTTCGAGATACCGCCCGAGACGAGCGCCCCGGGGCACCGCTCCTTCAGGAGCGGAATGGCGGCGATGAACGCGTTCGCGAATGCCTGGTGCTCCTCGATCCCGGTGCCGACCGCGAGGACGTTGGGATCGAGGATCACGTCCTCGGGCGCGAAGCCGGCCCTTCCGACGAGGAGGTCGTACGCACGGCCGAGGATCTCGACCTTCCGCTCGGCCGTCTCCGCCTGGCCGCGCTCGTCGAACGCCATGACGACGGCGGCGGCGCCGTGGAGGCGGACGATCCTCGCCTGCTCGAGGAAGACCTCCTCACCCTCCTTCAGCGAGATCGAGTTGACGATCCCCTTTCCCTGGATGCACTTCAGGCCCGCCTCGAGCGCGGAGAAGCGCGAGCTGTCCACCATGATCGGGAGCCGCGCGACCTCGGGCTCGGTCGCGATCAGGTTCAGGAACGTCGTCATCGCCTGCTCGGCGTCGAGCAGGTCGGCGTCCATGTTCACGTCGAGGACGTTCGCGCCTCCGCGCACCTGCTCCAGCGCGACGTCCACGGCGCCCTGATAGTCGTCCGCCTCGACGAGTCGCCGGAAGCGGGCGGAGCCCGTCACATTCGTCCGCTCGCCGACGACGACGAAGCCCGTGTCCGGCCCGATCACGAACGGCTCGAGCCCGGAGAAGTGCGGCTTCCGCGACCGCTCGGGAACCCGCCGCGGCGGCAGGCCCTCGACCGCGCGCGCGATCTGAAGGACGTGCTCCGGAGTCGTCCCGCAGCAGCCTCCGACGACGTTGACGAGCCCGTCCTCCGCGAAGGCACGCAGGTACCGGCTCGTGTCGCCCGGCTGCTCGTCGTGGAGGCCGAGCTCGTTCGGGAGCCCGGCGTTGGGATGACAGGAGACGAATGTGGATGCGGCCGTGGACAGCTCCTCGAGGAAGGGCCGCATCTCCGTCGCGCCGAGGGAGCAGTTCACGCCGACGAGCAGCGGCTCGGCGTGCTCGACGGAGATCCAGAAGGCCTCGGGCGTCTGGCCGGAGAGGTTGCGTCCGCTGCGATCGACGGCCGTGAAGGAGATCCAGAGCGGAAGCTCCGGCGCGACCTCGCGGGCGGCGACGAGCGCCGCCTTCGCATTCAGCGTGTCGAAGACGGTCTCGACGAGAAGGAGGTCCACCCCACCGTCGCGGAGCGCTGCGACCTGCTCCGCATAGGCCATGCGCACCTCGTCGAACGTCACGGCGCGAAACGCCGGCTCGTCCACCTTCGGCGAGAGCGACAGCGAGACGTTGAGCGGCCCGACGGCCCCCGCGACGAAACGCGGCCTCTCGGGCGTCCGGGTCGTCCACTCGTCCGCGGCACGCCGTGCGAGGCGCGCCCCTGCCAGGCTCATCTCCGCGGCCGCCTCCTGGAGCGCGTAGTCGGCCTGGCCGACGCGCGTCGCCGTAAACGTGTTGGTCGTCGCTATGTCGGCACCGGCGGCGAAGTACGCGTCGTGGATCTCGGCGACGACCTCCGGTCGCGTGAGATTCAGGAGATCGGGATTCCCCTTGACGTCGTGAGAGTGGCCGCGGAAGCGCTCCCCTCGATACTCCTCCTCGGAGAGCTCGCGTCGGTGGATCAGCACACCCCACGAGCCGTCGAGGACGAGGATCCTCTCGGCGAGCAGCTCGCGTAGCTGCGCCACGATGCTCACGCGGATCCCCTAGATGGTTGATGCCACGGAGTCGCCCTCTCCAGGGCGCGGGCTGGCCGCTCGGGGGCGCGAGGTCGTGGCATCAACCATCTAACGGAGAGCTGTTCGGGGTGTCTACGGGTGTCCATCACGCGTTCCGCTCCCGCCTAGAGAGTCGGGAGCTGGAAGCCCGCGGGGCTCTTTAGGCGTTTGGTGACCCGGTCGCCAAGCTGCCGTTCAAAGCTCTCCGGGTGCGCCCAGGCTAGCGAATACCCGCACCGACGGGCATCTCCTTCCCGGGCTCAGCCTGGCTCAGTCGACGAAGGCGGCAAGCGCCTCGCGTCCGTCGCCGACGAACGGCTCGCCGTGCGCGAGCAGCAGATGCCGGAACTCGAGAGCGGCCAGGCGCCGGTACGCCGCGCGGAGCTCCTCTTTCGTCTGCTCCGGGTCGTCCATGAGGAAGTCGGGAACGAAGCCGAGCGGATCGGTCTGCTGCATGCGCACAGCGCCGTCGGCAAGCGCGAGCGCCTCTCGCGCAGGGATGTGAAACGCCGTCTCGTCGGGGCAGATCGCGCCCACGCGATGAGCGACGATGCCGCCGGTGAGCTCGTCGCCGAACGCGAAGGGCTCGACGCGCTCGTCGCCCGCGAACTCGTGCATGCCCTCGCGGACGCACCGCACGGTCGCCCCGAAGCGCTCCACGAGCTCCGCACTGGAGCGGTAGTGGTGCCGGTTCGTCAGTAGCACGTCGGTCGGGGGGCCGTGCTCCTCGAAGAAGCCGAGGCCCTCGCTCGGAGAGAGTGGGTCGATGACGACACGCTCGGCCGGAAGGTAGTAGGAGCTGACGGGGAGCTTGATCCGCGGGTGCGTCTCGACCCAGTGCCAGATGCCTGGGGCGATCTCCCGCACGGGCTATCCGGTCGTGCGGCCGCTGACCGCGAGCTGGTTCTCCGCGTGCCTGATGCGCTGCTCGAGCTGCCAGCGGTCGGTCGTCGACTCGCCCGCGTCGACGCGCTCGAGCTCCGCCATCGCGGCCTCGAGCTGCCCACGTGCCCGCGCGTCGTCGATCTCCTTCACGTTGACCGCGTCGTCGACGAGCGCCAGCGCGCGATCGAGCTCGACGGTGAAGAAGCCCGGTCCCGTCGCGAACTCGAGGATCTCGTTCTCGTTCAGATGCACGCGCGTGGAGCCGGCCTTGAGCGTCGCGACGAGCGGCGCGTGCCGTGCGAGCACGCCGATCTCTCCGGCCGCGCCGGGGACGACGATCATCTCCGCCTCACCGTCGAACGCCGCGCCTTCCGGGGTGACGAGCGCGACGTCGAACTTCGGGTGCGTGTCGGCCACGGCGCTACGCGGCGACGGCCTCGGCCTGCCGCGCCTTCTCCACCGCGTCCTCGATCGTGCCGACCATGTAGAACGCCTGCTCGCCGAGCTCGTCGTGCTCGCCGTCGATGATCGCGCGGAACCCGCGGATCGTGTCCTCGAGCTTGACGTACTTGCCCGGCGTGCCCGTGAACTGCTCGGCGACGAAGTTCGGCTGCGAGAGGAAGCGCTCGATCCGGCGAGCACGACCCACGACGAGCTTGTCCTCGTCCGTGAGCTCGTCCATGCCGAGGATCGCGATGATGTCCTGGAGATCCTTGTAGCGCTGCAGGACCTGCAGCACGTCGGTGGCGGTGGAGTAGTGCTCCGCCGAGACGACGCCGGGCTGGAGCGCACGCGAGTTGGAGTCGAGTGGATCGACCGCCGGGTAGATGCCCTTCTCGACGATCGCCCGGGAGAGCACGGTCGTCGAGTCGAGGTGCGCGAACGTCGCGGCAGGAGCGGGATCCGTCAGGTCGTCGGCCGGGACGTAGATCGCCTGCACCGACGTGACCGATCCGGTCGTCGTCGACGTGATCCGCTCCTGAAGCTGCCCCATCTCGGTGGCGAGCGTGGGCTGGTACCCGACGGCGCTCGGCATCCGCCCGAGAAGCGCCGAGACCTCGGATCCGGCCTGTACGAATCGGAAGATGTTGTCGATGAAGAGGAGCACGTCCTGGCCCTGGTCGCGGAAGTACTCCGCCATCGTCAGGCCGGAGAGCCCGACGCGGAGCCGTGCGCCCGGCGGGTCGTTCATCTGCCCGTAGACGAGCGCCACCTTGTCCACGACGCCGGACTCGGTCATCTCGAGCCAGAGATCATTGCCCTCGCGCGTCCGCTCGCCGACGCCCGCGAAGACCGACACGCCGCCGTGCTGCAGCGCGACGTTGTGGATGAGCTCCTGGATGAGCACCGTCTTCCCCGTCCCTGCGCCGCCGAAGAGCCCGACCTTCCCTCCGCGCACGAACGGCGCGATCAGGTCGATCACCTTGATGCCCGTCTCGAAGATCTCCATCTTCGGGGTCAGGTTGCGGAAGGCCGGGGGATCGCGATGGATCGACCAGCGCTCGACGCCCTCGGGAACCGGCCCTTTCTCGTCGATCGGCTCGCCGATGACGTTCCAGAGGCGGCCGAGCGTCGGCTCGCCGACGGGAACGGAGATGGGCGCGCCGGTGTCGACGCACACGGCGCCGCGCGAGAGGCCGTCCGTCGAGTCCATCGCCACCGCCCGGATGCGATCGTCGCCGAGGTGCTGCTGCACTTCCGCGATCAGCACACGGGTCGTGCCGCCTGGCTCGGCGATCTCGATCTCGAGCGCTGTGTAGATCTCGGGGAGGTTGTCTGCGAAGACGGCGTCGATGACGACACCCTTGATCTCGATGATCCTGCCGGTGTTCACCGTTGTTGCTCCGTTGTCGGGCATGCTTCTCCTGGGAGGGGTTCCGATGCGGCGCAAAGAGCGCCTGCCGCGCGCGAGTGTATCGAAGGCCCGAGCCTTCAGATCGCCATAACCCGTCGTCCGCGTGCCTCCTGCCGTGCAAGGCGGCAGCGGTCGCGAAGCGGACGCCTTCAGGGATCTGCCCGATCGGGTGTCCGCTCGGCGGACTCCCGATCTGCGGAACTCAGTACCGCTCGAGCTGGTCGACCTCGATCCCCAGCTCGTTGAGCGCGGCGAGAGCGGCGTTCGCCTGCTCCCAGCTCTCGAAGCTGATGCCCTGCGCTCCGCTCGCGAAGCTCTCCAGGAACTCGGGGTTCTCCAGATCGGAAGCGGTCGCGCCCAGGTCGACCGAGAGCTGTTCGAGTGCTGCGGCGAGGTTGTCGAACTCCTCCGTGAAGGGCTCGGGCGCGTTGACGTCGTCGAGGTCGCTCGCGGCATCGCCGATGTTGTCGGACGCCTCACTCATTCGATCGAGGAGATCGTCCAGCGACTCGGCCCTCTTCATCCGCTGGAAGGCGAAGTCGACCCGATTGCGCGCCGTGACGACCTCCTGCTGCACCTCGGCCGTGGTGGCGGGCTCGGACGACCCGCCGCCGCAGCCGGCAGCGAGAACGGACGCGACTGCCGCCACGAGCACGGCGGCAGCGAGAAGAAGAGCGGGGCCCGGACGCGTCATCGAACGGTTCGCTCTCGAATCAGAGGACGGATCCCGGCGGCGGCAGCGTCGTGCCCGGCCGGACGACCCTCAGGATCGCCTGCTCGCGCTCGAGGACGGCGCCCGGCGGCGAGAGGTTCGGCGCAAGGCCGAACCGCGACGAGGTCGGCTGCTCAGCGCTGGTCGACGAAAGCTGTCCGGCGATGCCGACGGCGAGGAAGGCAAGCGCCGCGGCAGCAACGACCTGGATCCTCCCGGGAGAGAGTCGACGCTGGCGACGGACGACCACCGGCTGCCGAAGGGGCTCGAGCGGCGCCTGGCGCATGCGTCCCGTGAACGACCGGACGTCGGCGGCGTATGCGTTGCACTCGGTGCACCGTGCGAGGTGCGCGGCGAGGAGCCTGCGCTCGAGCTGCGAGAGCTCGCCGTCCAGCGAGAGCGATACCTGTTCCCGCGTTCGCTCGCATACAGCTGTCGTCCGCATGACGCTCATGACCTCTTTGACGTCCGCCGCCCCGGGGAGTTAGGTGCCTGTCCGGAAAGTGGTCGCGGTGGATGGCACGCGGCACGTGCCGCGAGGCCAGGACGCAGGGAGGGCCAATGTGCAGGCATATCTGCCCGACTGAGGACGCCGCCTCGCGGTGCGTGACACCTGTGAGCCGCTCTGATCCACTTTCCGGACAGGCCCTTAGAACTCGTTTCGAAATGAAGCCTTGAGCCGCCGGAACGCGCTGCGCGCGTACGCTGCGGCGTCCTCGGTCGCCCCAATACGTCTCGTATTGGGGCTCCCTGCGTCCTTGCATCGCACCCTCCCATCGCGCCCCGTCGACGAAGCGTCATTCCGAAACGAGTTCTTAGAGCGACGCCGCCGCATCGAGCACGGCGACGAGCTGCTTCGGTGCGACGATGCGGTAGCTCTCCTCGACCCAGTCGCGCACGACGTCCGGGTCGACGCCGGCGGCGAGCGGCACCGTCACCCAGCCCGAGCTCCCGAGCCCGTATCCGGTGGGCGCTGCGCCGGCGATCGAGAGTGCGTGGGCATGGGACTCGACGAGCTTGACCGTCATCCGGCCGGACCCTGCCGACCCGAGGAAGACGAACACCCTCGAGCGAACCTTGACGACGCTCTCGCCCCAGGGATGATCCTCCCACGCTTCCGGGAGCGAGAGCGCGAACGCGAGAGCTTCGTCGCGAGCTTCGTGGCGAGGATCGTCCACACGGGGCCTGTCCGACGCAGCCGCCATGCGACCCAAGTTACAACGTGTAACTTGGCGGCTCTTCGGGACGCGTCCGGTGGCGGCCATTCGTGCGTGCGCCCGCGAGGGCGTGATCCTGACAACGCTCGTTACAAGTTGTAACTTGGCGCCTGTTCGGGGCGTGTCTCGAGCGGAGACTCGTGACGGTGGTGTCGATCGTGCCTCGTTCGCGATGATCGTTCTTCCCCGCAGCCGACGCCCATGACCGAGACGCAGGCTCCCATCCCCGTCGTCCTCGACTGCGACCCCGGTCACGACGATGCGATCGCGCTCCTGCTCCTCCTCGCGAGCCCCGAGGTCGAGCTCCTCGGCGTCACGACCACCTACGGCAACCAGACGCTGGAGAAGACGACGGCGAACGCGCTCCGCGTGCTCGAGCTCGTCGGCCGGACGGACGTTCCCGTTGCGGCCGGGGCGGGGCGGCCGCTCGTACGCGAGCTCGTCGTCGCGGCACATGTGCACGGGGAGAGCGGCCTCGACGGGCCGGTGCTCCCTCCGCCGGCCGCGACCGTCGCCTCCGACGACGCCCTGTCCTCGCTGCACGAGTGGATCGAGAGCGCGCACCGGCCCGTGACCCTGATCCCGACGGGCCCGTTGACGAACGTCGGTCGCTACCTCGATGCGCACGGGCCGGACCGCATCGAGCGCATCGTCTTCATGGGAGGCGCGATCGGGGAGGGGAACTTCACGCCGGCGGCCGAGTTCAACGTCTGGTGCGATCCCGAGGCGGCGGAGCGCGTCCTCTCGAGCGGCCTCCACGTGACAATGGTGGGGCTCGACGTGACCCATCAGGCGATCCTCGGCCCCGTCGAGGAGAAGCGCCTCCGCCAGACGGGGCGGATCGGCGAGTTCGTCGCCGATCTCAACGTCTTCTTCACCCGTTACCACCGGGACACGTACGGCTGGGACGGTGCGCCCATCCACGACGCCGTCGCGGCGGCGGAGGTGATCAGCCCGGGCCTCCTCGAGACGCGCCACCGCAACGTCGAGGTCGAGCGTGAGTCCGAGCTCACCCGCGGCCGCACCGTCGTCGACCTCTGGAACCGCACCGAACGAGCATCGAACGCGCACGTCGCCGTGGGTCTCGACCGGGAGGCGTTCCTCGACCTGCTCGTCGAGCGGATCGCAGCGCTCGGATAGCCTCACGTCGTGACCGAGCACTTCTTCCAGGCCTACAAGGACCTCGAGGAGGCCAAGGTGGAGACGCACGGCTACGGCAACCGCGTCGACGCGGAGCGCGTGGTGGCGGAGGCGCGGGACCGCGCGCTCCAGACACCCGGCTCGTGACTCTGGTCGTCGAGATACCCGGCGCGGGGACGCTGCGGCTCGACCACCTCCTCCTGGACGTGAACGGAACGCTCACCGATCGCGGAAGCGCGATCGAGGGTGTCGCCGAGCGGCTCGAGCGCGTGGCGGAGATCTTCGAGGTGCAGCTCCTGTCCGCCGACACGTTCGGCACGCTCTCCGCGCTCGCCGGAGGCCTCGGCGTCGACGCGACCCAGGTGAGCTCGGGAGACGAGAAGCGGGCTGTCGTCACGGAGCTCGGGGCGGATCGGTGCGCGGCAATCGGGAACGGGGCAAACGATGCCGGCATGCTGGAAGCGGCCGCGCTCGGCATCGCCGTGATCGGGCCGGAGGGCGTCGCGGGTGCCGCGGTCCGCTCGGCCGACGTCGTGTGCACGTCGATCCTCGACGCGCTCGACCTCCTGCTCGACGAGCGCGCCCTGGTCGCGACGCTGCGCACGTAGAGAGCGAGTGCCGGGCAGGCACCTGCGGGTGCCAGGCACCGGAGAGGAGCACGCCTGCGGGCGGCGAAACGTGCGGGCATGGCTGCCCGGAAGAAGAAGCGGCCGCTTCGCCCACGCGTCCCCGCACGCGTGAGGAAGCGGACGCGGCGTCCGCGCTCGCATCACGAGAACGAGCTTCTCGGGCTCGGGCTCGTCGCGCTCGGGCTCGTCTTCGGGGCGATTCTCTACGTGGGCCTCGACGGCGGGGCCGTCGGCTCCTGGCTCGCCCGCGTCCTCGACGACGTGATGGGGAGCGCCGCGTACGTGGTCCCGGTCGCGCTCCTGGCCGTGGGCGGCCTCCTGCTCGCCAAGAGCGACCTCCTCGACGTCCGTCCCTTCCGCCTCGGGCTCGGCGTCGGGTTCCTCGGCCTCATGACGCTCCTCGGCAAGGACAGCGGGGGGTGGATCGGCATGGCCCTCGGCGGGACACTCGCCGCCCTGATCGGACAGACGGGCGCCGCGATCGTCGGCGGGGCGTTGCTGCTCGCGGGCCTCCTGCTCGTGAGCGGCGCCTCCACGGGAGCCATCCTCCGGCGGACGGGGCACGTCGTGAAGCGCGCAGGGTCGGGTGCGAGGCGTGCGCTCGACTGGGCGTCGAGCGAGTCGCAGGTGGAAGAGCGCGTCGAGCTGCCGAAGGCACCCGACGAGGCAGCGCCCGTGGGCGCGCACCGCGCGAATGTCCTGGACGGAGCAGAGGCGTACCCCGACGTCGTCGGCGCTGCCGCGCCGTCCGACATCCCGCCGCTCCTCGCTCCGGAGCCCGAGCACGCCGACGACCACGAGACGGCCGAGCGGGTCTTCGAGAGCACGTCCGAGCACGCCGACTACCGGCTTCCGGATCGCGCGCTCCTCAAGAGCTCGCCCGCGGTCGCCGTAGTGAGCGGGGACTCCGGCGCACACGTCGCCGAGCTCCTCGTCCGCACGCTCTCCGAGTTCGGCGTCGACGCCACCGTCGTGGGCCAGATCTCCGGTCCGCGCGTCACCCGCTACGAGCTGCAGCTCGCGCCCGGTACCAAGGTCTCCAAGGTCGCGGGGCTCCGCGACGACCTCTCGTACGCGCTCGCCACCACGGAGATCCGGATCCTCGCGCCGATCCCCGGCAAGCAGGCGGTCGGCGTCGAGGTCCCGAACCTCTCACCGAAGCTCGTCACGCTCGGGGACATCTACGACGACCTCCCGCAGTCCGCGAGCCCGCTCGCCGTGTGGCTCGGCAAGGACATCTCGGGCAACGCCGTGTGGACGGACCTCGCGCGCATGCCGCACCTCCTCATCGCCGGCACGACCGGCTCGGGGAAGTCGGGGTGCATCAACACGATCCTCACGTCGACGCTGCTCCGGGCGACCCCGGACGAGGTGCGGATGATCCTCATCGACCCGAAGCGCATCGAGCTGGGCTACTACGAGTCGATCCCGCACCTTCTCACGCCCGTCGTCTCGAACCCGAAGGATGCCGCGACGGTGCTCATGAACGTCGTCGCCGAGATGGAACGCAGGTACGAGCGCCTCTCGTTCGTTCGCGCACGGAGCCTCCCGGAAGCGAACCGCGCGCTGCGTGCCCGGGGTGAAGCGCCCCTGCCGTACCTGCTCGTGGTCATCGACGAGCTCGCCGACCTGATGATGGTCTCGCCGCAGGCGGTCGAGGACTGCGTGATCCGGCTCGCACAGAAGTCGCGCGCCGTCGGCATCCACCTCGTGCTCGCCACGCAGCGGCCGTCGGTGGACGTCATCACGGGGATGATCAAGGCGAACGTCCCCTCGCGCATCGCGTTCGCGGTCTCGAGCCAGACCGACTCGCGCGTGATCCTCGACACGGCCGGCGCCGAGAGCCTGCTCGGGCAGGGGGACATGCTGTTCAAGCCGCTCGGGACGTCGCGCCTGCAGCGCGTTCAGGGCGCGTACGTGAGCGAGGAGGAGGTCGCCCTCGTCGTCGAGCAGTGCCGTACGCAGCGGGATCAGGATCTCGACGAGTCGCTTCTCGAGGCCCGGGAGATCGAGCACGAGGATCTCGGCGACGACCAGGAGTTCGACCCCGACGAGGACCCGCTGCTCGACAAGGCGATCGAGATCGTCGTGCAGACGCAGACGGCCTCCGTGTCGCTTCTCCAGCGGCGGCTCAGAGTCGGGTACACGCGGGCAGGACGCCTGATCGACATGCTCGAGCGCCGCGGGATCATCTCCGGCTACGAGGGCTCGAAGCCGCGCCGCGTGCTCGTGTCCGAGGCCGATCTCGAGCGCGTCGTCACGCACTGATCCCAGGCTGCCGCGTGTCGCCGCCCCGCAGCCGGAAGCGGGTTAGTATCAACTGCCTAGCGCCATTGGAGGGCGAGTTCAAATCGGGTAGAGGAGGAAGCGTGACAAATCAGAGATGGCTCGTACGGCTGTCGGCACTGCTGGCGGTCGGCGTTGTCGCGTTCGGCGTCGTCGGCTGCGGCGGTGGCGACGACGACGGGGGCAGCGAGTTCAGCATCGCGCTCGTGACCGACACGGCCGGGCCGAACGACCGTGGGTTCAACGAGTTCTCGATCGCCGGCCTCAACCAGGCGGGCGACGAGCTCGGCGTGGACACGCGGGTCTACGTCTCCGCGGTCGAGGACGACTACCTTGCGAACCTCACCGCCGCCGCGGAGGACGGCCACGACCTCGTGATCGGCGTCGGCTTCCTGCTCGTGGCCCAGACGATCCAGATCGCGACGGAGTACCCGGACACGTTCTTCGCGGGCGTCGACCACTTCTACGGTGGCGACGGGTGCGAGGGACAGGGAACCTGCGAGCAGCCGAACGCGCTCGGCATGCAGTACCCGAGCGAGGAGGCCGGCTACCTGGCCGGGATCGTCGCCGCGCTGACGACCCAGTCGAAGACGGTGTCCACTGTCGGCGGCATCAAGATCCCGCCGGTCGACAACTGGATCGCCGGCTTCCAGCAGGGGGTCGCCGACACCGACTCGAGCGTCAAGACGCTCAATGCGTACTCGCAGGACTTCGTCGACCAGGCGAAGTGCAAGGAGATCGCGCTCGACCAGATCTCGCAGGGCTCCGACATCGTCTTCCAGGTCGCCGGTGACTGCGGCCTCGGCGCGATCGACGCGGCCTGCGAGCAGGGCAAGTGGGCGATCGGCGTCGACGCCGACCAGTCGGCCCAGGGCGACTGCGTCATCACGAGCGCCCTGAAGCCGCTGCAGGAGTCGGTCTTCCAGGTCATCAACTCCGTCGTCGACGGGACGTTCGAGGGTGGTCAGAACCTGTTCTTCGGGATCCAGGAGTACCCCGACTCGCAGCTCCTCGCGCCGCTCTTCGAAAATCCGGGGCTGGCGATCGAAGCTCCGGACGGCGTCCAGGAGGCCGTGGACGAGGCACTGGAGAAGCTCAAGAGCGGCGAGATCGACCCGCCGTCGACCGTCGAGTAGGAGCAAGAGGCACAAAGCGAACGGACGGGGCGGTTCCACGACCGCCCCGTCCTCTCCCCCGATGCCAGAGACCCCTCTCCTCGAGCTGAAGGGAATCACCAAGCGCTTCCCCGGCGTCGTCGCCAATGACGCGATCGACTTCGATCTGCGCCAGGGGGAGGTGCACGCGCTCCTCGGCGAGAACGGCGCCGGGAAGTCGACGCTCATGAACGTCCTCTATGGCCTGTACCGGCCGGACGAGGGTGAGATCCGCGTGCGCGGCGAGGGCGTGACCTTCGACTCTCCACGCGACGCCATCGACAGGGGGATCGGCATGGTGCACCAGCACTTCATGCTCATCCCGGTCATGACCGTGGCGGAGAACATCGTGCTCGCCATGGAGCCGCGGCGATCCGGGGTGTTCTTCGACCACGTCGAGGCGGAGCGTCAGGCCAGGGAGCTGGCTCAGAGCTTCGGCTTCGCGCTCGACCCCGAGGCGAAGATCCAGGACATCACCGTCGGCCAGCAGCAGCGCGTCGAGATCGTCAAGGCGGTCTACCGGCGCGCGGACATCCTGATCCTCGACGAGCCGACCGCCGTGCTGACTCCACAGGAGGCGATCGAGCTCTTCGGCATCCTGGAGACGCTCAAGAGCGAAGGGATGTCGATCATCTTCATCTCGCACAAGCTCAACGAGGCGCTCGACATCGCCGACCGCATCACCGTCCTGCGCAGGGGGAAGACGGTCGAGACGCTCCCGGCGGCCGGCGCGACCGAGGAGGGGCTCGCACGGCTGATGGTCGGCCGTGAGGTGCTCCTGCAGGTCGAGAAGAAGCCGGCAACCCCCGGCGAGCCCCTGTTGCAGGTGGAGGACGTCCACGTCGTCGACGAGCGGGACATCGAGCAGGTGCGCGGCGTGTCGCTCGAGGTGCGCGCGGGGGAGATCGTAGGGATCGCAGGTGTGGACGGAAACGGTCAGAGCGAGCTCATCGACGCGATCACGGGGCTCATGTCCGTCGCGAGCGGCACCGTCAAAGTCGCCGGCAAGGAGGTCACCGGCCACAGCGCGAGGGAGCAGTTCGAGGCCGGGGTCGGGCACATCCCGCAGGACCGGCAGGCGCGCGGGCTCGTCCTCGACTTCTCGATCGCCGAGAACATGAGCCTGCACGACTTCCGGGAGAAGCCCAACTCCCGGTTTGGCTGGCTCTACCCGTCGGTGCTCGTCGAGCACGCGCGCCG
>JAWOIV010000113.1:0-7203 GCA_046484465.1 Gaiellaceae bacterium
GCGTTCGATCCGACGGCGAGCGCGCGGTCGTGGAGGTCCACGACTCGGGCATCGGGATAGCCCCCGCTGACCTCGACCACGTGTTCAAGCGCTTCTGGCGAGGCGAGAAGTCACGCTCTCGCTCGACGGGAGGAGCCGGGATCGGACTGGCGATCGTGCACGAGCTGGTGCGGGCGCACGACGGAGCCATCGAGGTCTCGAGCACGCCCGGAGCGGGCTCGACGTTCCGCGTGTTCCTGCCCGCCGTACGACGTCCGGAGAGCGAGCGCGATGCGCGATCGGGAAGCGCGACCATCGAGGCATGAGCGGTCACGCGCACCCAGCTTCTCCTCCGGACACGGCCGTCCTGCACGTCGGCGGACTCCACTTCGCGAGCGAGAAGGCCGTCGTCGAGCGCTATCTGGAGCGACGCCCCGGCGTGCTCACAGTCGACGCGAACCCGGTGGCTCAGAGTGCGACGGTCACCTACGACACGAGCCAGACCTCGGTGGAGGAGCTGACGCGCTGGGTCGAGGAGTGCGGCTATCACTGCGCAGGCCGGTCGGTGCCCGGCCACGTGTGCGACCCGCTCGGGCACGAAGAGCCCCTCGCGCCGGCACACGACCACGCCGGCGTGGTGCGCGCCGACGATGCCCACGGGAGCGGTCACGGTGGCCATGCGGGGATGTCCATGGACGCGATGGTCCGGGACATGCGCAACCGCTTCGTCGTGGCGGTCGCGTTCGCCGTCCCGATCGCGATCTGGTCCGAGCTCGGTGCGCGCATCTTCGGCGGCACGCCTCCGACGCCGTTCGGGATCCGCGACGACGTCTGGGAGTTCCTGCTGAGCCTGCCGGTGATCTTCTACTCGTCCTGGATCTTCTTCCGCGGGGCGTACGTCGCCTTGCGCGCAAGGACGCTCGACATGATGGTGCTCGTCGCCGTCGCGATCGGAACGGGCTGGCTCTACTCGGTCGCGGCGACCTTCTTCATCGAAGGCGAGGTCTTCTACGAGGCGGCGGCCTTCCTCGCCGCTTTCGTCCTGCTCGGCCACTGGTTCGAGATGCGAGCGCGCGGCGGTGCGAACGACGCGATGCGCGCGCTTCTCGATCTCGCGCCTCCGAAGGCCACGGTCGTCCGTGACGGTTTCGAGCTCGAGATTCCGACGGCAGAGGTCCGTGTCGGCGAGCTCCTCCTCATTCGCCCCGGATCGAAGGTCCCCGTCGACGCGGAAGTGCTCGAAGGCGAGAGCTCGGTCGACGAATCGATGGTGACCGGCGAGAGCATGCCCGTCGCCAAGCACGCCGGCGACATGCTGATCGGGGCGACGATCAACAAGAACGGGACGCTCCGGGCGACAGCGACCGCGGTCGGGTCCGACACCGCGCTCGCGCAGATCGTGAAACTCGTTCAAGAGGCACAGAACTCGAAAGCTCCCGCGCAGAGGCTTGCCGACAAGGCGGCGTTCTGGCTCGTCCTGGTCGCCCTGTTCGGAGGGCTTGGAACGTTCCTCGTCTGGTACCTCGTCGTCGACGCGTCCGTGCAGGAGGCACTCGTGTACGCGATCACGGTCGTCGTGATCACCTGCCCCGACGCGCTCGGGCTCGCCACGCCCACGGCGATCATGGTCGGTACCGGTATAGGCGCTCGTCGCGGCATCCTCTTCAAGAACGCAGTCTCGATCGAGCAGTCGGCGAAGCTCGACACTGTCGTCTTCGACAAGACCGGAACGCTGACGCGCGGCGAGCCCCAGGTCGTCGCCATCGCGACGGCCGACGGCGTCAGCGAGGACGAGGTTCTCCGGCTCGCCGGGACAGTCGAACGCGAGAGCGAGCACCCTCTTGCCGAGGCGATCGTCAACACGGCGGAGGCGCGAGCGCTGCCGCTCGGCTCGGCCGAGCAGTTCGAAGCCGTGCCGGGGCACGGCGCACTTGCGACCGTAGAGGGCAGGCGGATCGCGATCGGCAACGGGCGCCTGCTCGAGCGTGAAGGCATCGAGCTCGACGGTCTTCTGGCGGAGGCGCGGAGGATGGCGGGCGAGGGGCGCACGGTCGTGCATGTTGCGATCGACGGACGAGCGGCCGCCCTGATCGCTATTGCCGACGCCCCACGCGCGACGGCGAAGACGGCTGTCGAGTCGCTCGTCGAGCAGGGAATCGTGCCGGTGATGCTCACCGGTGACAACCGGCAGACCGCCGAGCGAATTGCCGCTGAGCTCGGCATCCGCAAGGTCTTCGCCGACGTTCTCCCAGGAGACAAGGCCGAGGTCGTCCGGGAGCTTCAGGGCCGAAAGCACGATGTGGCAATGGTCGGCGACGGAGTGAACGATGCTCCGGCGCTGGCCCAGGCGGATGTCGGGATCGCGATCGGGGCAGGAACCGACGTCGCGATCGAGACGGCGGACGTCGTTCTCATGCGCTCGGACCCGGTCGACGTCGCGATCGCCGTGACGATCGGGCGTGGAACGGTTCGCAAGATGAAGCAGAACCTCGCCTGGGCAATCGGCTACAACTCGCTCGCGCTGCCGATCGCCGCGGGTGTCTTCTCGAGCTGGGGCCTGACGCTCAGGCCCGAGATCGCGGCGATCTCGATGAGCGGGTCGAGCATCCTCGTCGCCGTCAACGCCGTGGCGCTGAAGCGCTTACGGCTTCCCGGCCCCTCCGCGGTCAGTGACTCCTCTGCCGGTGTCGTATCAGCCACCGACGAACACGTTCGCACCCCGTAGACCGTCCCGGGGCTGCTGGGAGACCGTCTCTGGTTTGGGCGGCGTGCACGAGGCGTCGATCGACCTGGCAGCCCATACGGTGAGCCGCGAGTTGAAGCCTGGCCAGGGCGTCGACGGTCACCGCATCGGGCTCGACTCCGCCCACCTCGCACAGCGCGACCGACGTCTCGCAGGCCCGGAGGACTTCGCGCACACGCTCGGACAGGCCAGGGAGGTCTCCGCGCTCGATCGGGCCGCGGATGACGAGCGCGACCGTACCCGGCGCTGGTGGCGAGGTCTCCGTCGTCTCCGAGTCCATATGGTTCCACGCGATCCGGGAGGAAGGAGCAAGAGGTGACAGAGCAGGGAGCGGGGAACGGGCAGGACAGGCTGGCGGCGCACGAGCGCCTCTCGACGGGTGCGCTGGCGCGCTGGACGCGTCTCTGCGCCGTGCACCCGTGGCGCGTGATCGTCACGTGGGTCGGCATCATCGGCGTGCTCATCGCGCTCGTCTCCGCCTTCGGCGGGCAGCTGAAGGACGAGTTCGAGATCCCCGGCTCCGACACGCAGCGCGCGACCGACCTGATCGAAGCGGAGTTCGCCTCCGAGCAGGGCGGCATCCTCAACGTCGTCTTCGCGGCGCCCGAGGGCGAGCGGCTCGACACGCCCGAGCGCAGGGCCGCGATCCTCGCCGCCACCGCCAAGCTTCAGACGTCCGACTTCGAGGCGACCGAGGACGAGGCCGGCATCACCTCGGTCGGTGACCCGTTCGCCGACGAGACGATCTCCGACGACGGTCGCATCGCCTACACCGAGGCGCAGTTCGACCGCGTCATCTTCGACAAGGATCGCGAGGCCGTCGTCGCCGTCCAGGAGGCCGTGCGCGAGACGGTCGAGCCCGCGGGAATCACCGCGGAGTTCGGCGGCGACGCCGAGTTCCCGCCACTCGAGCAAGGGACGCAGGAGATCCTCGGCCTGCTCGCTGCGATCCTCATTCTGCTGTTCGTCTTCCGGACGCTGGTCGCGTCCTTCATCCCGATCGTCGTCGCGCTCACGGCGCTCATGACGGCGTTCCTCCTCCTCTTCATCCTGGCCGGATTCACGACGATCAACACGGTCACGCCGCTCCTCGTCTCGATGATCGGCCTCGGCGTCGGGATCGACTACTCGCTGTTCATCGTCACGCGCTTCCGGCAGCTGATCCACGAGGGACTTCCGCCGGTGGACGCCGCCGCGGAGGCGGGTGCATCCGCCGGCCTCGCCGAGCTCTTCGCCGGTCTCACCGTCGCGATCTCCGTCACGGGCCTCATCACCTTCGGCCTCGACTTCGTCACGAAGCTGGGCCTCGGAAGCGCGCTCGGCGTGTTGACGACGGTGCTCATCGCGAACTCGCTGCTCCTCTCCGTGCTCGCGCTCCTGGGGCACAAGGTCGATCGCCTGAAGCTTCCGTTCCTGCCCGAGGTGGACGACTCGGACGCCGGACGCGAGAAGACGCTCGTCGCGCGGTGGGGCCGGTTCGTCACGGCGAACGCGAAGCCGGTGTTCGTGATCCTGTTCACGCTCGGTCTCGTGCTTGCGGGGACGTCGGCCTTCGTGCGCCTCGGCGCGGCCGATCAGGGGACGCAGCCGGTCGAGCAGACGAGCCGGCGCGCGTACGACCTGCTCGCCGAGGGCTTCGGCCCCGGCTTCAACGGGCCCATCCCCATCGTCGTCGACATGCGCGGCGACGACGAGGCACCGCAGCGGATCTACGACCGCGTCGAAGACATCGCGGGCGTCGCGTCGGTCGCCGAGCCGAACGTGAACGACGAGGGCACCGTCGCGATCGTCTTCGTCACACCCGACTCTGCGCCGCAGGACAAGGCGACGGACGAGCTCGTCGCCCGGTTGCGCAGCGACGTGATCCCCGCCGCGACGGAGGGGAGCGAGGCGGTGGCCTACGTCTCGGGCATCACCGCGGCGTTCAAGGACATCGGCGATCGCATCTACGAGCGGCTGCCGTTCTTCCTCCTCTACATCATCGGCGTCACGTTCGTCGTGCTCGCGATGGCGTTCCGGTCGATCGTCGTCTCGCTGACCGCGGCCTTCACGACGATCATGTCCGCCTTCGTCGGTTTCGGCGTCCTCGGTCTCGTCGTGCAGCACGGGTATCTGCTCGGGCTCACCGGGCTCGATCGCACGGGACCGATCGAGACGTTCATCCCGCCGATCGCGTTCGCGATTCTCTTCGGGCTCTCGATGGACTACATGGTCTTCCTGATGAGCCGCATCCGTGAGGAGCACGTGCACGGCCTCGACACGCGCGCAGCCGTGGAGCACGGGATCGCGGCCATCGGGCGCGTCGTCGTCGCCGCGGCGCTCATCATGGCCACGGTCTTCGCGGCATTCATCCTCAGTGCCGACCGGGTTCCGAAGGAGTTCGGCCTCCTGCTGGCGGTGGCGATCTTGACCGACGCGCTCATCGTGCGCATGACGCTCGTGCCGGCCTTCTTCACGATCCTCGGCGAGAAGACGTGGTACATCCCGCGCTGGCTCGACAAGCTGCTCCCGAACATCACGATCGAGCCGCCGCACGGAGGCGAGTCGGCGCACCTCGGCATCGGGACGGCGGCCGAGCCGGAGCCGGGCACGAAGGAAGCCTGACGGGAAGCGGCCTCCTCCGGTGCCGGAGGGGGCCGCGACCCAGTACGCTCGGCGCCGTGACCGAGATGCGTCTGTACGACGTCCGCGTGACGGTGGAGCGCATCGAGGGCCGGTCCGTGTGCGGCCTCCAGGTGGGTGACTGGTTCGAGGTCACCGAGTCGAGCCGCGTGCGCATGCCCGAGGGGAGGCACTTCTGCCTCTTCGCGCTGCAGGCCGTCCTCCCGCTCATCCCGGCGAAGATGCGCCGGCTCCCTGACGAGGACTGGCTGGAGCGGGACAACCTGGTGGCGTGCCCGGATCCGGACGAGCGGGTCGTGATGCGGATCGAGCGGATCGGCGAGCGCACGCTCGTGACCGAGGAGTTGACGTAGCGCGCGAGCTCGGGATAGGCCTGCGCACCGACCAGGAGCCGGCCGCGTACGAGGCGATCGCCCGGCGGGCCGACGCGGCTGGCGTGGACGTCCTCTCGGTCTTTCACGACCTCCTCTACCAGCCGGCGATCGGGCCGCTGCTCCTCGCCGCGCGCGTGACGGAGCGGATCCGCCTCGGGCCTGCGGCGCTGAACCCGTTCACCCTGCACCCGTACGAGATCGCCGGGCAGATCGCGATGCTCGACGCGGTCTCGGGGGGCCGTGCGTACCTCGGGCTGGCGAAGGGCGCGTGGCTCGACAGGCTGGGTCTCGACGAGGAGCGGCCGCTCGCGGCGCTCGAGGAGGCGGTCGCCGTGATTCGCGCGCTCCTCTCGGGCGACGACGCCGGCGTCCTCGGCGACCGCTTCACCCTGGTGCCTGGCACCCGGCTCGCATACCCGCGCGTGCGCGATCGGGTGCCGCTCATGATCGGCACCTGGGGCCGCGAGACCGCGCGCTGGACGGGAATGGTCGCCGACGAGCTCAAGATCGGCGGGACGGCGAACCCCGACGTCGTGCCCGTGCTGCGCGAGTGGATCGGCAACCCGGGCGTAAAGGTCGTCACCGGCTGCGTGACCGTGGTCGACGAGGACGGTGGCTGGGCGCGCGACCACGCTCGAGCCGTCGTCGGGCCGTACCTCGACGTCGTCGCGCATCTCGACCCGACGCTCGAACTGCGGCCGGGGGAGTCGCCGCCGTTCGATCGCTTCTGCATCGCAGGGACGCCGGAGGCGGTCGCAAGCCGCGTGGTGGAGCTGTGGGAGGCGGGCGCCGACCGCGTCGAGCTCGGGACGCCCCAGGGGCGGACGACGCTCGGCGGCGTCGAGTTGATCTGCGACCGCGTGCTCCCGCTGCTCCGATGAGCCCGTACTCTCAGCCACCACATCGAGCCGAGGAGGCGCCATGGACATAAAGCTGGAGCTCGTGCTGATCCCCGTCTCGGACGTGGACCGCGCGAAGGCGTTCTACACGGAGCAGCTGGGCTTCCACCTCGACGTCGACACGACGCCCATGGAGGGGTTCCGCGTCGTGCAGCTGACGCCTCCCGGCTCCGCGTGTTCGATCACCATCGGCACCGGCCTCACGGATGCGGCGCCCGGCTCGTACCGGGGCACGCATCTGGTCGTCACGGACATCGAGGCGGCGCGAGCCGAGCTCGTCGGGCGTGGGGTGGAGGTGAGCGAGATCCGGCACTTCGACCGCTCGGACAACGAGTGGCGGCCCGGCGCGGACCCGGAGCACGGCGACTACGGCTCGTTCGCGGACTTTGCGGATCCCGACGGCAACACGTGGGTGCTCCAGGAGGTGGACTGGGCCGCGGCCTAGTGGTCGCTCCGGGAAGTACGCCACCCCTTCGCGCGGCTGCGAACACATCGCATGCCGTCGTCCTCGGTCGGCCACATACCTTCTGGTATGCGGCCTCCCTGCGTCCTAGGCCTGCTCGGTTCTCGCCGGCGAATGGGCACC
>JAWOIV010000162.1:0-34023 GCA_046484465.1 Gaiellaceae bacterium
GCTGCCAGCAGCTCCTCGAGCCGCGCGAGCTGTGGGATGCCGATCGCACACAGGACGTCGGGGAGCCTGTAGTTGAGCCCGGGGGCCGGCATGTCGCCGAGCGTCGCCCAGCCGTGATGACGGAACCGCCTCACGGCAGCATCGAGGCCGGCCTCGTCCGTCGTGACGGCCCCTCCTTCCCCGGTGGTGACGATCTTCCTCGGGTGGAACGAGAGGCAACCGGCAACTCCGAGCGCGCCGCACGGCGTCCCGCGGTAGCGAGCGCCGAGCGCCCCGGCCGCGTCTTCCACGAGCAGGACGTCCTGGGGGACAGCTGTCTGCAGCGCCTCCCACGCGACCGGCCTACCGAAGAGGTGCACCGCCAGCACCGCGCGCGTGCGCGGCGTCAGCGCGGCGGCGACGGCACCCGGCTCGAGGACAAACGTGTCCGGGTCGACGTCGACCAGCACCGCCCGCGCGCCGCACAGCTCGACGGCGTTGGCGGTGGCGGGGAACGTGTACGCCGGGACGATCACCTCGTCGCCCGGCCCGATCTCCAGTGCGAGGAGCGCGAGATGCAGCGCGGCCGTGCCCGACGAGACGGCCGCCGCATGGGCCGTGCCGACAGCGCGTGCGATCGCCTCCTCGAACTCGGCGACCTTGGGGCCCATCGTGAGCTGCCCGGTCTCGATCACCTCCGCGACCGCGGCGAGCTCCTCCTCGCCGACGTCGGGGCGCGCGAGCCGGATGGGCTCGGTCACGCCGCTGGCGCTCCGGACTTCTCCCGGTACCAGGCGATCGTGCGGCTGATCCCCTCGTCGAGCTCGACCTTGGCCTCGAAACCGAGCAGGTCGCGCGCCTTGTCGACGTTGGGGATACGAAGCTCGACGTCCAGGTAGTGGAGCGGCTCGAACACGAGCTCGCCGGGACACCCCGTCAGACGCTTGATCCGCTGCGCGAGGTCGTAGATCGTGACCGCCGAGCGAGCGTTGCCGACGTTGAAGCTCTGCCCGACCGCGTTCGGGTGCTCGAGCGCGAGCAACAGCGCCTCGACCATGTCGTCGACGTAGCACCAGGCACGGATCTGCGAGCCGTCGCCGTGGATGACGAGGTCGCGTCCGGCGAGCGCCGTCTCGATGAACGCACGGACGGCCCCGCCGCCGATCTGGCCGGGCCCGAAGACGTTGAACGGTCTCACCGAGACCGTGGGCAGGCCGAGCTCGTCGTGGTACGCGTGCGCCATGTGCTCGCCGGCGAGCTTCGAGACGGCGTACGTCCAGCGCGCCTCCCCGACCGATCCCTGCGTCGTCACGTGCTCCTCGTCGACCTTGTAGGCGTACGTGCCGAAGACCTCGCTCGTCGAGAACTCGATGACTCGCTCCATGGTGTCCTTGGCCGCGAGCGCGGACTCCAGCGCGTTGTACGTGCCGATGAGGTTCACGCGCATCGTCCGCACCGGGCTCTCGCGCACGGTGTCCACGCCGGCGATCGCGGCTGCGTGCACGAGGTGCGTCGCACCGCGTACGAGCTCTGCGAGCCGAGCCGCGTCCATGACGTCCGCCTGGACGAAGTGGAAGTTCTCGTGGGTCGCGAGCTCCGTTCCCTCGAGTGTGTTGCGATGGAGGTTGTCCACCGCGACGACGTCGTTGTCGTCGACAAGCCGCCGGGCCAGGGTCGTGCCGATGAACCCGGCGCCTCCCGTGATGACGATGCGCTTTCCGCTCAGAGCCACGGCTCGAGTCTACGCGCGTGCCGACCCGACGCGTTCCTCCGACGGGCGCGCGGAACCTGCCCGCAGGGCGAAGACGAGCACGATCGCACTGGCGATCGCGACGCTCAGGAGCGAGTCGAGCTCGCCGCGGGGCCACCCTCGGTACCAGTCGCGCCACTCGAGCACCGTCAGCGCGAGTGGGACGAACCAGAGCCAGGACAGACGCGGCCGCGCAAGCGCGATCGGGACGAAGAGCAGGACGAGGTAGTGGAGCCAGAGGATCGGCGTCAGCACGAGGGCTGCGGCGAGCACGAGGCCGAGTGAGCGCCTGTCTCGATCGAATGCCGTCAGGCGCAGGTCGCGTGCTGCACGCCACGCGAGCCCGAGGAGGACGATCCCGGCGGCCGCCACGAGAGCGCGGGCCGCGATCTCCGGGATCTCGAGCGCCCGCAGGACCGCGAACGCCGAATAGGACTGATCCGCCTCGACGTCCACGAGCTTCCGGAGCAGGCGCGGGTACTCGAGGAGCCCCCGGAACGCGATCGCCGCCCACGACACGAGCGCGAGCGCCAGGGCGACGGCAACGCCGGCGACGGCCGCGCGTATGCGCGCCGTGAACGCCAGCCACGCGACGACGGGCCACAGGAAGAGCTTGAGAACGACGAGGCCGCCGCTCGCGGCCCCGGCCGCAAGCGGCCGGTCGCGGTACCGCCACGCAAGCGCGACGAGGAGCACGAGGACGGGGCCGATCGCGCCGTACTCGAACGCCTCGAGCGTGAAGGGCGCGAGCAGCGCGACCGGGTAGCAGCGCCAGTCCCGCACGCCCAGGAGCCACAGGCCGCCCACCATCGCGGCGATCAGCAGCAGGCTGAAGAGCACGCCCGGCAAGAAACCACCGCGGACGTACTCGGGAAGCGCCGACAGCGGCGCCACCATGACGGCGAGCACCGGTGGGTAGGCGTACGGCGCCTGCGGGGGCCCTTCGAAGTCGTCGGCGTCCATGTACGGGTTGCGCCCGGCGAGCACGTCGTCCCCGGCGACGAGGAAGACGTACCCGAAGTCCCCGGGGCGCATCGTTCCCCCGATCGACGCGGCTGCGTTCGCCCAGAGCGTGTCGTCGGCGAGGCGGGGCTGGGCGGCCCGCGCGGCGAGCGGGATCGCGATCGCGGAGGCGAGCACCGCCACGGCGAGGACGAAGGCACGGCGGCGATCGGCGCGCTGCACGGGGAAACAGTATGCGGCGCTACCCTGAGGGCATGAGGGTGATCGTCGCTCCACTCGTCGCGGTCGTTGCGCTGGCGGCATGCGCGGGAGGATCCGCGGGAACCTCGTCGGCGACGGCGTTGAAGGTGACCTACTGGGAGAACGGACGGGACGGGAGCACGCCGACCGTCTGGACGCTCCGCTGTAACCCGTCCCGCGGAACGCTTACGCGCCCGGCCGTCGCGTGTCGCCGCCTCGCAGCCGGGGGGCCGAAGCTCTTCGCCCCCATACCGCCGAGCACGGTCTGCACGGAGATCTACGGCGGACCACAGGTCGCGCGCGTCGTCGGAACGGTGAAGGGCACACGCATCTGGACGACGTTGACGCGCACGAACGGCTGCGAGATCGCGCGCTGGAGCCGCGTCTCACCCTGGCTCCTGCCGCCCGGCGGCGTCACCCGGTAGCCGGGTGTAGATGCCTGGCCGCAAATTGGCGCGCAGTCGGGGGCGACCAGCCCGCGTGAATTCCGGCCAGGCATCTAGCATCGGCCCGCGTGAGACCGTCTTCGTCCATTCCTCGCCGCGCACGATGAGCTGTCGTTTCGACCTCGATCACTACCGCGAGCTCCTCGAGGCGGCGAAGGCCGGCGGGTACCGGTTCCGCGAGTTCGGCGAGACGCCCGAGCGCGGCGACTTCTTCCTCCGCCACGACGTCGACCTCTCGCTGGATGCCGCGCTCAGGATGGCCGAGCTCGAAGCGGAGATTGAGGTGCGGACGACGTACCTGCTGATGACCGAGTCCGTCTTCTACAACCTCGCCTCGCCCGAGGGCGTCGCGGCGATCGCGCGCCTGCGCGAGCTGGGCCACTCGGTCGGGCTGCACGCCGTCTACCCGAAGGTCGAGCTCGACGACCGCTTCGACCGCGTCGTCTCGTGGCACAACCCCGATCCCACAACCATGTCCGAGCCCGTCGAGGGCGCGATCAACGTCTACGCGGAGCCGTACTTCTCGCCGCAGACGTATCGATCGGACTCGAACCAACGCTGGCGAGCCGGGTGCCCGCACGAGGAGCTCCGAGCGGGCGCTTTCTCCTGGTTGCAGGTGCTCGTGCACCCGGAGATCTGGGTCTACCCGGGCACGACGATGGGACAGACGATGGGCGCGATGATCGAGGCCGAGGGGACGCGCCGCCTCGAGCAGCTCGCGGACGACGGCATCCACCTCGAGTGACCGGGCGGCCGCCGCGGGTCGTCCACTGCCCGGTCAACACCGCCGGCGTGCCGTGGTCGCACGTGCAGGCACTCCGGCAGCGAGGTGTCGACGCACGGCTCGTCGTCTTCAACCGCTACCCGCTGCACCCGGAGGCCGACTGGTCGCTCGACCGTCGCGGCGGCTTCGCCCGCAAACAGCTTTCGGCGTGGCATGCGCTCCTGCGGCTCCTGCCGCGCACGGACGTCTTCCACTTCTACTTCGGGCTGACGCTCGTTCCCCAGAGCGTCCAGTACCCGATCCTCCGCGCCCTGCGGAAGAAGTCCGTCATGCACTACCTCGGCTCCGACATCCGCGGCAAGCCTCCCGAGGAGCTCGGGGCAGGGAGGAAGGCAGGCGCGCAGGTCGTGGGCTCCTACGACGCACTCCGCTGGGTGCCCGAGGCGGAGGTGCTCCCACCGGGGATCGACGTGCGCTCGATCGAGCCCTCGTACCCCGCCGACCGGACGCGGCCGGTCATCCTGCACGCCCCCTCGTCCCGGCGCAGGAAGGGGACGGAGCACGTCATCGCAGCCTGCGAGGGGCTCGACGCCGACCTCGTGCTCGTAGAGGGGCTCCGCCACGACGAGGCGTTCGAGCGCTACCGCGAGGCGGACATCGTCGTCGACCAGCTCAACTCCGGCTGGTACGGCCTGTTCGCGATCGAGTGCATGGCGCTCGGGAAGCCGGTCGTGACGTTCCTGCACGACGACGCCGTGCGGCGGACGGAGGATGCCTTCGGCACGCGCGTCCCCATCGTCTCGGCGACGAAGGACGACCTGCGTGCGCGGCTCGAGCCGCTCGTCGCCTCGGCCGCCGAGCGCCGGCGGATCGGTGAGGCCTCGCGCGCCTACGCGGAACGCGTGCACGATCTCGAGCAGGTCGCCGACCGCCTGCTCGACCTCTACGCTCGGCTCTAAGGTGGCCCTCGGCCCGCAACTGAGACGGCTCGGGAAGCACTCGGCGATCTACGGCCTGGGAGGGCTCGTCTCCCGGATCCTCGCGGTGCTCCTGCTGCCGCTCTACACGCGCTACCTCTCGCCCTCCGACTACGGGAAGGTCGAGACCCTCATCGCTCTCACGACGGTCATCGGGATCGTCCTGCGCATGGGGATCCACAGCGCGTTCTTCCGCTTCTACTTCGACACCCCCGAGCCCGAGCGCCGCCGGCTCGTGCTCCGCACGTGCTTCTGGTTCACGATGGGAATGGCCACGATCGGCCTGGCTCTCGGGCTGTTGTTCTCCGGGGAGATCGCCGAGCTCCTCTTCGGGTCGTCCGGGGACGCAGAGCTCGTCGCCGCGGCCTTCGTCGGCCTCTGGGCCGGCATGAACTACGAGCAGCTCACGTCGCTCTTCCGCGTCGAGGAGCGCTCGGTCGCGTTCGTCTCGGCGAGCCTCGCGAACATCGCCATCACCATCGGAGCGACGCTGCTCCTCGTCGTCGCGCTCGAGAAGGGCCCGATCGGGGTGATCGTCGGCAACTTCACAGGGACGCTGCTCGTCTACGCGGTGCTGATCGGCTACCGGCGCGAGCAGCTCGGCCTCCAGTTCGACCGCAGCCTGCTGCGAGAGATGAACCGCTTCGGCCTCCCGCTCATGCCGACTGCGCTCTTCCTCTGGACGACGAACTTCAGCGACCGGCTCTTCCTCGTGCAGCTCGCGGACACCGAGGAGGTCGGGCTCTACTCGGTCGGCGTGCGCATCGCCTCCGCGATGGTGCTGATCCTCACCGCGTTCCGCCTCGCCTGGCCCGCGTTCGCGTACTCGATCGAGGACGACCACGAAGCACGCCGCACCTACGCGTTCGTCCTCACGTACCTCGTCCTCTTCACGACCTGGATCGCGACGGCACTCGCGCTCCTCTCGCCGTGGATCGTGACGTGGCTCGCGGCGCCCGCCTTCGAGGAGTCGTCCCGCGTCGTCGGGCCGCTCGCGTTCTCGACCGTGGCATTCGCCGGCTACATCGTGGTCGCGATCGGGATCGGCCGCGCGAAGCGTACGCAGTTCAACTGGGTGGTGACCGGCGCAGCAGCTGCCGTGAACGTGACGCTGAACCTGCTGCTCATCCCGCCGTACGGGATGATGGGCGCCGCGATCGCCACGGTCGCCGCCTACACGACGATGTTCGCCGGAATCGCCTGGTGGTCGCAGCGGATCTTCCCGGTGCCGTACCAGTGGCGGCGCGTCCTGACGGCCGCGACGACCGGGATCGCGCTCGCAGTCGCCGGGAAGCTCCTCGGCGCGGGGCTTCCCCTCGCAGTCGCACTCGCGGTCGTCTACCCGCTCGTGCTCCTCCCGCTCGGGTTCTACCTCCCCGCCGAGCGCAGGGCGATCGGCGCGCGCCTCATCGGGCGCTAGTCGCCCGTGACGAGCTCGGTCGACGTCCGGGCATGCGCCACACCTCGCCGAGGGGGGCTACCTCAGACGAGCGACCCGTGGATGAAGACGGGGTTCGCGAACCGCAGTCGCGCCTCGCCGCTCCACTCGGGCACCTGGACGTAGATGCCGAAGAGGACGTAGCCGCGCGCCTCGAGGAAGCCGCGCAGGTCGTCGAAGGGTACGAGCGTCGCCGCGTGTCGAGTCATCGCCGCCTCGACCTGGACGAACGAGACCGCACCCGAGCCGAGGTTGCGCTCGGCCCCCTTCAGCACCTCGAGATCGAACCCCTCGGTGTCCACTTTGAGGAACTCGATGCGCTCGATGCCGTGCTCTGCCGTGAAGTCGTCCACCGTCGTCACCTCGACCGTCTCGCTGTGCACGTCGGATCCTTCGGTCACGGCGTTCAGGAGCGAGTTCTCGACGGAGTGCGGGTCGACCGCCACGGTCGTCTGGCCGGCCTCCGATCCGAGCGCCAGCTTGAAGCACTTCACGTCCAGTCCGTGGGTTGCGCGAACGAGCTCCTCGAACGGCTCGGAGAACGGCTCGAACGACCACGTGGTGGCCTCGGGGAACGAGCGGCTGAACTCGATGGCGCTCTGGCCCACGTTCGCCCCGACGTCGAACACCGTCGTGAACCGAAATCCTTGCACCTGCCGTGCGACGTCATGAGCGAAGTCGACTCCCCAGGGGAGCTGCTCCAGGCGGTAGATGCGCACCGAGAGCAGTCGCTCTGCGACGTGTCTGGTCGCCTTCCTGATCCCCATCTCCCGCGCGCCGCCGCGACGCTACGCCACGATGCGGTACACCTGGAAGCACTCGGCGTACTCGCGGTTCACGTTCACACCGTGGACGCGAGCGAGATTCCAGATGTACTCGGGGTTCGCGTAGCGGCGGTGCTGCTGGGACGCGTAGCAGGCGAGCGCGGCGACCTTCCGCTCGAGGTGACGCTTCTCGAGGGCGAGGTACGCGCCGTAGGAGAAGTCGAAGTTGTTCCACGGGACCTCGTAGCCGAAGATCGTCGTCCGCTTGAACGCACGGAGGCCCTCCTGCGCGATCGTCTGGTGGTCCTGGTGGACGTCGTGGTGGGACGGCTGGAACACGACGTCCGGCCGCCACTCCTCCCAGAGCGCGACGAGGAGCTCGAGGATGTCCTGGCGGCGGTCCGGGAACGTGCGCACGTCGAAGTCGTGCACGGTCAGATGCGACTCGGGGATGCCGAGCTCGGCGGTCGCTCGACGAACCTCGCGCGCGAGCGTGTCGGGCTCGAAGCCCGGCGGGAGCGAGCGGGTCGCGATGGAGAACGCGACGTAGCGGACCTCACAGCCGCCTTCGACGAGCCGGGTCATCGTCCCGCCGCACCCGAGCTCGCCGTCGTCGGTGTGCGGGGCGAGCACGAGCGCGCGTTTCCAGCCGTCGATCACCACGCTATTCAACCACCGAAACCGCGTACCGTTCTGCGCCATGGAGCATCCGGAGGCTGCGCAGGTCGCCGCGCTCGTCGGCGCGCTCGGCGCGATCCTCGTCCTGCTGCCGAGGGGACGGGCGCTTCCCCTCGCCGGTTTCGCGCTCCTCGGCCTCGCCACGGCCGGACTCGCGCGCTCGCTCGTGAGCGACGACGACCTCCGGCTCCTGTTCACGGATCCGCTCGGGATCGCGCTGCTCGGGGTCGGCGCCTGCGCCGTCGTCCTCGCTGCGATTCCACTCGCCCGCTACCCGGCGATCGTGCCGGTCGTCCTGCTCGCGGTGGCGCCGTTCCGCGTCCCGGTGCAGCTCGGCCGGGAGGAGGCCTTCCTCCTCCTGCCCCTCTACTTCGCGATCGCCGCGGCGGTGGTCGCGCTCGGCTATCGCGTCGTGACCGGTGTCCGACATCCCGCGCCTCCCCTGCTCCTCGCTCTCCCCCTGGCGGCGTTCGTGACCTTCGTTTCGGTCTCGTTCCTCTGGACGTGGGACGACCGCTCGGGCGGGATCGCGCTCGCGTTCTTCCTGTTCCCGTATACGGCGGGACTCGCGACGGTGGCGCGCGCGCCGATCGCGTCCTGGCTCCCACGGGCGCTGCTGGTCACACTCGCGGCGCTCGGGTCGTTCTTTGCCGTGATCGGGATCTGGCAGGCGCAGACGCGCACGCTGTTCTTCGCCCGCGACGTCGAGGTGGCGAACGCCTACACGACGTTCTTCCGCGTCACGTCGCTCTTCAAGGACCCGAGCCTGTACGGGCGCTACCTCGTGATCCCCATGGTCGTCCTGCTCGTGGCCATCCTCCTTCGGCGCGGTCGAACCGTCGAATGGGTCGCGCTCACGGCGATCGTGGGGCTGCTCTTCTGGGGGCTCTTCTACTCGTACTCGCAGTCGAGCTTCGTCGCGCTCTTCGCGGCAGTCTTCGCGATCGCCCTCGTCGGTGCGAGCAGGCCGATCCGGATGGTGCTGATCGCCTGCGCGCTTCTCGCGGCGCTCGCAGCCGGCGCGTTCGCGGCCCAGGCCATCGAGGGCCAGTCCGCCCGCGAGGTCACGAGCGGCCGCTCGCGACTCGTCACGGTCACGCTCGACGCCTTCCAGGCCCGGCCGGTCGCCGGAGTCGGGATCGGCGGACAGCCACGAGCCTCGACGGACGAGTCGGGGACAGGATCGCCGAGCCGCAACGCCTCCCACACGACTCCTCTGACCGTCCTCGCCGAGCTCGGCGTGCTCGGCTTCGCGCTCTATGCCTGGCTCATCGGCGCCGTCGCCTGGGCGCTCTGGCTCGTGACGAAACGCGACCGCATGCTCGGCGTCGGGCTCGCCGCGGTGCTCGGCGTGCTGTTCGCCCACTCGCTCCTCTACGCGGGATTCTTCGAGGATCCGGTGACGTGGGGTGTCCTCGGGCTCTCGGCTGCGCTCCTCGCCGCAGATCCGGTCGCGAGCGACCTAACGGTTCCCGAACACGAGCCCAGAGAGTCCAGTCCAGAGCTGCTGGCACACTGAACGCGGGCCGGCGCGTCCGGCTCGTTGCACATGCCCAGGCCGCTCATCTGGATCCTCGCCGCCGTCGCGGCGCTCGTCGTCGCACTCGTCGGCGTCACGGTGGCCGTCTGGGTGCTGCGGCCCGACGCAACCCACGGCTCGCTCGACACCGAGCTCGAGGACGTGACCGTGTCCGAGGCGACGACCCCCACACCGCCGCCTCCAGAGCCGGAGGCGGCGGGGGATCGTCGTTGCTGGCTGGAGTTCGGAGGCGACCCGCTGCGATCGCTCGCCCGTCCGGGAGCGACCCTCGGCCTTCCGCGCAAGAAGCTCGTCTGGACGCGCGTCGTCGACAGCTACATCGAGTTCGCGCCCGTCTACTGCGACGGCACGCTGTACGTGAACAGCTACCGCGGGACGACGTACGCTCTCGACGCCGAGACGGGGAAGACCGAGTGGACAGCGCGTGTCGGCGGGACGCTTCCCTCGAGCCCGGCGATCGACGGGCCGCGACTCATCGTCAGCTCGACCGCGGGAACCGTCACGGCGCTCGACCGCAGGAACGGCAAGCGGCTCTGGCAGGTGCAAACGGCGGGGAAGGTCGAGTCGTCGCCGGTGGTCGTCGACGGGCTCGTCTACTTCGGGTCGCACGACGGGCGGCTCTTCGCGGCACGCGCGACCACGGGTGCCGTGCGCTGGGCGTACGACACCGGGGGACGAATCAACGCGAGCCCGTCGGTCTTCGGCGACCGGGTGTGCATCACGACGTACGCCGGCTCCTTCGTCTGCCTGAACCGTCGCACCGGCGCGGAGATCTGGACGACGTACGTGAAGCGCGACACGTTCCGCTACGAGACCTTCTATGCGAGCCCGTCGACCGACGGCGAGCGCCTGTACTCGGTCGCGCGGTCCGGGAAGGTCATCGCGCTCGCCGCCTCGAGCGGTGCGACCGTGTGGACCGGTCGCGTCGGCGGCCTCGGGTACACGACGCCTGCGGTGGGAAGAGGTCGCGTCTTCGTCGGCGGCTTCGACGGACGGGTGCGCGCGTTCCGTGCGGGAACGGGTGACGAGCTGTGGAACGCGTGGATCGGGGGACGGATGATCGGCGCGCCGGTGGTCATCGGCGAGAACGTCTTCTTCTCGACGCTCGAGGGCCGGACGTTCGCCCTACGCGTCTCCGATGGGAAGATCGTCTGGCGCCTCCCGATGGGGCGCTATACGCCCGGCATCGCGACCGAGCGAACGTACTTCTTCTCGCTCAACGGCCGCCTCATCGCATACCGCGGCCGGAGCGCGCCGAGCCGCTGAGTCACTGGAGCGGCGGGTGCCGGCGGCGCCAGAGAGGCGACCGCTGGAGAGCCGACACACTCGTGTTCCAGGCAGCGAGCTTCACGCGGTAACGGGCGAGGGCGATGCGAGCGAGAGCACCGGGGCGGCGCGCAGACGGCTCGCGGATCTCGTAGCCGAGCTCGGTCAGCAGGTCGCCTGCCACCGCCTCGAACGCACGCGCATCCGCAGCGTCCAGATCCGCACGCCAGTCGCGGACGCCGGCGGTGGGCGGCTGGCGAAGCCGCTGCTGGTGGGGCTTCTCCGAGACGTCCACCGCCCCCGCGTACTCCACCATCGCCGGCTCGAACGGCAGGCCGGCGAACGTGCAGATCCCCTTGACGACCCCGGTTGGGTCGGTGACGAGCTCCTCGTAGTGAACCTCGTGGTAGCGGGATCTTCCCACCCTGCGTCCGAGCTCCCGGGCCGCGCCGACCTCCGTCCGCCAGAGGCACGCGAACTCGGCCGCGCTCGCGGGGTGCGCCCAGGTGCGCGTGTACGTACCCGCTGGCAGGTCGAGGAAGGACGCTGCAGCATCGCGCCCGTCGCGGATCAGGTGGACGTACTGGGCGTCCGGGAAGAGCCGCTCGAGCAGCCCGAGGTGGCGCATGTACATCGGTGTCTTGTCGCCCCAGCGCAGCTTGCCCGCCTGCTCGGCGTAGGCTTGGAAGACGGCTGCGATCGCTTCCCCGGTGGCCATCCCGGGGCGGAGGCGCTGCGCGGCAGCGCTCGGATCGAGACCCCACGTGACCAGCGTCGGAATCCGCCGCAGATCGTCGTGGAAGCGATCCGGATCGACCCTGCGTGGATGCCGCCGCGCAAGAAGTGGGATGAAGAACGACTCGTCAGGGATCGCGATCCCCGGGGAGCGGTCGAGCATGACCCGCAGGAGCGTCGTGCCGGAACGGCTCACGCCGAGCACCAGGAGCGGCGGCATCACTCCTCCGGCGGCGACTCGGCCACGACGACCTCGGCCCGCGCGGCCCGGTCGCCGACCACAACGTACAGCGAATACGTCCCCGGCTCGCCGGGTGCGCGGAGCGCCAGCACACGCCGGGTCTCCATGCCCGTGCGCCCGGCGAAGCGCCAGCGATAGGAGCGCGCGTCCGTCGAGACACGTACCGAGAAGCGCCTCCCGGCCCCGACCTCGATCCGGTCGCGCGAGAGCTCGACGAAGCGCACGCGCACCGGGATCGGGCGCGTGCTCAAGGAGCGGTTCCCTGCGCGGTCGATCGCACGCAGCTGGAGCTCGTAGGTTCCCGGCCGGACCGGGTGACCTGCGACGCGGCCGTACCAGATCAGCCTGCCTTGCGTCTTCCGCATCCGCTCCATGACGCGGCGCCGCCCGTCGACGAGCATCATCGCCCGCGCGGGCTCGTCGATCGTGTACCAGGCCGTGATGCGGTCGCGCCGCCCGTCGCCGTCGGGCGAGAAGACGCGCGGGAACACGCGGACGACGCGGATCCGGGGCGGCGTCGTGTCCACGCGGATGGGGTTGGGGAGGACGATCGTCCTGCCGTTGCGACGGAGCTGCACCCGCGGCCGGTAGATGCCCTCGGCGACGACACGCTCGTCGTCGTCCCTCCCGTCCCAGGCGTACGAGACGCGCCCCCTCTGCTCCGGGCGGTCGCGGACGAGCGTGCGGACCGACTCGCCGTCGCGGTCCAGCAGGTCGACCGTCACACGGGTGCCCTGACGGAGCACGAACGAGATCTCCGCGCTGTCGCGCGCGCACTCGCAGACCGGCGAGAAGACCTTGTCCACGCGCGTGCCCGTGACCGGGCTCTTCTCCAGCTTCAGCCGCTCGGTGACCGCGAACGCCGCGGCCGTCGCCCCGAGCAGGGCGAGCACGACGATCGTCTGGGGCACCCTCGCCACCCGCGCAAAGCTACTCGCTGAGGGGAACGCAGACATTGCGGTCGCGCAGCGACCGCCTTCAGGACTTCCGCGATCGGAATCCTCGCTAGGGGATTCCGATTCCGCGGACCAATACGAACGGCTCGGCGCACTCGCACCCGCAGGAGGAGCCGTGGTGCGCGGCGGTGGCCCGGATCGCGCGCTCGCTGCGGGGATGCGGGGAGTCGCGCCGCTCGGTCTCGTAGTGCCCGAACGCCGCCACCTTTCGCTCGAGGGTCGTCGTGATGTCCACGAACCAGTTCGGGACGAACCAGTTCACCGGCGCGGGCGTCCACTCGGTGCTCGACGTGGGTGCGTACGTCAGGAGCCGCCGAACCGGATGGCCCGGCGTGGGCCGCGTCGCGACCGCGACGGCGTCGAAGAGCACCCTGTGGTCGAGATTGACGTCGGGCTGAACCGTGTAGACGACCTGCGGCGCGTGATCGCGCACGTGCTCCTCGACGACGCGGTTCACGTCCACGTGGGCGAGCGTGTCGAGGCGCATGTCGGGGAGGTCGAGGTGGACGTAGTCGGTGACGCCGAGCTCGGCCGCAGCGCGCAACGCCTCTGCCTCCTTGCGCGCGCGCACCTCCGTGTCGCCGGGGTACTGCGTCGAGCTTCCGTCGGTCACGACGAGGACGCGCACAGCGTCGCCACGATCGGTGTGCACGGCGATCGTCCCTCCCATGCCGAGAACCTCGTCGTCCGGATGGGCGGCGATCACGAGCACTCGCGTCATCCGAGCCTCGCCCCCACGGAGATCTCTGCAGCGGTGTCGACGTCCTCGAGGACGAGCCCGCCCTCACCGCACGCAACCACCGGGCCCTCGGGCGCAGCGGCCACGATCGTGCCCGCAGGCGCCGCCTCGGCCAGCTCGACGGGGCGCGCGCTCCAGACGACGACCTTGTCGTCCCCGAGCCAGGTGAAGGCTCCGGGATAGGGGCGCGTCTGCGCGCGCACCCAGTCGTAGAGGTACGCCGCGCGCGTCTCCCAGTCGATGATCCCGTCCGCAGGCGCCCTCTTGTGCCAGGAGCTCGCGCGCCTCGGATCCTGGAGGATGCGCGGCGCCGTGCGGGCGACCAGCCGGGGCACGTGCTCGCGAATCAGGTCGACGTGCGCCACGACCAGCCTGTCGAACAGCGTGGTCGCCGTCTCGTCGGGTGCGATGTCGACGACGACCTGGCCCACGATCGCCCCCGAGTCCGCGGTGGGGTCGACGATCTCGAAGAGCGTGACGCCCGTCCGCGCGAGGCCCGAGAGGATCGCCCACGGGATCGGAGCGCGGCCACGGTGCCGGGGCAATAGCGTCGGATGCATCCCGAACACGCCTTCGCGCGCGAGCGCGATGAACGGCTCGCGCACGAGCTGCGACCAGCCGACGACGAAGATCAGCTCGGGGTCGAGCGCGGCGATCGCGGCGATCGTCTCCTCGGCGTTGACGTCTCTCGTCTCGATCAGCTCTGCGCCGAGCCGTTCGGCGACGTCGTCGAAGGAGCACTGACCCGAACGGCTCGGGTCGATCGGGCCCGGGAGCGTGACGACGCCGACGATCTCGGAGCCGGCCTCCGCGGCCGCCTCGAGGCAGTCGCGGCCCATGGTGTCGAAGCTGACCCAGACCGTGCGCACGTCGCGCGATGGTAGTCAACGGGCGCGCGAAACGGACAGAATGACGGCGTGGCGGAGACCACCGACGCACGGGCTGCGATCCGGGAGGAGCGCCGCCCCATCACCGCGCTGTTCGCCGATCTCGTCGGCTCCACCGCGCTCGCAGAACAGCTCGACGACGCCGAGGTGAAGCTGATCGTCGGTGAGGCCGTGGCCCGGATCGTCGGCGAGGTCGAGCGGCTCGGCGGCTACGTGAAGGATCTCGCCGGAGACGGCGTCCTCGCCTTTTTCGGGGCCCCGACGGCCTCCGAGGACGACGCGGAGCGCGCCCTTCTCGCCGGGCTCGCGATCGTCGAGTCCATCGACTCCTACGCGCAAGAGGTCGAGCGCGGCTGGGGCATCGAAGGCTTCGGCGTCCGGCTGGGCGTCACCACCGGCCCCGTCGTCGTAGGTGCGATCGGCGCTGGTGCGCGGGTGGAGTACGCAGCGTTCGGAGACACGGTCAACACCGCCGCGAGGCTGCAGAGCGCAGCTGAGCCGGGCACGATCCTCGTCGACGAGACGACGAGACGGCTCGCCGAGGCGCTCTTCGACTGGGACGCTCCCGTCGAACGAGAGCTCAAGGGCAAGGAGCTCCCCGTCACGGCCCACCGTCCGCTCCGGGCGCGACCGGGAGCCGAGAAGCCGAGAGGCCTGTCGGGAGTCGAGACGCCGCTCGTGGGTCGCGAGGAAGAGCTCCGTAGAGTCCGGACGGCGCTCGACGCCGTCGAGGCCGGACAGGGCGGCATCCTCCTCGTCACCGGCGAGGCGGGCATCGGCAAGAGTCGCCTGCTGCTCGAGGCACGCACGGGCTACGAGGGGCTCTGGCTCGAGGGCCGCTGCGTCTCCTACGGCGAATCGCTGCCGTACTGGCCGTTTCGCGATCTCGTGCGAGAGTGGCTCGGCGCCGCGCTCGACGACCCCGAGCTCCGGGTGCGCGTCAGCCTGAGGGTCGCCGGCGACTAGAGCTCTTCCATGCTGCCGACCGCATGGCGGTTGCCGAGCAGGTCGCCGCCATTCCGCTCGCCTACTTCCGCAGCAGCTACCTCGTCAAGCCGTGGGTGCACGGATGGTGGGAGTACGGGAAGTCGTGGTCCAGCTTCGCCGACCTCGTCGTGGACGAGCGGCCTACGTAGGCAGGCCCTGGAGGGCGAGGCGTGCCTCGCCCCTACTCGATCATCGAGATGCCGCCGTCTCGCGCCCGCTGGATGCGGACCCAGCTGTGCCGGGCGAGCCAGACGAGGAGCGCAACGCCTCCGGCCGAGAGCGCGACGATCATGATCGTCGTCGCTCCGGGGACGTTGAGCAGCTTGACCCCGGCAAGACCGAGCACGCCGGCGAGCACGAAGCGCAGACGACGCTCCGGGATGGAGATGGAGAGCCGGCCGCCGAGGAGCACGCCGGGAATCGACCCGAGCAGGAGCCAGAAGAGGATCGGGAAGTCCACGTTTCCCGCCGCCCAGTGGGCCGCGCCCGCGACGTAGAGCAGAGCCGCGGCGTGGAAGATGTCCGTCCCGACGACCTTGTGCGCTCGGAGCGGGAAGATCACGAGGAGCGTGAGCCCGAAGAAGACGCCGCTTCCCACCGACGTCAGGCCGACGATGAACCCACCGAGGATCCCGATGACGATTGCAGCGACACGGTCTCGGTTGGAGAGCCTCCACTTCGGCTCGGGGCCCTGATCGCCCTGGACGAGGCTCTTCGCGATGAGGCCGACCGCGCCGAAGAGCAGGGCCGCGCCGAGGACCTGCCCGAGAACCGATTCGACGTCGTCGCCGTATCTCCGTACGAGCTGGACGTTCAGCCACACGCCGGCGAGGGATGCCGGGGCGGAGCCGATCAGCATCCAGCCCGCGAGCCGCGCACGAACGTTCCCCATGCGCCGGTGCTGCACTGCGCTGACCGTCTTGAAGGCCGCGCCGTGCGCGATGTCGGTGCCGATCGCGGTTGCCGGCGGGACGCCGAAGAGGAAGACGAGGAGGGGAGTCATGAGCGACCCCCCTCCCATGCCTGTCATCCCCACGAGCACCCCCGTGAAGAGCCCCAGCAGCGTGTACTTCCAGTCCATTGATCAGCCCAGGGGCCTGAGCTCGGCGTCTCGGGCCGCACTCCCCCCGAACCATCCCCAGGGGCACTCCCGTGTCCCTACAGGAACGCTAGCGAGAGCCACCTCACGTGTGGTTGACGCCTCCGTGTCGACTTCGTCACGGAGGCGTCGGGAGGTCGGCGTCAACACCCTGGGCCTCAGCTCCGGTACGCGTCGATGAGCACCTTCGCCACCTCCGGGCGCGTGAACTCGACCGGCGGGACCTCGCCCTCGACGAGCATCTCGCGCACCTTCGTCCCGGAGAGGAACACGCGATCCTCGGGGCCGTGCGGGCACGACTTCGTGCTCGCCATCGACCCGCACACGTTGCACCAGAACGTGTGCTCGAAGAACATCGGCTCGACGTCGAGCTCGTGCGGCTCGAACTCGTCGAAGATGAGCTGCGCGTCGTAGGTGCCGTAGTAGTCGCCGACACCCGCGTGGTCACGGCCGACGATGAAGTGCGAGCAGCCGTAGTTCTTGCGGCAGATCGCGTGCCAGATCGCCTCGCGGGGCCCTGCGTAGCGCATCGCCGCCGGGAACGCGGACAGGAGGACTCGATCCTCGGGGTAGTAGCCGTCGAGCAGCGTGCGATAGCAGTCGACGCGCACCTCGACGGGGACGTCGTCCGACTTCGTGTCGCCGACGAGCGGATGGACGAGCAGGCCGTCCACCGTCTCGAGCGCGACCTTCGTCAAGTACTCGTGCGCCCGGTGGATCGGGTTCCGGGTCTGGAACCCGACGACCCGCTTCCAGCCCCGCTCGGCGAAGATCCGCCGCGTCTCGGCCGGGTCACGCGCCAGCTCCGAGAACTCGTGGGTCGCTCGCTCGAACACCGTCACGCGCCCGGCGAGGTACTGCGGCTTCTGCGCGTAGAGGCGAGCGACACCCGGGTGGGCGTCGTCCGTCGTCCGGAAGCAGTGCTCGGCCTCTCGCTCCTGGTCGTAGCCGTACACCTCCTCGACCTCGAGCACGGCGACGGGCGTGCCGTCCTCGCGCGTGAGAGCGACCCGGTCACCGCTCGGGGCCTCGTCGACTGCAAGGCAGACGGGTAGCGCCCAGGGAAGGCCACCCGCGAGGTGCATGCTCTCGACGACCCCCTCGTAGTCCTCCTTGCCCATGAAGCCCTGAAGCGGCGAGAGCGCGCCGCAGGCGAGCATGTCGAGGTCGGAGAGCTCGCGCGAGGTGAGCTCGACGCGCTCGAGCGCGTCGAGGTCGCCGGGACGGTCGCCCGTCCGGTCGACGAGCTCTCCTCCGTGTGGCCGGATGAGCTTGTCTGCCGCTGCGACCGTCACGCCGTCACCTCGGCCGGGACGAGGCCGAGCTCCTCGAGCTTCGCGACGACGAGCGCCGCGGCCTCCTCCGGCTCGGTGTGCTCGGTGTCGACGACGAGCTCGGGTGACGTGGGCGCCTCGTAGGGGTCGTCCACGCCCGTGAACCCCTTGATCTCACCGGCGAATGCCTTGGCGTAGAGGCCGTTGACGTCGCGGCGGGCGCACTCGTCGACCGACGCCTTGACGTGCACCTCGACGAAGGCGCCGAACTCCTCGACCATCTCTCGCGCCTTGACCCGTGTCTCCTCGTACGGCGAGATCGCGGCGGCGATGATCGCGCCTCCTTGGCGCGTCAGCCGCGACGAGACCCACCCGATGCGCTCGATGTTGGTGTCGCGGTCCTCCTTCGAGAACCCGAGCCCCTTCGAGAGATGCGAGCGCACGGTGTCGCCGTCGAGGTACTCGACGATGCAGCCGCGGCGGTCGAGCTCGGGCCCGACGAGGTGCGCGATGGTGGACTTCCCGGAGCCCGAGAGGCCCGTGAACCACAGCGTGAAGCCGCCCCCGCGCACCCGATCCGACTCGGGGTGCTCGTGGGCGTGGATGTGCTCGTTCATGTCGTCCTTTCAACGTGGTGTCGATGTCCTGGGAGCTCGAGCGTGTCAGATCCTGCCCGGTGTCCGGCGGGTCGTTCGTCGACCCGGTCGATCGGACGCGCGCACTGAGCTCGCCCGACGGAACGGTACCCGGCAGCGGACGTTCCTGCCCCGCTCCTCGCCGCACGAGAGGCGGGCCGTCGAGCCCGGATAGACTGCCGCCCGATGAGCACGCTCGCCGACATCGTCCGCCCAACGTTCATCACCGTCGCTCCGGAGGACACGCTCGGGGAGGTCGCAGAGCGGATGACGACGCAGAACGTCGGGGCGGTGATCGTCAAGGATCACGGCCGGCTCATCGGCATCCTCACCGAGCGCGACATGCTGCGCGCCATGGCGGCGCGCGTGCACACGAGCGAAGCTCGCACGCGGCAGTGGATGACGGCCGACCCGATCACCGCCGCGCCCGACATGCCGTGCGACGAGGCGGCCCAGGTCATGCTCGACCACGGCTTTCGCCACCTCCCGGTCGTCAACGGCAGCGAGGTGCTCGGGATCGTGAGCCTCCGGCGAGTGCTCGGAGGCAGGCGGCCGCCTGCACCCGAAGCCGCCTGACCCAGTTCTCACGGGCAGGCGGAGACGACGCCCTTCACGAGGGTCGCCGCGGCGATCCGGGCAGAGATCCCGCGCTTCCTCAATCCCGCCACGATCTTGGGATCCCGACGGATCTCCCGCTCTGCGTGCGTGCGCGCCGTGTCCTGCGTGATCGACGTGAACGCGCACGCCCCGAGGTTGCTCCGGCCGCCGATCCAGCCGACGGCGTGCAGGTACTTGAGGCTCGCCTTCCCGTAGGGGGCCTTTCGGTAGGTCGTCTTCGCCGCAGGAACGGCCACCTTCTTCGCCTTCGCCGCCACGGCGACCTGCTGGAGAGCGACCGCGTGGGTGACGGGCACCGATGCGAGCGTTCCCGAGTAGCCGCCTCCGAGCACGACGGCGAGAATCGACACGGCGGCCAGGACACCTGCGTACTCGACGATCACCTCCCCATCGTCCGCCCATTTTCGAGCCGCGTCAACTCACCAGATCGAGCGCAGGAGCTCCTCGACGTCCTCAGCGGTCGCGGGCCGCGGGTTCGCACGCGCACCGGGACGCGAGGCGGTCTCGGCGGCGACGTCGGAGAGCTCGGCCTCGGGGACACCGAAGTCCCGGAGGCGCTCGAAGCCCGCGAGCCGCGCGAGCTCCTGGACTCGACCCGCCGGGTCGTCCGTCGACAGCGCCGCTCCGAGCGCGGCGACGGCCTCGGGCACCACCGGCTCGTTGAAGCGCAGGGCCGGGGGCAGCGTCAGGGCGTTCATCGCCCCGTGCGGAAGCCCGAAGCGACCGCCGAGCGCCTGCGCCATCGCGTGGCCGAGGAAGAGGCCCCGCTCGGAGAGCGCCCTGCCCGCATGCATCGCGCCCTCGAGCAGCCCCGTCCGCGCGTCGAGGTCGTGACCGTCGGCCACGACGGCCGGGAGATGGAGCCCGATCAGGAGCGCGCCGGTGGTGGCGTCCTCGCACTCGCCCGTGTAGAGCGCCTCGGCGGCGTGCGCGAGTGCGTTGAGCGCCGTGCCCACGGTCTCGTCGCGAGGAAGGTCGAGCGTCAGGGACGGCTCGTACACGATCGCCGCGGTCCGGGCGCCTCCTCCCCCCGCCTTCGCGCGCCGCGCCTCGTCGCGCATGCCGTAGAACGGCGTCCACTCCGACCCGGCGTAGGTCGTCGGGACGGCCACGAGCGGGAGCTCCGCCGCGGCCGACACGGCCTTGGCGGTGTCGATCGCGCTGCCGCCTCCGAGGCCGATGAGGCCGTCCGCGGCGACGGCGGCCGCGGTCGCCGCAGCGACGGTCTCGATCGGCGCGTGCCTGCGCACGCCCGTGAAGCGCGCTGCGGCCGGTAGATCGAGCGCGCCGAACCGCTCGCTCGTGACGAGGAGCGCCCGCTCCACGCCGAGCTCGCGCAGGACGCCACCGAGCTCCTCGATTCCCCAGCGAACGATCATGCGAGGGCGAACGATACGGAGGCGTGCCTCAGAAGAGCCCGCGCTCGACGAGCCACTCCTCGAGCAGGGGGTCCGTGAGCACCGGTCCGAGCGCAGTGATGCTCGCTTCGGCCTTGCCGACGAGGCCGGCGAGTGCCCTGTCGACGCTCCCCTTCTTGAGCCCGAGCAGACGGAGGGTCTCCTCGGCGTACAGGCTCCGCGAGCGTGTCGCAAGCGCGAGGCTGACGCGCTGCTCGTTCACGGCGAGAGCGTCCCAGCGCGCGCGGAGCGCCGGCTCGGACACGGCGAGAGCTCGGGTACGCGCCTCGACGAACGCCGTCTCGTCCGCCACGGAGCCGGGTGGCGTCAGCTCCCACAGGTGATGGGAGACCAGCATCGTGCGCTGCGGGTGCCCCCGAGTGAAGACCAGGAGTGGGTCGAGCGCGTTACCGATGTCGCGTCCCGTCCGACGGAATCGCTCCTCCAGGAACGCCGCCGTCGGCTCCGGAGGCAGAGGCCCGATCTCGACTGCGATGGCGTGGTCGAGCAGCGGGCGCGACGGGTCCTCGAAGAGCTTCTCCATCAGCGTGGGCGCAGAACCCGCGAACGCGTACGAGGCGACCTCGGTCTGGTGCTGGAGGACACTGCGCAGGATGCCGTCCGCACCGTCGACGCGCAGCAGGTCCTGGAACTCGTCGAAGGCGACGAGGCTTCGGGCCCCGGTGCCCTGGTGCAGCTTCGCCGGAAGGTCGAGAAGACGCAGAAGCACGCTCTCGACGTCCATCCGAGGGTTCGACTGCAGCGAGGCGGTGAAGCCGCCCGCGCCGAGCGAAAGGCCCACCTGCCAGGAGCGGAAGAGCGAGTCGACCGTCCTGCGCAGCGACCCCCTGAGCGAACGATCGTAGGCCCGCTCGATGCGAACGACGATGCTCGAAAGCGAGAGCACGCCCTCAAGGTCGACGAGAGCCGTCGCCCAGCCGTCCTCCGACGACTCGGCGAGCACGCGGCGGAGCAGGTTCGTCTTGCCGTAGCGACGTGGTGCGACAAGACGCGACGAATGCCCGCCTACCGCAAGCGCACGGAGCCGCGCGGTTTCCGTCTCGCGGCCGATGATCTCGTCCGGTCGTAGCTCGCCCGCGATCCGGAAGGGGTTCGGTTCGAGGGAGGGCACGGTCGAAGTCTGCCTGATGCAGACCATTGTGTCTACTTCAAGCAGGCTAAATGGACTGCTTTGTGCAGACCCGTCTGGTAAGGTCGGCTCCGTGATGCGCGTCTGGATCGACGTCTCCAACTCGCCCCAGGTTCCGTTCTTCGCGCCGCTCGTCGAACTGCTCCGCGCGCGTGGAAACGAGGTCGAGGTCACGACCCGGGAGTACGCGCAGACGATCGAGCTCCTGCGCCTGAAGGGCATCGCGCACGAGGTCGTCGGACCACGGCACGGCGGCGCCGGGGCGCTCGGGAAGGGCAGTGCGCTGACCCGCCGCGTCCGCGCGCTCCGCCGGTTCGCGCGCGGCCGTGGGTTCGACCTCGCTCTCTCGCACGCGTCCCACGAGCTCCCGCTCGTCGCCCGCTCGCTCGGCATCCCGAGCTCCTACGCATTCGACTACGAGTTCGCACGCGTGCAGCACGGGATCGGCTGCCGCTCGGCTCGCCGGGTGATCGTCCCGGAGGTGATCCCGCAGGAGCGCCTCGATCGGCTGGGCGCGCGTCCCGGCAAGATCCGACGCTACGAGGGGCTCAAGGAGGAGTACTACCTCCACGGGTTCGCGCCGGACGAGGCGGTGCTCCGCGAGCTCGGCCTCGACCGAAACCGGGTGCTCGTCGTCGTGCGCACGCCGCCCGAGGTCTCGCTCTACCACCGCCACGGAAACCCGCTCTTCGACGACCTGCTGCAGCGACTCGGACGAGACGCCGGCGTCCAGGCCGTCGTCCTGCCCAGGACCGTCGAGCAGGGCGCCGCCGTTCGCACGCTCGGCCTGCCGTCGCTCGTCGTCCCCGAGCGTGCCATCGATGCCCAGAGCCTCGTCGCGCTCTCCGACGTCGTGGTCTCGGCGGGAGGGACGATGAACCGCGAGGCGGTCGCGCTCGGAGTTCCCGTGTACACGACGTTCGCTGGGCGTCTCGGTGCGGTCGACGAGCACCTGCTGCGCCAGGGCCGCCTGCGGTCGCTCAGATCGTCGGACGAGCTCCGGCTGGAGAAGAGACAGCGTGCAGGTGACACGAGGCGGCGGGAGCGCGATCCTGCGCTCCTCCTCGACCTGTTCCTGACCGCCCTCTGACGCGGAGACGGAGTTCCGCGCTACGCGGTCTCGGACGCCGGCGTGGCGGTGCCGGCTCCGTCCCCCGCCAGGTGCCTGACGCGGTGCGGCGAGGTAACGGTCGCGTTGAGGCGTCCAACGAGCTCCAGGGTCTCCCCCTCCTCGACCAGCCGCTCGAGCACGTCGAGCTCCTCCTCGAGCCAGCTCGCGTCGACAGGGGGGCGCGTGACGAGCATGATCGCCTCGTATTCCGAAGGCGTCACCGACTCGTCGCTCGACCAGAGCTCCTCGTGCAGCTTCTCCCCGGGGCGGGAGCCGACGAAGGCGATCTCGATGTCCGTCCCGGGCTCCTTGCCCGAGAGCCTGATCATGGTGTCCGCGAGATCGACGATACGCACGGGCTCGCCCATGTCGAGCACGTATACCTGGCCTCGACCGCCGATTGCGCCCGCCTGGATGACGAGTTGCACCGCCTCGGGGATCGTCATGAAGAACCTCGTCATCTCCACGTGCGTCACCGTCACCGGGCCGCCGCGCGCGATCTGCTTGCGGAAGATCGGGATGACGCTGCCGGACGAGCCGAGCACGTTGCCGAAGCGGACCGCGCAGAACCGGGTACTCGTGTTGGAGCGGTGGCCCCAGGCCTCGACGATTCGCTCGCAGAGCGCCTTCGACTGGCCCATCACCGTCTTCGGGTTCACCGCCTTGTCGGTCGAGACGAGGACGAACCGCTTCGCCTCGTACTCGGCGGCGATGTCGGCGACGGTCCGCGTTCCGAGAGCGTTGTTCCGGACCGCCTCGAGCGGGTTCGCCTCCATCAGCGGGACGTGCTTGTAGGCAGCGGCGTGAAAGACGACGCCCGGCCGGTACTTGTCGAAGATCTGGCGCATCTTGGTGGCGTTGCACGCATCGGCGAGGACGGCTGCCGTCGCATGGAAGCCGCGCTCGTCCACGAGCTCGCGCTCGATCTCGAAGAGACCGGGCTCGCCGTTGTCGACGAGGACGAGGCGCGTGGGGCCGACGCGCGCGATCTGACGGCAGAGCTCCGAGCCGATCGAGCCGCCGGCGCCTGTGACGAGGACGACCTCGCCCGTCAGGTACTCGGCGATGGAGTCGATGTCCGCCTCCACGGGCTCGCGTCCGAGCACGTCCTCGACCTCGACCGGCCGGATCTGCCCGGTGAGGTTGAAGTCGCCGACGATGAGCTCCGGCAGCCCGGGGAGCGTCTTGACGGGGATCTTCTCCGCGCGGGCCATCTGGACGATGCGCTCGCGGACGTCGCCGGCCGCGGAGGGGATCGCGATCAGCAGCTCGTCGGGGCGACGATCACGCAGGAGCTGTGGAAGCTGCGCCGTCGTTCCGAGTACGCGAATCCCGTGCAGGCGGAGGTTCTTCTTGCGCGGGTCGTCGTCGACGAGGCCGATGGGCGTGTAGCCGAGCCCAGGGTTCCGGAGCATCTCGCGGAGGATCAGCTGAGCTGCGTCGCCTGCGCCCACCACGATGACCTCTTTCCCCCGTGCGACGATCGTGCTCGCCGCGGGGCGCTCGATGATCGTGCGCGCGAGCAGTCGCGAGCCCGTGACGAAGGCGAGGAGGAGCAACACGTAGACGACCCAGATCCCGCGCGGCACCTTCGCCGGGTGGAAGTCGAGCGCCGTGAAGACGAGGAACGTGAGGACACCCGCGATCGCGACTCCGCGGACGGCGCCCCACATGTCGCGCGTCGAGACGTACCGCCACCAGCGGTTGTAGAAGCCGAACGCCGCGAAGACCGGCAGCGCCGCGGCGATGACGAGGACGATCACGTCCCACTCGAGGTAGCGCTCGTAGTACCGCGGCCAGTCGCCGTCGAAGCGCACGTACCAGGAGACGACCCAGGCGGCGGCGATCAGGCCGACATCGACGACGACCTGCCACAGCCGGTGCCTGTTGATGGGAGAGTGCATCAGGCTGGAACACCGATCGTGGCGCGCACGGCCTCGACGACCCGCTCCTGCTGCTCCATGCCGATCCCGCCCCACATCGGGAGCGCGAGATTCTCCGCCGCCGCGCGCTCGGTCTCCGGCAGCGAGCCAGGCTCGTACCCGAGATAGCGAAGTGCCGGCTGGAGATGGAGCGGCGTCGTGTAGTACGCGGCGGACGCGATGCCGGCCACGCTCAGGCCGGCGCCGATCTCCGCCCGCCGAGTCGAGCGCACGACGTACATGTGGTAGACGTGGCCCGCGTCGTCCGGAGGAAGCTCGGCGAGCTCGCCGAGCCCCAGGCTCCGATACCGGTCGGCTGCCTGTCGTCGTGCCTCGTTCCAACCCGGCAGATGGGGCAGGAACACCCGCAGCGCGGCGGCCTGGATCGCGTCGAGCCGCGAGTTCGTCCCGATCAGCTCGAACGTGGTCTTGTCCCGGGATCCGTGAAAGCGGAGCATGCGCACCCGGTCGGCGACACCGTCTTCGAGGCACGCGACGAGACCGCCGTCCCCCAGCGCGAAGAGATTCTTGGTGGGGAAGAAGCTGAAGGTCGAGCAGACGCCGGTACGCGCGACGCCGGCGGCTCCGAAGGCCTGCGCGGCATCCTCGATGACGGGCAGGCCGAGACCTGCGAGCTCCGCGAGCGGCGCAGGGCGCCCGAAGAGATGGACGGCCATGATCGCCTTGGTGCTCGGCGTGATCCGTGAGGCGACGTCTTCGGGGTCGAGGTTGAGCGTTTCGGGGTCGATCTCGGCGAAGACCGGGGTCGCCCCTGCGCGTGCGATCGCCTCGGCGGTGGCGTAGAACGTGAACGCTGGGCAGATCACCTCGTCCCCGCGGCCGATGCCGAGCGCCTCGAGGGAGAGAACGAGCGCGTCGGTGCCGTTCGCGACCCCGATCGCGTGCGGGACTCCGAGGAACTCCGCTGCCTCGCGCTCGAAGCCCTCGACCTCGGGCCCGAAGATGAAGCGGCCCGACTCGAGGACGGCGGCGAAGCGCGCCTGGAGCTCGGGGATGAGCGGCGCGTACTGCGCCCTGACGTCGACGAGAGGGATCGGGTGGCTCACGAGAGGCGAGTGTAGCTCCGGCGGTGGCGGAAACCGCCTCTCTGCAGGTGTTCCCTATACGCCGGCGGACTCCTCGGTGGCCCTGCGCCGACGGACACGGCGGACGACGAGCCAGGCAGCTCCGACCACGAGCGCTGCGACCACCACGTACTCGAGAACGCCGAGACGGTCGTAGAACCGCTCCCACTCCGTCCCGACCGCGTATCCGATCCCCGCGTACCCGAAGCAGTAGATGGCAGAGCCGATGAGCGTGAAGACCGTGTAACGAGCGAACGGCATGCGGAGCGTTCCCGCGGCGACGGGGGCCACCGAGCGGATGACCGGCGTGAGGCGGCTGAGCAGCACGGCCCAGTCCCCCCAGCGGTCGAGCCACCTCTCACCGCGCGCGAGGTCCCCTTCGCTGAGCCGGAACCAGCGCTGGTGCTTGAGGACGAAGGGTCGGCCCAGGTACTTGCCGACGGCCCAGCCGATCATCGCCCCCAGCGTCGAGCCCAGCGTTCCCGCGGTCGCCACGGCGAGATAGGCGGGGACGCCTTGCTCGATCTCCGACCCGAAGAGGACGACGGAGCCGGCGAAGGCGCCTGCAGCCAGCGCGCCCGCGTAGAGCATGACGGCCTCGTTCGCCGGCAGGACGGCGTCGCCGAGCATGAAGAGGAACACCGCGTACAGCCCGTGGTCGCCGATCGCGGACGTGACGAGCTCGGTGGCCCGGCCCAGGATCGACGCGAGCGGAATCGCGAGGGTCGGCATCGTCGGAGTCTAGAGAGGGCGCTCGCCGTTACTTCTTCGGGCCGGCGACTCGCCTGACGACGACGGGCCGTTCGAGCGCGACCGCACCGAGCTGGTTGCTCGCGGTGACCCGGACGACGTAGCCCCCCGGCGGCGCGACCTTGCCCCGCGCGAGCCTCCCGTTCCACGACGCCGCCTGCTGCCCGGGCTCGAGACGCCCGAGCGAGAGGCTGCGGAGCACGTCCCCTTCCCTCGTCTCCACGGTGACCCGCACGCGCGCGGGGCGCGCCTGCACCCAGTCGATCGTCGTCGTCGCTCCCGACGGCGGAAGGCGGAGGGTCGAAGGCTGGACGCGCAGGAACCCGAGGGTCGAGTTGACCCGGAACCGCTCGACGCCGGACGACGCGAGACCCTGATCGTCGGTCGCCGACACGCGGAGCGACCAGCGTCCCTCGGCCGGCGGTCCCTCGCGCGAGGGTGACGTGGGCGGCAGCCCTTCCGGCGAGGGAGGGGGTGGCGGCGGGAACGGCACCCGGTACGTGCCCGGGAGGCGCGTGCCGCTCTCGGAGAGTGCGGCGGAGCCGTCGGGGGCGGTGAGCGTCACGGAGACCTCCGACGGGCTGACGACCTTGTACGAGAGCCGCTGGCGGTCCGCGACACCGTCGCCGTTCGGCGACACGACGGGCTCGAGCGGCGGAGGGACGTGGACGCCGAGGTACTCGAGCATCAGCGCCGAGGCGACCGCGCGCTCCCGCCCGTCCGACGGGCGGTTGAGGACGACTCCGTCGAACGCGAGCGTCGCGGACCCGCCGCTGTCGAGGGCCATCGCGCGCACCGCGCCGAGTCGCGCCATCGCCTGCGCGAGCTCGAAGTTCGTCATCCCGACCGAGTAGCCGGGCTGCCTCCCGTCCGTCGTCACGAGCAGGATCCGCCCGTCGGCCCGCTGGCCGACAGCGCTGCGCGGGTTCCGGGGCACGAGCTGCGAGGTCGTGAAGGCCTCGCCCGCCTGGAGGACCGGCCTCCCGTCCTGCACGAGCACCGGGCCCCCTCCGATGGCGTCCGACACCGCGGACCAGTCCGGCTGGAGAAGGAGCCTGACCGTGACCGGAGCCCCGACGGGCGCCTCCTCGCGCAGTCGCGCCGCCGCGGTTCCGCGCGCCACGAGGACGGCCGTCCCCGCGGGGATCGCGACGCTCTCTCCACCGTCGACGACGCGGGTGACGACGGCCTCGAGATCGGCGTTCGGCGTCAAGTCCGGGAACGACCCGAGCACGACCGCGAACGAGCCGGCCAGCTTCGGCGTCGCTCTCCCCCAGTCGGCTGTGAAGAGCGCGGCGCCGTTCGCCCCCGGCGCCTTGTTGAGGACGGTCACCGCGCGCCTGGGGCCCGTCCCGACCCAGGTCGCTCGGAGCGTGACGCGGCGAATGTCGAGGAGGCCGTCGAGCCCGACGCCGAGGCTCGAGCGCCCCGGGTTCGGTGGCGTGACGAGCACGCCGTCTCGCAGCGTGAGGCCGCTCGGGCGACCGTCGGCGAGCGAGAAGAAGTCCCCGTTGAGCCCGACCGCCGTCGCCTGCGGCGACCGCCTGCGCTGCATGGAGGTCACCGTCTCCCGCTGGGTGACCGTCTCCCGCGCGAGCGCAGGCCGGAGGCGGTAGAGCCCGGTAGGCCGAGGGCCCCGCACGACGTGGATCGCGACGGGGCCGTGGGGCGAGAACTGTGTGTCCTGCTCGTACGTCACGCCTGGGAGAAGCTGCTTCGCCTGCGCCGTCGCAGGAGCGGAGGCCCACAGGCTCGCGAGCACGACGAGCGTGGCGACGATCGGGGGGCGAATCACGGCCCGGCCGAGGGTACCGAACGCAAACCGCTGATTTGCAGGTGCTTACAGCATCCGAACGAAGGCCGCCGGGCGACGATGCCGTCACCTTCTCAGCCCACGACGTTGCGCACGCGAACCGGTCCTGCTATCACCATTGGATGGTGATACGTGCGACGCTCGTCGTCGTCGTAGCTGCCGCGACGCTCCTGGCACCGCTCTCGGTCGCGGCTCCGACGGTCACGCCCGACCAGCGGCTCGCCGCTGAGCTCCAGGCGGCGACACGCGCCTCCCAGGCGGCTTTGCGCAGTCTCACGCAGCCCACCGCACCGCGATCCGCCAGGGCGGCCGAGGAGCTCCGCCGCGCGCTCGCCGCGATCGACGCCGCGCGCGTCGTCGCCCCTCGGGCAGTCGGAGCGTTCGAGAACCGCTCGATGCGAGCGGCTCTCCAGCAGGGGCGCGCGCTCACGCGCGCCGCCGCCTACGACGTCGCGAAGGGTCGCTACGGCCCGGCGCGCTCCAAGATCGGGCAGGCAAACGCGCTGCGCACGACCGCGCTCAGGGACTTCGGGCGCCCCTTGCGCAAGGAGTTCGCAGCCACCGCCGTCAACCGCGACTTCCGCAACGTGCCGGCGTTCAGGGAGCACTCGGGCGTGACGGCGACCGCGAGCGAGGAGGTCGTGGAGATCGTCATCGGGCGGGCTACCCGAACGACGGCGAACGCCGGAGAGCCGACTTCCGGCGCCTTCGCGCAGGGGCTTCCGATCGCCGCGCTGACCGCCTACCAGATCCAGGATCCGATCGGCGCGTACACGACCAACTGGTGCTCGCTCGCTGCCGGCCTGATCACGTGCCCGCTGCGGCCGACGCTCGTGCAGCGCCACAGCTTCACGCTCGCGTTCTCGCCCAAGCTCACGCGCGGGACGCAGATCCTCGTGAAGTTCCGCGCCGCGAGCGGCCGCAGCTCGTACTCGGTCTACACGGTGCGCTGACGCCTCCATAGACTCGCGTACGTGCACGTCGACGTGAACGGCACGCGGCTCTGGTTCGACGTCGAAGGGCCTGCTCTCGTCCCCGACGGGCGGACGATGCGCGATCGGCCGACGGTCGTCCTCGTCCACGGCGGGCCGGGTGGCTACGACCACTCGTACCTGAAACCGGACTTCGGGCGCCTCGCCGCCGTCGCCCAGGTCGTGTACCTCGACCTCCGTGGTCACGGGCGCTCGGACTGGGGTCGCTCGCTGGACTGGAGCTTCGAGACGTGCGCCGACGACGTGCGCGCGTTCTGCGACATCCTCGGGATCGAGCGCCCCGTCGTCCTGGGCCATTCGCTGGGAGGCTTCATCGCGATCCTCTACGGGGCCCGGCACCCCGGCCATGCACGCGGCCTCGTCCTCTCCTCGACGAACGCTCGCTTCGACCTCGACCGCCTGGTCGACGCGGTTCGCCGTACGGCGGGAGACGACGCCGCGGAGATCGCACGCCGCGACTACGGGGGCGAGCGTGACGCGACACGAGAGGAGTGGGCGAAGGTGTGGCCCGCGTTCGGCCCCGTGGCGCTCTCCGAGGCGGAGCTTGCGCGCCGGACGCAGAACCTCGAGCTCGGCCCGACCGGCATGAACCTTCTCCGCTCCCTCGACCTCGTTGCCGAGCTACCGCGGATCGAGAGCCCGACGCTCGTCGTCGTCGGCGAGCTCGACGGCATCACTCCCGTGGAGGCGTCCGAGGAGATCGTGCGAGGCGTCAGGCCGGAGCTCGGCCGCCTCGAGGTGATCGCGGACGGCGGGCACTTCCCCTGGAAGGAGTCGCCCGACTCGTACTGGGCTGTGGTGGCCGACTTCGTCCGCTCGGTCGCGGATGGCGGCCTCTAGTCGAAGACGCGCACCTCGCGGTACAGCGTGTCGCGCTGCACAGGGGTCTTGCCCAGCGACCGGATGAGATGGACGAGCTCGTCGGTCGTCGTTCGGAACGTCGTCCCCGCAGCCGACACGACGTTCTCCTCGATCATCACCGAGCCCATGTCGTCCGCGCCGAAGCCGAGGGCGACCTGGCCGACCTTCATCCCCTGCGTCACCCACGACGACTGGATGTGCGGCACGTTGTCGAGGTAGATCCTCGAGACGGCCTGCGTGAGCAAGTAGTCGAACGACGTGGGCATCTGCTCGTCGGCGACGACATCGTCGAGCCGGTTGCCGTCGCGCTGGAACGTCCACGAGATGAACGCACGGAAGCCGCGCATCTCGTCCTGGAGCTCGCGGATCTTCCGCATGTGCTCGACGCGCTCCTCGAGCGTCTCGACGTGCCCGTACATCATCGTGGCCGTCGTCGACATCCCGAGCCGGTGCGCATGGCGCATCACGTCGAGCCACTCCTCCGACTTCGTCTTCTTCGGCGCGATGATCGCCCGCACGCGATCGACCAGGATCTCGGCCCCCCCACCGGGAACGGAGTCGAGGCCCGCGTCGCGCAGCCGCGCCAGCGTCTCCGGCACCGTCAGCTTCGAACGGCGCGCGATGTGCTGGATCTCGGGCGGCGAGAGCGCGTGCAGGTGGATCGCGTACCGCGCCTTGATCGAGCGGAAGAGATCCTCGTAGTAGTCGATCGCAAGGTCGGGGTGATGCCCGCCCTGCATGAGCAGGCCCGTGCCGCCGATCGCGAGCGTCTCCTCGATCTTCTTGAAGATCACGGGCTTCGGGAGGAGGTAGCCCTCTCGCTGATCCCCCGGCCGGCGGTAGAAGGCGCAGAAGTCGCAGTCCGTGACGCAGACGTTCGTGTAGTTGAGGTTCCGGTCGACGATGAACGTGACCTTCGACGGGTCGTTGAGCCGGTTCCGGATCGCGTTCGCAACGCGGCCGACCGCGACGAGATCGCGCGAGCGGAGGAGCGCGACGGCGTCCACGTCGGCGATGCGCTCGCCGGAGACCGCCTTCTCGAGCACCTCGGCGACCGCTGGCAACGCTTGAGACTTCTCGACACTAGGCGTCCGTTGCGGGCGGGCGGTGACGGTCATGCCGGCACCTCCTCGCGGACGAAGCGGAGCTCGGGGACGTGCGGAAGCTCGCCCGCATCACGTGCCATCTCCAGGAACGTGTACAACCCCGCGCGCTCGCGGGGCCCGAAGCTGTAGCGGAGCTTCTCGAAGTAGCGCGCCAGGAAGCCCGCCGGGTACCCGTAGGTCTCGCTCGCCTGGCGCGCGAGCCGCTCGGGCTCGGAGCGTGCAAGACGAACGGAGGCGACGAGGGAGTGCTCGAGGTCGATCAGCCCGTCCACGAGCGGCTCGGGAGCCGCCCACACCGCGAACACCATCGGGAGCCCTGTCCGCTCGAGCCAGAGACGGCCGAGGTCGAAGTGCGGCGTGGGGTCCTCGAATGCGCTCCGGAGCGCTGCGTCACCGATGAGGAGCGTCGCATCGGCGTCGATGCCGAGCGGCACGATCTCCGCCTTCGGGAGCATGACCCGGACGAGGACGACCGACGTCGCGCTCTCCGGGGTCACTGCAACGGAGCGCACCTGGCCGAACGGCATCCGCGTGACGAGCTGGATCGAGTCGATCGCCCCCTCGGAGGAGACGCACACGCGCGGCAGGATCCGCAGGCGGTCGGCGTTCCGCGCGTACTCGATCGACGAGATCGGTGCGATGTCGATCTCCCCGTTGAGCAGCATCCGGTTGAGCTCGGTGGGGACGCCTCTCACCTCCTCGACATCCGCCTCGAGCCCGTAGAAGACCGGCGCCATGTTGGCGTAACTGATGCGCCCGAGTCGGATCACCGGGAGCCCCCGCGCCGCCAGAGCAGGAGCACGAGCGCCGCGACGGCGAAAGCGCCCCACAGGAGCAGCGCCGGGATCGAGACGCTCGTCGACACGGCCGCGTCGTCGGCCATCGACGCGCCGAGGGCAAACAGCGCCGACCCGACGAGGATCGTCGCGCCAAGCACTCCGAGGCCGTAGACGAGCCAGACCCAGATCGGCGTGCCGCCGGTCGGGGCGGGAGTGCTCTCCCGCTGTGCTCCCTCGCGACTCACCGGGCACTCACTCCCAGCGCCGGAGCTCGTTGTACAGGGTGTCGCGCTGGACGGGGATGCGACCAGCGTCGCGCACGAAGCGGACGAGCTCCTCGATCTTCTGCTCGGTCTCCGTCTCGGCGCCTGCCGCGTGGAAGATCTCCTCGCGCACGACCGTCCCCTGGACGTCGTTCGCACCGAAGTGGAGCGCCACGGCAGCGAGCGGCATCCCCATCATGATCCAGTAGGCCTTGATGTGCTCGACGTTGTCGAGCATCAGGCGGGAGAACGCGAGCATCCTGAGGTCGTCCGAGCCCGTCGTGTGCCGCCACCCGCGGCGCTCGAAGACGGTGTTCTCGGGATGGAACGCGAGCGGGATGAACGCGAGGAATCCCCCCGTCCGATCCTGCTGCTGGCGCAACCGGAGGATGTGGTCGACGCGCTCTTCGTAGGTCTCGACATGGCCGTAGAGCATCGTGCAGTGAGTGGGCATCCCGAGGCGGTGTGCCGTGTCGTGGACGTGGAACCAGATCTCGGCGGGCTCCTTGCCCGGCGCGACGAGCCTCCGCACACGGTCGGCGAAGACCTCCGCTCCGCCGCCGGGGAGCGACCCTAGCCCGGCGTCGTGCAGCTCGCGCAGAACCTCCTCGTGCGTCATCCCCGAGAGCGTCGTCATGTGGTGGATCTCGGATGCCGTGTAGCACTTGAGGTGCACGTCGGGGAGCGCCTCGTGGAGCGCGGCGATGGTATCGCGGTAGAACGCGAAGTCCACGTGCGGGTTCTCGCCGTTCACCATGTGGAGCTCGGTGAACCCCGTGACATCGCGCTGGCGGAGGACGTCCTCGACCAGCTCCCCGGTCGTGAGGGTGTACGCGTGCGGTTGCTTGCGCGTCGCGGCGAAGGCGCAGAACTTGCACTTCACGCGGCAGACGTTCGTCTGGCTGACGTAGAGGTTCTGGACGAAGTAGACCTCGTCCGTACCGCCGCGCAGACGGCGCGCGTGGTCGGCGAGCTCTCCGAGCGCCAGCAGGTCGTCGGACTCGAGCAGCGCGACGCCGTCCTCGAAATCGAGGCGCTCTCCGGCGTCCACCTTCTCCCGGATCGGTTCCAGCGCGCTCTTGACTGCGACGGCGATCAGAAGCTCCTCTCCACGACTGCCTCAGCGAGCGCCTCCAGCTCCTCTCGCCGCTCTGCGCCGTCGAGGCTGGCTCTCGCCTTCGAAGCGTAGTGGAGCGCCATCTCCCTGGAGCGCTCCAACGCACCCGTCGCCGCCACCCGCACGAGAACGCCGTCCTTCGGTCCGCCGGCGAGCGCGTTCCGCACGACCTCGTCCTGCTGGGCCGCGAGCAGCAGCGGCAGCGTCGGCGTGCCCTCGCGGAGATCGGTGCCGGGCACCTTCCCGGTCTCGATCGTCTCGCCCGCGCAGTCGAGGACGTCGTCGGCGATCTGAAACGCGACGCCGAGATGGAGGCCGAAGTCGCCGCTCCCCCCGCCGAGGACGCACGCGGCCTCGAACAGCTTCCCCGTCTTGAGAGCGCAACGCTCGAGGTAGGCGTCGACGGTCGTGTCCGGGTCGTGACGCTGCAGGCGCTGCATCGCCTCGCCGCGTGCGAGTGCGAGGGTCGCATCGGCCAGGACGCGGACGGGCTCCGCCTCCTGCAACTCCGCGAGCACCGCGAACGCCCGCGCGAAGAGGTAGTCGCCGGCGGCCTTCGCGGCCTCCGGGCCGTGCTCGCGCCAGGCGGCAGCGTGACCGCGGCGCACGGTGGCGCCGCACTCCATCGTCACCTACCTCGGCATCTGCGATGGAAACCTGCAGGAGGGCTCGTTCCGCTGCGACGTCAATGTCTCGGTGCGTCCCAAGGGGCAGCAGGAGTTCGGCACCCGCGCCGAGATC